>NZ_CP029684.2:332878-665757 GCF_004102045.2 Oenococcus sicerae | reverse complement strand
AAGTATTTTTTGAACCACGAGCATTTATGTTCGTGGTTTTTATTTGGCTTTTATTGATAAATGTTATTTGGAATTTTTATGTAAGCGCTTCAAGAAATATGCTATCATTTTATTGTGTTCATGAGTGAAACGTTTCTATTAAAAAGAAACCAAGGAGGTAATTTTGCTATCAAGTGATTACGTAAAAAGATTGTTGTCAGAAATGACACTAGAAGAAAAAATTGGACAATTGCAACAAATCAGCGGAGATTTTTTTGGTGATGACGGATCATCAGTAACCGGGCCGCTGTCGTCTTATCAAGTTTCAAAGAAACAACTGAATAATGTTGGTTCTGTCTTGGGCATTTCTGGTGCTGATAACGTGATAAAGATTCAAAAAGAATATTTAACAAACAATCGCCTCCATATTCCACTAGTGTTTATGGCGGATATTATTCATGGCTACAAAACAATTTTCCCAATCCCATTGGCATTAGGCGCTAGTTGGAATCCTGAACTTGTTAAAAAGGTAGCTGCTGCATCTGCGGCAGAAGCAGCAGCAGCTGGAATCGATGTAACTTTTTCACCTATGGCAGATTTAGTTCGTGATCCGCGCTGGGGAAGAGTTATGGAATCAACTGGTGAAGATCCTTATTTGAATGGCATGCTAGCTGAATCTTTTGTGGATGGTTACCAAGGTGAATTGCCAATTGATCAGACCCATGTTGCTGCAACTGTAAAGCATTTTGCCGCCTATGGTGCACCAGAGGCTGGTCGTGAATATAATACAGTTGATATGTCTGAATGGCGTTTTCGTGAACAGTATTTACCTGCTTATCAAAAAGCCGTTGAAGCTAAAGCGTTGCTAGTGATGACTTCTTTTAATATTTTGTTTGGAGTTCCGGCTACTGGAAATAATCACTTGATGCGACAGATTTTGAGAAAAGAACTTGGCTTTAGTGGTGTTCTTATTTCCGATTGGAATGCGATTAACGAAATGATTGATCATGGTGTCGCAAACGATGCCAGTCAGGCAGCTGCTAAAGCCATCAAAGCTGGCACCGATATCGATATGATGTCTTTTGCTTTTTTGGGATCTCTAGAAAAGTTAGCGGCTACAAATGTTGAGATTAAAAGGTTAATTGATGAATCGGCCACCCGTGTTTTGCAATTAAAAGAGACGCTAGGATTATTTGAAGATCCTTATCGTGGTATCAGCGCAGAAAAGGAAGCTAAAGTTGTCTTATCAAAAAAACATTTAGATCTCGCAAAAAAAGCTGCGGAAGAGTCAATAGTGCTTTTGAAAAATCGACAGCATATTTTGCCCGTAAATTCTGAAAAATCAATCGCGTTAATCGGAGCCAAAGCCGACACGGGTGATTTATTAGGCAATTGGTCATGGAAAGGAGACGTTTCAACCACACGAACGATTAGAGCGGCCATGGCAACACATTTCTCAAATCTTGCGTTTGAAAACGGTTATAGTTTTGATCCTAGTGACAACGAAACAGATTTAAAGAAAAAAGCTATTGCTTTAGCTAAGAAGCAGGACGTCATTATCTATGTCGCTGGTCTAACTGCTTCGCAAAGCGGTGAGGCTAGCAGCATGACGGATATTCGTTTGCCTAAAATGCAGCTTGACTTGTTAACAGAATTAGCCAAATTAAGGAAGCCCATTGTAACCATCGTTATCACTGGTCGGCCTTTAGATTTGACAGTTGTAGACCAATTATCTGATGCTGTGTTGCTGGCTTGGTTTCCGGGAACTTTAGGAGCGGCTGCTATTACTGATATTCTTAGTGGACTCGTAAATCCCAGTGGCAAACTTTCAATGACTTTTCCAAGGTCGGTTGGTCAAGTCCCGATTTACTACAATCATTACAATACAGGTCGGCCTGTGACAACTTCTCCGAGTGATAAAAATAATATTTATTTATCTAAATATATTGACTCAAGCAATGATCCTTTATATCCGTTTGGATTTGGTCTTAGTTATGCCAACTTCACTTTAAAAGGTTTAAAACTTTCAAATAAAGTTTTCGGTGCTGGAGAAACAATAACAGCTTCGGTTAATGTCAAAAATGATAGCAAAATTACTGGAACAACTACCTTACAATGGTACATCCATGATTTAACCGCTGATGTCGTGAGACCGATCAAAGAGCTAAAACATTTTCAGAGAATACAACTCGCCGCTGGTTCAGAAAAAACAGCATATTTTAAGATTTCGACGCAAGAATTATCTTATATTCATTCTGATTTAACGCGATCCTCTGATGAAGGTTTTTTTAATCTTTTAGTTGGATTTTCTAGTGAAACACAACTTGAAACCACATTTTTATTTAAGAACTAGGAGCTTATTGATGCATTCATTAAAAAACGATCATTTACAAATAAATTTTCTGCCAAATGGTTCGATCGAAAAAATAATTTCTGATGGTATCATGATTAATCAAGTTGATGGAAACTTGATCGATGGCAGTCTTGCTAATATATATTTAAGGAACTCGGAAAACGGTAAATATCGTAACGCCAAACTAATTGGACCTGAATCGAACAGCGAATTTTCTTTAACAGAACATGCTGCTAAATGGTCTGGCGAGTTTTATGGTATTTCATATACTGTCACACTTTATTTGGGTGACCAGAAATGGTTTTGGAATATTGATTTAACTTCTGATTCAGATAATTCGAAACAGACGGATATTTTTTATACACAAGATTTAGGTCTTGGTCTTCCTTCGTTTGTTAGCTCAAACGAAGCTTATGCCTCGCAATATATTGATCATCACATCGAAAAAAAAGCTGGAAAAATTTCAATTTCTTCACGGCAAAATCAAAGTCAGGATGGCCGATTCCCATATTTACAGCAAGGGGCATTCAACCCGCTACAGTCTTACGCAACCGATGGTTTTCAATTCTTTGGGAAAAGCTATAAGGCAACAGGTGTTCCGGAATCCTTGACTAAAGCACAATTGCCTAATTATAATTACCAATACGAATTTTCGCTAATTGCTTTACAAACGATGCCGCTTAAGATGACAAACCGAGTAGAAAATATCGTTTTCTATGCGGCTTTTCAAGATAATGACGATTCAGATAATCAGCAACCTTATTTTTTGGAAAATGACCTGTTAATTGAATTTATGACACTGAAAAATAGTTATGATGAAGAAAGTTTTAAATCATTACCTGTCGCTCACAAAAAAGAATCAATTAGCAGTTTGCCACTGGACAGTTCGAGTTTTTCCGAAGAAGAAATTGATGAATTATTTCCTAAACGGATTCAAGAAGAATATCAAAACGGCA
Organism: Oenococcus sicerae; assembly: GCF_004102045.2. Lineage (GTDB taxonomy): Bacteria > Bacillota > Bacilli > Lactobacillales > Lactobacillaceae > Oenococcus > Oenococcus sicerae. Next base: position 662,469 of record NZ_CP029684.2, on the reverse strand, counting down.
AGTTATTGTCTTTTTTTCTTCAGGATGGTAGCCATGCAGTTTTAAAAGCTAAAGAAGTTCTGCAAGAACGCGCAACCGGCAATATTATCATGGCCAGCTCGACTTCAACACCAGCCACACGTGTTTTGGCTACAACACAATTTATGATGGGCATTTTTGCCTCGCAAACCGTCTTTGGAAACACGAATATGAATAAATTCTCAGCTAATTTACGGAATCCGTTGAATGTACTGAAGATGCAAGGCATGCATCTATATCTTCGCCAAGCTGATCATTATATTTTGCTTGGCTTACCTTCAATTTTCGTGATGTCTTACAATGCGTCTGATTGGTACTACAAACTGGCTGATGACTTAATTAAAATCAGCGTTGATGCATTTGCGGAAAAACCCTTTATTAGTTTTGTGTTCACCTCTATGCAACATAAAAAATACGATTTGATTATCACTGATCAGATTATCATGGATTCTCAAGATAGTCATGATCCTTTGCAGACCAAAAAAGTGAATCATAGTATTATTTTTTATCCGAACGCGACTTCGTTGATGCGTGAGAGAAATCCAAATATACGTTTTGCAATGAATTATGAAAATACCGATGCTACTGATATTAGTTTGGGTGATGAGACAGACCTGCTGGAAAACGTCCCCATTGGTTTCCAAGCCAAAATGTTCACGATAAACTATCGAGGTGCTAGCCAGTTATCAATTAATTTAACTGTTTCTGATCAAGAAAATTTCCAAAAACTTGATTATTCTGTGACCGAGTCACGAATGCAGCATCAAAAAACTATCGAAAAACTAATTCATGGATTTGAACTTTCTGCAACTGATCGTAAATTTGATGATCAGTTGCAGAGAACGAATTTGATCGTTCGCTGGTTTGCTCACGATGCACTTGTTCATCTACTTTCGCCACACGGCTTGGAGCAATATGGTGGTGCGGCCTGGGGTACTAGAGATGTCTCACAAGGACCTACTGAGTTTTTTCTAGCGACACAAAATTATGATCAGGTTAAACGCATTATTGAAATATTATATAGCCACCAGTTCATTGAAAGTGGCAATTGGCCGCAATGGTTTATGTTTGACGAGTATGCAGACCAATTCGCTGATGAAAGCCACGGAGATATTATTATCTGGCCATTAAAAGTTGTAGCTGACTATATTCGTCTTTCGGGAGATAGGGACATTCTAAATACTGAATTGCCATACATGAATTTTGCAGATAAAAAGGAAACAAAACAAACAGAATCTTTGTTGAAGCACATTAAACGACAAGTTTCATACGTTGAAAATAATTTTTTGTACGACACGAATGTTTCTGCTTATGGTGATGGCGACTGGGATGATACCTTACAGCCTGCTGATGCCAAACAGAAAAAAATTATGGCAAGTACTTGGACTGAAGAATTAACTATACAAGTTTTAAAAGAGGCAGCCAAGTCTTTTCAGGGGCTTCCGTTAGCCGCCGAACTTTCTGAGCTTAGCACACGTATGTTGGCTGATTTTAAAAAATATTTCATGCAAAGCAAAACGCTTCCCGGATTTATCAGAATGTATCCTGACCACCATACTGACAATATTATTTATCCAGGTGACAAAATAACCAGAATTGACTACCGCTTGATTCCATTAACACGTGGTATTATTAGCGGAATTTTTAATACTGGGCAATCTCAAACAACTTTAAAGACAATAAAAGATCACCTATTGTTCCCAGATGGGGTTCGTTTAATGAATAGGCCAGCTCATTATCATGGTGGCATTAGTCATGTATTTAAGCGAGCAGAGCAGGCAGCTAATTTTGGTCGTGAGATTGGTTTAATGTATACGCACGCCCATATTAGGTATGCAGCCGCACTAGCTATTGCTGGTGATTCTGACGCTTGGCAAGCCCTGCAACTAGTTAATCCGATTAATTTAAATAAATTTGTTCACAACGCTAATATTAGGCAGTCAAACGTTTATTTCAGCAGTTCTGATGCTGCTTTTAATAACAGATATGAGGCTGAAGCACAATTTGAAAAAGTACACACAGACCAAATTGCAGTTAAAGGTGGTTGGCGCTTATATAGTAGTGGTCCTGGTATCTATATTGGTGAGTTGCTATCAAAAGTTATTGGTTTAATCCCTGATGCTGGGGCATTAAGAATTAAAGCTGTTCTGCCTGTTGAGATGATTAATAGCAGCCAATTGTTTTTGCGGTATGAATTTAAAGGCCAAAATCTCAAAATACATTTTCGTAATGATGGTTCTGCGAACATTGATTAATCATATAAAAAATTTACGAAATCCAATATTTTCTATTGAAAGCGTTTACAATTAGTGTAATATAGTCATTAGAAACGTTTCGAAAAATTATTATTGTTTATTTGGAGGTTAGGAATGGGTTTAAAAAAATCAATAGCAGTTTTAGGCGTCTCAGTTGTTGCTGGGTCTAGTTTATTTGTTCTACCGGTTAATAGCGAACAGGCATCTGCTAAATCACAAACGATTAATTTCTGGTACGGCGGAGATGGCGACAAAGACATTAAGCCGATTATTAAAGCGTTTACAAAAAAAACGGGCATCAAGGTCACTATTCAAAGCATTCCTTGGAGTCAGTATAATGACAAGTTACTGACTGCGGCTGCATCAAAATCGGGTCCGGATGTTCTTGTCGTTGGAACTACGGAAATGCCAAATATGGTTAGCTCGAAGACGGTCATGAATATTTCTAAATATGTCAATCAAGATAAAAGCATCAGTCCTAGCAATTTCTTTGAAGGGTCTGTTAATACGACCAAATATAGCGGCAAGTACTACGCAGTACCTTGGTACGTTGAGACGAGAGTCTTGTATTATAGAAAGGATTTGTTGAAAAAAGTTGGTTATAATCAAGCACCAAAAACATGGTCCCAACTTTATCAGGCTTCGTTAAAATTATCGAAACGCGGTACTGGCATGTATGGCTTTAACGTGGATGCTTCTGAACCAACTTTTGGATTCATGTTTGCTCGTCAAAATGGCGCGACGCTAATTAAAAATGGAAAGGCTCAGTTTAATAAAAAATCTATGGTCGGTGCAATTAATTACTTGCACAAATTTGTTAAAAATGGTGCTGCACCAAAACAAGATCTGAAATTAACCATTGGCCAGTCATTTGGTGGAGACGGTAAGGTACCAATGTTTATTTCCGGCCCTTGGATGATGAGTTCAGTGGAAACAGATAGTGGATTAAAAGATAGTCAATGGGGTGTGGCGCAACTTCCTTCGGGGAAGAAAGGCAACACTTCCAATACTGGAGGTGGCGATATTGCTGTATTTAACTACACGAAAAAAAAGGCCGCAGCAGTTAAATTAATGAAGTATTTGTCAACCAAGAAAAGTCAGTTAACTTATTACAAGAACAGTAGTTCGATGCCTACTTTAAAATCTGCTTGGACTGATAAATCGTTAAGTGATTCGAAAATTCAAGTATTTCGTAAGCAATTAAATAGTTCAGAACCAATGCCTTTGATTAAACAATGGGATGAAATTGGTCAAAATTATCTACAGGCTTGGCAGACAATCGCTCTTAAAGATTCGAATGTGCAAAAAACAATGAATAGTTTCACAACGCAAACGAATAAACTCATTAGCAAATAATCATGATTTTTCTAGGAATATTCATTGAATTAACTTTTGATGAATATTCCTATATTTGAAGGAGGCATTTTAGATGCATAAATCAATAAAGTCCAAACTGATCCCATATACTTTCGTTGGACCAGCCATTATCTTACTTTTATTTTTCTCACTCATTCCTATCCTGATAGCACTGTTTATTAGTTTTACGAATTTGAATATTACTGGCCTAGGAGATTGGACGTCAGTTAAGTTTATTGGTTTAACGAATTTTATCAATTTATTCAGTGATTCAACGTTTATTCAATCTGTTTCAAATACTGTTTATTATGTTGTAATTGGTGTTCCGCTAGTAGTTATTCTTTCGCTCGGCGCAGCTTTAATGATCAACTACGGCCAGAACAGATTTTTCAAGTTAATGAGATTGATTTTTTATACGCCATCAATTACCAATACAGTCGCTGTAGCGGTTGTCTGGACTTATATGTATAACCCGAATAACGGACTTATTAACGAACTTCTTAGTCACCTTGGTATTCCTGGACTTCAGTGGTTAAATGATCCGGCGACAGCTAAAATTTCGCTGATTATTCTAGCTTTGTGGAAAGCGATTGGTTTGAACATGCTGATTTTTTTGGCGGCTCTACAAGGAATTCCAAAATCTCTATATGAAGCTGCTGAGTTAGATGGTGCTAATAGGTGGGAACAAACAAAGCATATTACACTACCTTCTTTAAATTTCTCTATCTTCTTTGTCCTGGTTACGACCTTAATAGGCTGGTTTCAATTCTTTGATGAGCCATTCGTTATGACACAAGGTGGGCCGCTAAATAGTACTAGTTCTGTTGCTTTATTTGTTTACCAAAATGGTTTTCAGAATTCGAATTTTGGTTATGCAGCGGCTGCTTCATTTGTTATGTTTATTGCCATTATCGTTGCCACTTCTATTCAATTTAGAATTCAAAAGAAACAGCAAGGAGAATCTTGATCATGCTTGGAACTCGTTCGTTTGTGGATAAAAGAAACAAGACCATTATCAGTGTGATTTTGCTCATATGGGGTTTAATCACGATGATGCCTTTTCTTTGGATGTTTCTATCGTCGTTTAAAACGAATGCGGAAATATCGCAAATGACCCAGAGCTTGTTGCCAAAACATTGGACTTTCCAAAATTATATGAGCTTGTTTGTTAGTGGCAACTTTGGCGTTTATTTAAAAAATACATTAATTATCACCGCGTCCTCGTTTTTTGGATTACTATTGAACGCAATTGCGGGATATGGTTTTGCGAAATTTCATTTCTTTGGTAAAAAAGTTTTATTTTTGGCAGTAATGGCGACGATGATGATTCCTGGTCAAGTCACGATGATCCCAGTGTACTTAATTCTTAATGAATTAAAGTTAACAAATACGCTTCTTGGCATTTTATTGCCAGGTCTCGTTGGTGCCTTCTCGATCTTTTTATTCCGCCAATTTATGTCAAGCATTCCGAATTCTGTGATTGAAGCAGCTCGTATGGAAGGCGCTGGTGAATGGTATATTTTCTGGCATATTATTGTACCAATGTCTCGACCGGTTATCGCCGTTCAAGGCATTCTAACTTTTATTGGTGGATGGAATTCATTTCTTTGGCCATTAATTATTGCCAATAATCAAAAATATTATACCTTGTCAGTTGGATTACAATTATTGCAAGGACAGCATACATCCGACTATGGCATTCAAATGGCCGGGTCTTCATTTATGGTGATCCCAATCATTATCATATTTCTCATTTTTCAGAAATACATTTTGCAAGGATTTAGTGTTCAATCTGAAAAATAAGGTTAAGAGGGCCTAATGACTGGCATTAAAGATATTGCTAAAAAGGCAAACGTTTCGATTTCGACTGTTTCATACGCGCTCAACGGTAGCGATAAAGTATCAGAAAAAACCAGAGACAGAATCACTAATATTGCGCGTGAGCTCAATTACACACCGAATCTAGCCGGTAAAACTTTAAAAAGAAAAAAGACCGATATTATCGGTGTTTACGTACATGACTTTAGTGGCTATTTTTATAGTCATGTTATTGGCGGTATCTCAAGTACGCTTAAAAAATTTGGTTATGAAACAATCGTTTGCTCAGGGGGCAATCAGGCTCGCCTTTTTATTCCGCAGCGTTTGGTTGATGGTGCTATTATAATAGATCCAAACTTTCCGGACGAAGATATTGCAAATTATGCTCAACAGGGTTATAAAATTGTTCTGATGTGGGGCGGTTTGTCCCTTCCTTCGATTAGCCATGTCGTTGTCGATAATACGCAAGGTGCCAAACAAGCGATTGATGCGCTCCACCTCGCTGGTGTTGAGAACTACGTAATTGTTACTGGTCCGACTGACTCGTATGATTCTCAACAACGCTTAGAAGCTTCTTTATCTGAAATTCAGAAATTTACGAAGCAGCCGGTCACGATTTTGACCAGTGATTTTACGATTAGTGGCGGTATTGATACTGCAAAATATATTGCCAAACAGGATTTAAAAAAAATTGGTATTTTTTCTTTGAATGATGAAATGGCGATTGGTCTTTATGAAGGACTGAATAAATTTGGTGTTCAGCCAGGTCGTGATATCCCAATTATCGGTTTTGATAATGACCAAATTGGGCAATTCTTGAATCCTCAATTATCGACCATTGACTACTCCAAGAAACAATGGGGAGAAAGTGCTGCCGAAACCATTGTCTCAATGATTAGGGACAAAAAAACTGAAAATAAAGTTATCAAGACCAGATTGATTAAAAAATCTTCAATTGCAGATAAAGAATAAATTTTTTATGTTTTCCAAGAAAGGAGAATTATTTATTGGCTGATTTAGCGATATCTTTTTTTAGCGATTCTTTAAAAATGAAAACTTCAATCAAAGTCCTCTTACCTGATCATGTTGATTCTAGTTTATCCACCTTGATCCTGTTTCATGGTATGGGTGACGATGAAAATTCGTGGATGGAAAATACGTCGTTATTACGTTATCTGTCCAATAAGCAATTGGCTGTGATCATGCCGCGTGTTGATCTGAGTTATTATACAAATCTTTCTTCCGGAGAAAAATATTTCGACTATGTATCTCGTGAATTAATGATAAAGTGTTCGCAGTGGTTTCCTTTGAAGCAAGACCGTGAACATTGTTTTATTGCTGGCTTGTCTATGGGCGGTTATGGTGCTTTGAAGGTAGCTTTGAGTCGTTCTGAAAAATTTAGCCGATGTTATGCATTATCGGCCGTGACAAATATCGTTGATCAATGGTGTCAGCATCCAGAACGGGATAGTTGGTATCGTAGTTTATTTGTTAGCCAAGACGAATTATCGAATTCCACGAACAATCTATTTTCATTAGTCAAAAATTGGCCTCATTCAAATCAAAAACCTTATATATGGCAAACATGTGGTCAAAATGACGCTTTTTCTCAACAAAATCAACTTTTTCATAACCTGCTTGTTCAAGAAGACTTTAAAACAACTAGTTTGTCGATTGCTAATGAAGGTCATACTTGGCATTTCTGGGACCAGCAAATTCAACTTGTAATAAACGACATTAACAACTGTCTGTAACTTTAAATTGAAACGGCAGTTATTAGCTACCGTTTTTTATTTGCTGATTTAAATGTTGCTACGTCTACTCTCCCTCTAATTTTAAAGAGAACAGAATATATCAAAGAAAATCATTTCGCATGTTGTGACGATAATCTCTGCAATTGAGCACAAATCGTTTTCCAAAAAAACAATCATAGGCAGTATTTGCAATATCTGTGTGATATTCAAGATTTAACTTGTTTTGAATAAGATAAATAGAAATCAATCAAGAATGGCCTATTAATGGTGCTGAAAATAGTTGTCTCGATAAATTGATGGAATCTTTGATCACTGGCCGTCCTCGCAAGTAAAACACAATATCATAAGTTGTACTTATCTATTCTGTGATTTTTCAATTAATAGCATTTTTTCGAAAATATGTATATAAATTAATTTTTCGGTTGACAAAAACGATTTATCCAGCTATTGTATACAACAACACTTAGTTAAGAAAGGAAAAATGCTCATGGCTGCTTCAATTATTATTCTGATTATTATTCGCATCTTAGTAAAAAAGTTAACCAGCCAGTCAGCATTTTATTTTTCTAAGTCCATTTTGTCGTAGAACAATATCAGGAAATAGAACTCAATAAATAAAAACAGCTACTCTGATTACTTTTTAAATCAGGGTAGCTGTTTTTTTATCATAAAAAAGTTAGAAGGAGAAACTCATGACAAAAGGCAGCATGTTATCCAAGGTCTACTGGGCCTTAAAAAGGATTATTTAACATCATCAAAACATAAGAAAAGAAAAGAAAAGAAAAGAAAAGAAAAGAAAAGAGAAAAGAAAATGAATGAAACATCTGTTACAGAAGAATTAACTAAAACTGAAAGCCAATTGGCAGAAAAATTATTTAAGGCTTATAAGAATCACGAAGCATTAAAAGAAAGTGATTATAGCGGTCAGGTCCAAAATGAAGCATCAGCTTATCGCGTACAAAAGCGCTTGACTGAGTTGAAAGCGGAAGCCGTTGGTGGCTATAAAGTGTCGTTGACTAGCAAGCAGACACAAGATATGTTTGACTCGAATTCGCCCTTGTATGGTGCGCAGGTCCTCAGCCACTTTGTCCAGTCACCAGCTGTTTTAAAACGATCACAGCTCATGGAGCCTTGGCTGAAGTGGAAATGTTGTTTACAGCAAAAGAAGAACTGTCCGGTGAAGATTCATTGACAGATTTGATGCACAAAACACAAGTCGCAGCGGCTGTCGAAGTGCCTGATTGCCGTTTTGAAAATTGGTTTCCAAAGCTTTCTAAATATATGGTCATGTCAGATGCGGCGGTTGGTGGTTTTGTGGTCTTTGGTCAGGAAACAGATACTGATAAATTATTTGATCAAGTTGATGATCTGGCACATGTCAGTTGCCAGCTATTTCATAACAATACAAAGTTAAAAGATGGCTCATCAGGAGAAGTGCTGGGTAACCCATTGAATTCCCTGCATTGGTTGGCTGAAAAATTAAACTCGCAAGGGACAAGTTTAAAAGCTGGTCAACGCGTATCCAGTGGTACTTTCTTGTTACCGGAAACTTTGACGACTGGTGATTGGAAAGCAACCTTTGATCAAGGATTAGGGTCTGTTCTGCTGACAGTTGAAGATAATTAAAGCCATCTGCATTGGTGCGAAGCAGCTTAAATGTGATCTAAATCGTGGGCGATCGGTGTTTGAATAATTTTCTTGATTTGTTTGAGATCATGCGTCTGGCCTAAGGTCCACATCAATTTTGCCACAATAGCTTCAGTATTCATGTCCCCAGCTGAGATACCACCAGCTGCCGCAACACGCTGACCCACTTCGTAGAGATCGATGTCTTGTCCTTCATTCATAATTTGGGTCGTCACCACGACTGCTAGTCCGGCGTCGGCCATTTTTTTTACGCCGGAAACCAAATCACGGCCGATATTGGGAAGACCGCCATTACCAAAGCTTTCAACGATCAACCCAGCATGTTTTTTTAAGACAAAATCAAAAAAATCAGTTGAAAGTCCCGGAAAGGCTTTTAACAAAAAGACATTTGTATCTAATTGAAGTTTGGCATGAAAGGGTGCTGGCGAAAAAATTGGTGTATGCAGCATTTCCAGTCGGCCGTCTTTGACCTGGGCGAGGACCGGAAAATTAATGCTGGCAAAAGCATCGAAGGAATGTGATTTAACTTTAACAGCCCGTGCGCCAGCTATCACCTGCCCATCAAACACGAGAAAAATACCGGAAAAGTCAGCTGCACGAGCAACCACTAAAGCGTCAGCGATGTTACGCTTGGCATCTGTGTGCTGAAAAGACAAAGGAATTTGCGAACCGGTCAAGATAACTGGTTTACGAAAGTCATTTAATAAATAAGATAAACCCGAGGCTGTATAAGCCATTGTGTCAGTCCCGTGTGTGATGATGTAGGCATCGAAATCTGGATTTTTTAAAATTGTTTGCGCAATCTTTAACCAATCTTCGGGCTGTATATTTGTAGAATCTTTATCTAAAACAGGAATGAAGTCGATCTGATCATCTTCGCGATCAAAAAAAGTTGACAATTGATCGACTGTCATGCCTGGTGCTAAACCATTTTTTTGCGGTGTTGATGCGATCGTGCCGCCCGTTGCTAGGACAAGAATTTTTTTCATGACCGTTCAATTATGCGACTTTTAATTTGTTTTGTACCCAATTAGATAACCAGGTCAATAATGTGATCATAATTAAATAAATGACTGCCACAATGGCCCAAATTTGGAGGCCTTGCTGTGTCCGTGCCACGATTAGGTTACCGGTCTGTGTTAACTCGACTAACCCAATTGCTTGCAAGATCGAAGTGTCTTTTAACGTGATAATGAATTGATTGATCAAACTAGGTACGATGATCCGAATTCCTTGCGGCATGATAATGTGATGCATGGATTGCCAGTAGGACAAGCCATTAGAACGAGCTGCTTCCATTTGACCGATATCAACAGAGAGAAACCCGCCTTTAACAAAAGCAGCAGTATAGGCACCTTCATTTAAAGTAAGCGTCACGATTCCGGCGATGAAAGCAGGTATTTTCATGTTCAATAAATGTGGCATACCAATATAGATAAAGAAAGCTAAAACCAATAAGGGCAGACCACGGAAGATGTAAATCATCAGATTGGAAAAACCACGTACGATTTTTGATCGTGCAACACCAAAAATTCCCAAAAGAATCCCCCAAATTGATGCCAAAAGAATCCCAACTAAAGTTAATTTGATCGTTTCGATAACACCATCGATAAAGCTAGGCAAATTATTTTTAAACAGTGACCAAATCGAAGTGCTTTTGGCCGTACTTGCTGAAGAACCACTAACACTCTTTTGACTTTCGCCAAGATACTTTTTGATAATTTTATCGTAGCTGCCATCTTTTTTCAGCGCTGCAAATCCGCGATCAAAAGCTTTCAGTAGCGCTTGATTTTTACCTTTTTTAACAGCAAAACCATACCAACCAGCATTAGCAACTTTCTGATTAGGAATTTTTAGCTGCAGACCATTTTTGATCGCATACTTCATAACTGGCAGATCTTCAAAAGCAGCAGCTGAGTTGCCCACTGCAACATCGTTGTACATTGTGTTGGAATCATTGAAATACGATATTTTAAAACCATATTTGTTTTGGATCGATTTTGCGTAATCAGCTGATGCCGTTCCAGTTTTTAAAGCGACCGTTTTGCCGCGTAATTGTGAGAGCTTGGTAATTTTAGCTTTTTTAGCAACGGCCCAAACGACACCTGTTTTATAGTAAGGGGTACCGAAATCATAGACCTGTTTTCGCTCTGGCGTGATACTCATGCCGGCAATAATGCCATCCATTTGTCCCGAGAGAACCATTTGTGCACCAGAATTAAAAGAAATTGGTTTTAGTGTCATTGAAAAGTTTTCTTTTTTAGCGATCGCCCTGATGATTTCCACATCAATTCCTGTGTAGCTGCCATTTTGCTTTTGAAATTCAAACGGCGGATAAGTGACATCGGTCGTGATGTTGTAATGCGGTTTTTTAGCACTGGCAGCAAGCGAAAAAATTGAACTAGCCAATAGTAATACAAGGAAGCAAATGAATGATTTTGATATTTTTCTACACATCTTATTTGTTAGCTTATCATTTTGCACATCTGATGAGAATGCAATGTAAGCTTTGTTAACATATTAATCAAACTAAAAACTCTTTTGTGCGTGTCTTGCCAGCCAATCAATATGCCTAAAAGTATGACTATTCTCAAGAAGAGGCCTGTATTTTCTTTGTGTGATTTTATCATTTACTTTATCTATCCAATTGATAGACTTATTTGAATGGCAGAGATTACGTTAAAAAAAGTCAGTTATCAGACAAAAAATAATGCGATTCTGGAAAATATTGATTTTGTGGTTGAATCAGGATCTTGGGTCACACTGGCCGGCCCTTCCGGGTCAGGAAAATCAACAATTTTAAAGTTGATCGCGGATTTGATCAGCCCAACTTCTGGTGTGGTCGAGTTTGAGGGACGAAATATCCAGACAATTGATCCGATTGATTATAGACGGCAAGTTAGTTATGCAGCCCAATCAGCCCAATTATTTGGTGAGACGGTCAAAGATAATCTGGATTTTCCTTATTTAATTAGAAAAAAAGAAATTGATTCTGATCGTCAAGCGGCTGTTTTAAATGATTTTGACTTATCTAGTGATTTCTTGACCCACTCAATTTTGGACATTTCTGGCGGTCAACGGCAGCGAGTTGGTTTGGCGAGGAATTTTATTTTTATGCCGAAGGTTGTTTTGTTGGATGAAGTAACGACTGGATTAGATAGCGACAGCAAGAAAATTGTACGGCAAGTGATTGAAAAAGAAAATAAAAAAGGGCTGACTGTGATCGAAGTGACGCATGAAATTGACGATCTAAAGGAAGCCAAACAGATTTATACACTATCGAATGGCCAGATCACAAAAGGAGTCTTGCATGAATAATCTGGATATTTCACCAACAACTTTGGCTCTTGTTGCTAGTTTGGTAGCTGCTTCACTTTTTATATCCTATAAAGAAAAGCTTGGCATTACTAAAGAAACCTTGATCGCAGTCACGCGTGCCATTGTACAGTTGATCGTGGTGGGCTTTGTTTTGCAATATATTTTCGATGCTAAAGAATGGTTTTTAACCTCAGCTATGTATCTGGTGATTATTTTTAATGCAGCGCTTAATGCCGGCAAACGGTCAACGGATCTTTCAAGGAAAGATGGCTTTGTGATCAGCTTCGTGGCGCTGATTTTTTCGGTATCGATCACGATGGCAATTTTATTGTTGAGCCATGCGATTGAATTTAAGGCGATGCAAGTTGTACCGATTTCTGGCATGTTGGCCAATAATACCTTAGCAGCTTTGGGCTTAGTTTATCGCAACATGCATCAGCAATATCATGATTTACACGAACAGGTGATCGAGCGTCTAGCGCTTGGTGCGTCGATCAAAGATGCTAGTTATGAAATTTACCGCAATGCTTTAAGAATGGGGATGCAGCCGCAAATAGATACAGCTAAAACCTTAGGGATCGTCAGTTTGCCAGGCATGATGTCCGGTTTGATTTTTGCTGGTGTATCGCCGGTTTCGGCAATTAAATATCAAATTATGGTGACTTTTATGTTGTTTGGGTCCACAGGTATCGGCTGCTTGATCGCTACTTTTTTGACTTATCGTCAATACTTCAATGATCGAGCTCAGTTAAGAGACGTCACTAACAAATAATCAAGCAGTCTTGATTTATGATCCCGTACTATGTAAGATGGTACACATAGTAAGCTTGGGAGGAAGAATGCTTGAAAATAATGCGAAACTGTTGAGTGTTAAAGCAGTTAACAAAAGTTTTGGTCGTCGACAAGTCTTGTTTGATGTTTCTTTTGATATCGAACCAGGGCGAATCGTTGGTTTGATCGGACCAAACGGTGCTGGAAAAACCACAATTATGAAATCCATTGCAGGTCTGACCGGCTATCAGGGGTCAATTGAAATAGATGGGCAAAAAGTTTCCAAGGATCATCTTGCGCCCTTAAAAAAAGTTGGCTCATTAATTGAGACGCCGGGTATTTATCCATATATGTCGGGTTTTAATAATCTTAAATTATATTCTCAAAATACGTCTGCTGAAGATTTAGGACAAATCATGGAACAGACCATGGTGACGGATTTTGCCAACCGCAAAGCGAAAAAATATTCGTTAGGTATGAAGCAGCGTCTTGGTGTTGCGATCGCTATGTTGGATAATCCGGAGTTGGTGATTCTTGATGAGCCGATGAATGGCTTGGATCCAGAATCAGTTCATTCGATGCGGCAAGTGCTGAGAAACTTAGCTGATCAAGGTGCATCGGTTTTGATCAGTTCACATATTCTAAGCGAATTAGAGCTAGTAGCCGATGACTTAGTCGTTGTCAATCATGGACATATCTTATTTAACGGCACAAAAGCTGATTTCTTTGCTAGTCAAGCCCATGGCGCTGAGGGTTCAACGGTCATCTTGAAGACTTCCAATGATAAAAAAGCAACCAGTCTTTTAAGTGCGCTTGGATTTGAAACAACAACAACCGGTGATTTGCGCATCATCACCGATAGTGAACATAGTCTTAATAAATTACTGCAGCAATTGGTCATGAATAAAATTGAAATTCATGAAATCACGGAAGAACGGCAAAGCTTAGAAGATTCATTTATCGAGTTGATCAAAGGGGGAAAAGAATAATGCAGGCAGTTAGACAGGAATTCTTTAAATCATTTCATCGGCTGAATTATTTAGTTTACAGTTTGATTATTTTTTTCACACCAGTTTTAGCACTAATTGCATATTATTTGACTGACCCGAAGCATGCAGAAGTTGATTACGTGTTTCATCACGGTTACTTTGACGCCTTTATTTTTATTTTTATGCTTGTATCTTTCGGCTCGATCCTTGCTGAGGAATTCCAATTCGATACGATCAAAGTGATCGCTTCGCGTGGTAATTCACGTATCTCTATTTTTATTTCCAAGATTATTAAATTAGTGTTTGATTATGTGTTCTGGTATTTGATCGCAACGGTCAGTTATCTGCTGTCATGGCTGCTTGGCTTTGCTGGTAAAAATTTTGGCAAAACGGTCAGTCTGGGCAACAAAGGCATGTATTTATCGGACGGTAATGCTTCTGAATTCACCTTTCTTTGGCACAATTTTATTACTTATTTGCTGTATATTTTCTTGATTGGGGCCATTGCGCTTATGATTTCTAGCTTTTTGAAATCAAATGCGATTGCAATTGCCTCAGCCTTTATTATTTGGTTAGCTGGAAATATTGTAAGTGCTTTATTAATGAACTTTCTCTACAAGCATATTCATTTAATTAAGTGGAATCCATTTAATGTTAGCCAATACACGCCTTATCAAACTTTTAGTAACGCCAAAGAATGGACTCTGATGTCTCATTTAAGTCAAACTGACATTATTTCAGCGTCAATTATTTGGACGATTATCTTTTTTGCAATTGCTGGCACAGTTTTTAGCCGACGTAATTTGTAGATCAAGGAGATCAAATGGCCATAACTCGGAAAAAGCCGATCTATCTGAAATTAGTTGATCGGATTAAAAATGAGGTTGCAAACGATATTTTATCTGCTCATGATCAACTTCCATCTGTTCGTGAGATGGCTTTAGAGGAGAAGATCAATCCAAATACAGTTGCCAAAGCCTATAAGGAACTGGAAAAACAAAATGTTATTGAAACGATTCCTGGAAAAGGCACTTTTGTGACTAGGAATACGCAAAATATTAAGATCTTAAATCGAAAACAGTTGATTGATAATCTGGCTGAGGCGATCGATAAACTTCAAAAAAATGGTATTGAAACAGATAAAATCAAAAAAATTATTGCTGGCATTTTAGGAGGGAAAGATGCTAAAAATTGAGAGTTTAGTTAAATCCTTAGATGGCAAAAAAATTATTTCAAACATTAGCTTTTCCTTAAAAGAAGGACAAATCGTCGGTTTGATAGGCCGGAACGGAGCTGGAAAAACGACACTTTTCCGCTTGATAGCTGGTGAATATTTAGCTGATCACGGTAGTGTTCGAATAGAAGATTCAGCTGATTTTCGCTCGCAAATTTTTTATCTGGACGCCCCTGATAACTTCACTAATGCACATACGGCTACGCAATTGGCCCGTATTTTTAAAATCAGTTACCCTCGGATAGACATCGACTGGTTCGAAAGTCTGGTGAAGATCAATAATCTTCCGTTAAATAAAAAACTCTCTAGTATGTCCAAAGGTCAGCGCGGCTTGATTTTGGCTATCTCGGCAATTACAAGCAAAGCGCGTTATGTTTTGCTTGATGAGCCTTTGGATGGTTTGGATCTGATCGTGAGAGACCAAGTTAAACAAATGCTGATTACTGCTGTTTCCAACAGCAAAACGTCCATTATGATCGCTTCGCATAATTTGCAGGAGCTGGATCTATTGACTGATCGTATTATTTTGCTAAAAGATGGCAAAATTGCCAATGATTACATGCCGGGTGAAGAACTAGAAACGGCTAATGTCGCTAAATTGCAGATGGTTATCGAGGGAGAACTGCCGAAGGTGGTTATTGATTCTGGTCATATTTTGGAGAAAAGAGGACATTTATATGTTGTTCTTTTTAAGAACTATGACAGTAAGCTGGCTAATCGGGTCAAACGTACTAAAGCACAATACATTGAAGAACTAGCAGTGAATTCCGATGATATTTTCCGTGCGACTTTTGATGAGGATTATCGTCTTCATCAGGCGGCAGCCCAGAAGGAAGAAAAACAATGAGACAGTCAATTAAGCTTTATTATCAGCTGCGTAAGTTATGGATCTGGACGGTTCTCGTTATTGTGACAATTCTTGGATTAAGCAGCCTTGTATTAAATATGGCTGTTTGGCATCAAGCGGAGAATACGTTTGATAGTCATTTTGATGCACACCATTATTATGAGATGCAAGACTATGCCAAAAGTTTAGTGGACACGAAGAAGTCAGCTAAGATCGTTAAAGGCTGGCAAAATCAATTCTATGGCGATATCAGCACTGAAGAAAAATTCTCTAAGTCGGACGAAATCTTTTACTATATCAACACAGTTAATCCAAATAATTATGTAGAATCAGTCGAAATAGATGGTAGTTCGCCAGATGACAGTTCGATCAGTTATAGGAAAATTTATCGGAAGATGATCAAGCGCTTGCCCAAGACTTTTGAAGGCTTCCGTAAACAAACTTTGCAGTATTATAACAACAAGAAAAACGATTCAAGTAATGTTTTCTCACGCTATTTTGGTATAACAGACGCACATAGCCGAACGATTACGTTGCCAATAACGAATAAAAGCAATCAAAATGGCGGGCCATTTAATAAAAAAGGTTTCACAACCAGAAAATTTGTTTTCAATAATCCTTATGGTTTGGGTCCGATCTTGTTGATTATTATTATCGGCGCCTTCTTCTTTTTGCTTGATCAGACCCACGGTATTAACGCTTATATGCTACAAAGAAGCAAAAGCGGTGCATATGTTGCTTTGGCCAAATCTTTGTGTTGGTTTGTCATCCCAAGTATGTTATCGGTTTTTTGGACCATCTTTGCTTATATCACTAAAGGACTAATGATCCCGCATGAATTTATTAGATGGAATATGTCAACAGTCTTATTAAATAATATCGCTGTCCTAGAAATGATGATTATTTTAGTGACGGTCGGTTTATTGATTGACTCCTTCATTGGTAGTATTTTTGGAAAATTCTATACTTTTATTACAGGATTTTTTGCCTCGATCCTTTTCTTTATCACGTTTTTTTCTGTCATTAGTTTTTTAAATCGTCATCTTCACTGGCAGTTTAAAATGACAGAAGGATTGAAACTTTTCGTTAAAACGATTTTTACGAATCCGGTTGATCTATTTTCGATTCTTTTGTTGATCGCAATTCCCTTTTTATTATTGGCACTGCACTGGTATCGTCATTATTCTATTGAGACGGATAGCAAGTATATCCGTCTACAAAAATTTAAAAAACCTTTTTTCATCTTTGTCCTGTTACTAGCTACATGGGACTTTTTGCTCCCATTGATTTTGAGCCTTCACGATACATCCTCGGCATTCGCCATTACAAGTGATCTTTCTTCGGTTGTGTGGTGGGTTGCTTGGGGGATCGGTATCACCTTATTTACAACCTGGATGATTTTTGGCAGGCGTCCGAGTTTTTTAAGGAAGAAGAAAGCTTGATTAGAGAGAAAACTTCTTTTTCCATTATTTTTGCTCAAAAATTCTATAATTAAAATTATGACAAAAGAAATATATTTGACTGGCGACCGCCCAACTGGCAAGCTCCATATTGGACATTATGTTGGTTCTTTAAAAAACCGCGTTGTCATGCAGAATTCTGGTGATTATGATCCTTTTGTCATGATTGCCGACACGCAAGCTTTTACAGACAATGCCCGTGATCCAAAAAAAATTCGAGATAGTCTCACAGAGGTTGCTTTGGATTATTTAGCAGTTGGCCTAGACCCGAAGAAAACAACTATTTTTGTGCAATCTCAAATTAAGGGTTTATTCGAATTAACCAGTTATTACATGAATCTAGTGACAGTGGCTCGTTTACAAAGGAACCCAACTGTTAAAGCCGAAATTCAACAAAAATCCTTTGGCGAATCAATTCCAGCCGGATTCTTTACTTATCCTGTCAGCCAGGCAGCTGATATCACAATTTTTCGTGCAAAAAAAGTACCGGTCGGTGACGACCAAGAACCGATGATCGAACAGACGCGTGAGTTAGTTCGTTCCTTTAATAACGCTTATCACACTGACATTTTAGTTGAGCCGGAAGGTGTTTTTCCAGAGAAAGGACTAGGCCGGATTCCCGGTATTGATGGCGATGCTAAGATGTCGAAATCTCTAGGAAATGCCATTTATTTGTCAGATGACGCAGATACTGTCGCCGCTAAAGTTAAACAAATGTACACTGATCCCAAACATGTCGCTGTGGATGATCCTGGACATGTCGAAGGCAATGTTGTGTTTACTTATTTAGATATTTTTGACCCTGATACAAAACAAGTAGCTGATTTAAAAGCACAGTACACGCATGGCGGATTGGGTGACATGAAGCTAAAGAAGTACTTGATTGAAGTTTTGGAAAGTGAATTAAAACCAATTCGTGAACGTCGAATGGCATTCGCTCAAGATATCCCAGCCATCTTGCAAATGTTGAAAGATGGTTCAGATCATGCTAATAAAATTGCCGAAGCGACAATGAAAGAAGTTCGTCAAGCGATCGGGGTGAACTATTTTGCTGGTTTGAAATGACGAAATTTTATGAAAAAAATTACCAAGACAGATTGATGGAAGTTACGCCAGACAAGGATTTGTCCGGCGTTTTTGAAAAACATGCTGATTTAAATCATGAGAAATTGATTGAAAACTATTTAACTGATTTTTCAACGCCAGTCGGTATTTTGCGCAAACTTCGAATCGATGGTCGAGATTATGTGATTCCTATGGCCACTGAAGAGGCCAGCGTCATCGCGGCTGCTAATAATGCTGCGAAATATTTGCCGAATATTCAAACTGTTTATCAAACAAACTTGCGTTTTGGACAGATTTTGGTTATCGGTGATTTTGATCGTTTAAGTGCTTTATATGCAGAAAATAAAAATAACTGGCAAGGAATCGCTGATGCTGCATATCCTTCGATCGTTAAACGCGGTGGTGGGCTGAAGCAGATCCATTTTCGTCAAATGGATGGTAGCCACTTTTCTTTTGATTTATTGATCGATACGCAAGATGCGTCTGGTGCTAATATTGTTGATACGATCGCAGAAGCTTTAGTTGAAGAACTGCGTTCGCAAAAAGTCGATGTTGTGGCCGCAATTGTTTCCAACCTGCCGACAACTAGCATGACAGAACTCAAAACACTTGTGTCAGGCATTGATGATCACACGGCTGAAAGAATTGCTGAACTGTCACATTTTTCTATGATCGATTTACACCGAGCGGCTACTGATAATAAAGGTTTTTTAAACGGTGCTTCGGCAGTGGTGATGGCCACTGGCAATGATTGGCGGGCATTTGAGGCTGGTGCCCACGCCTATGCGGCAATTGATGGCAGCTACAAAGCCCTGACATCGTGGACGATCAATTCACAAGATCAATTAATCGGTCGTGTCAAATTGCCTGTGGCACTGGGAATTGTTGGTGGCACGATTGATCAATTGCCGACGGCACAAGCGAATTTGAAGTTACTGCATGCATCATCCGCCAACGAACTGGCTAAGGCTGTTGTGGCGACTGGCTTAGCCCAGAATTTCGCTGCTTTAAAAGCACTAGTGACACAGGGTATCCAAAAAGGACACATGAAAATGCAGCATCGTGCAATAGGAGAAGCTCATGAATAAAATTACAAGAAGGATTCCCAACATAATGGGTACACAGCACCCTGACAATGCCAGTGTGCCTTTTTTCAAACAAAGCCGCAGTCCTTTTATTTCCGCCTACAAGGAAGTAGATGAAGCCTTTAGTAATTTTTCCACCCTTGATACGGATGAGTACATGTGGGATTGGGAAGGCAAACATGCGGATTCTGCGGTAATCGATCGTTTGTACTCCGAACATTATGCTTATTTTAAGAAAAATCAACTTGGCCGTGACAAGTTTTTGACCTTTCGACTGCCGAATATTTGGGAGGAAAAAGGTTATAGTCTCATGCAGGCTATGGCCACAATTCTCTCGGCCGAAGATTTTGCCAAAGATTTAGCTTTTGATCAGCGGCCATTGTTTGAAGCTATTTTACCAATGGCTCAGACTGCCGAGCAGTTAATTGAAATTGAAGATAAGTTCGCCAAACTCGCTAACTTTAAATCTGCTGAATTTACAAGCGGATCAAACAATACTGCGCGGCTCGATATGATACCGCTATTTGAAGGCTTTGATACCCAATTGAATGCACCTCAGATTTTAAAAAAATATCTTGCACTTTATGAAAAAACTTTTAACCGCCCGCTTGAATATCTCAGAGTCTTTTTAGCTGGTTCTGATTCAGCCTTGAGTAACGGCTTTATGAATTCGATCATTGGCAATAAACTGGCCTTAACGCGCCTAGCTGAATTTTCTGATCAGGTTGATTTGCCAGTTTTCCCAATTGCGGGAACAGGATCAACTATTTTTCGTGGTGGTTTATCACCACGCTGGATTAAGCGCTACCTAGAAGAGTTTCCTGGTTTGAAAACGGCTACGGTTCAATCGGCTTTTCGTTACGATTATCCGACCGATCAAGTTAAATCAGCGATCAAGGAGCTGCGCACCGGTCTACAAAGCAGCCAGCCGGTTTCTATGACTGCTGCTGAACAAACTATTTTGATCAATGTTGCAGAAAAGTCAGCTCATTACTATCACGAGACACTTGATCAGCTGATTGTCGATCTGCAGCCTATTTTTGATGCCTTTCCAAAACGGCGTGATCGCCGTCAGCATGTTGGCATATTGGGTTATTCAAGGCAGGTTGACGGTTATAAAATGCCTCGAGCGATCACCTTTACAGGCAGTCTTTATTCAATTGGTGTTCCACCAGAATTTATAGGCTTTGGTCGTGCGTTAATGAGCCTAAATGCAAAAGAATTAGCAATCTTTATTCAGCATTATCCGAATTTGAAACATGATTTTACTCACTTAGCTCGTTATATTAGTCAAGATGCCTTAGCCAGTTTAAGTGCCAAAAACCCAGCTTGGCTCGAAGTTAAAAAAGATATTGACGATATGCAGGCTATTTTACAGTTTGAGATCGGTCCCCAAAACGCCAAAGAAGAAGAAAATGATCGACTGGCTTTCGATCTTGTTAAAGTCATTGATGCACCGACCAGAACGCTTTTGATCGAGAAACAAGCGCTTTTAAGAGGATTTTTGGGTTGATTCTAACAAATGAGACGCAAAAATTATTTGACGATGCCCAGCACATCGTTTTTATGACTGGCGCTGGTGTTTCAACAGCTTCCGGAATTCCAGATTATCGCAGCAAGGGCGGCTTATACTCGACCAGCGAGCTAGATCGGCCAGAATATTTATTGAGTCATACTTGTTTTCAGCGTGAACCGGAACGGCAATATAAATTTATGAAAGAAAATATGTACTTTCCGAATGCCAAAGCGAACATCATTCATGAAAAAATGGCTGCCTTTGTTAAAGCCGGAAAAGCTCGTGTGATCACACAAAACGTTGATGGTCTGCACACGCAATTGGATCCGACCACAATTGAATTTCATGGTTCTTTGTATCGTGTTTACGCGGATATTGATCATAAACCTGCTAGCGTACATGACTATTTGAAATCAATGTATCGAGCAGGCGATCAGGCTATTTTACGGCCGGATATTACCTTTTACGAAGAAATGCCCCAGCACGTTGAAGCGGCAATTGCTGCAGTTGCAGAAGCTGATCTAGTTGTGGTTGTTGGCACGAGTTTTAAAGTTTATCCTTTTGCCGGTCTAATTGATTATGCGCCATCTAGAGCTGTGAAGATTGCAATCAATATGGAACAGATCCAAACACATATTCCGATCAAACAAATCATTGCTGATGCCACGCAATTTTTTGCTGCCCTGCAACTGCGTTAATATAAATTTATGGATGAAGAAAATATTGCACAGGATCCTAGGAATAGAAAAAAGTATTGGCTCGGCATTTCGATTAATTTAATTTTTATTATTTTTGAAGTTGCTTGCGGTCTTTTTGCCAGCTCATTGGCCTTGGTTACGGACGCGGTTCATAATTTAGGGGATGTGCTTGGCTTAGTGATCAGTTTGGTGGCGGTGATTTTGTTAAAACGAAAACCGACAAAACATCACACTTATGGTTTTTATAACACAACAATTTTAGCTGCTTTTATTAACTCTTTAATTTTGGTAGCTAGTTTAACGTTGATTATTTGGGAGTCGATTCTACGTTTGCTGCATCCAGAAAGTCATGTGAACGGCGGAATTGTAGCTGTGGTTGCCTTGATCGGTGTCGTGATCAATGGTCTTACCGCCTATATTTTTCAGTCTGGTGCGCATGGCGAATTGAATGAGAGAGCTAATTATTGGCATTTTGTGGGCGATGCACTGATCAGTCTATGTGTTGTTATTGCCGGAGTTGCAATCAATTTTACAGGTTGGGAAATGATTGATCCTTTAGTTTCGATTTTGGCAGCAGTCTTCATACTGCGCGAATCATGGAATGTGTTTATCAGCTCATTTGACTTGGTGACCAATGGCGTACCAGATGGTGTTGATGAAATAGAAGTTGAAAAATATTTGTTGAGCCTGCCTGAAATTGACAAAATAAATGATATGCATATTTGGGCTTTATCAACAACTGAGATTGCGATCTCGGCTCATTTACAGTGTGATCAGCCTGGTGATTATATGAAAATCATTGATTCAGCAACGGAAGGATTGCGAAAAAATTTTCATATTGATCACGTTACTTTACAATTAGAAACTTGCAACAAGAAGCATAAAGAATCAACGATTTAAATTATTTTAGGTCAAAATAGCTGGAAATGCCCATTCTTTAGCTTTTTAGTGTATAGTAAATTTTGAGCTAGTTCTTATTTATCAGCTATCCACATCCAAGTGGATTGACAGATATGATAAACAAAAAATAACTCGAATTACTTGGAAAATCTAATCATTGAATTAAAAGACAACTTGTTTTTTAATACTTTTAGTTTACCTAAAATAGTTTTTTCAAATTTAGAGAGGTGGTATTTATTTTGGGTGAAAATGCTAAAAGCAAAACTCATAAAACTCATGGGCTGATCCATTATGCCAACGGTCCATCGTTGGAAGAAATCAATGGAACTGTTAAAGTTCCTAAAGGAAAAGGATTCTGGCGAACCTTGTTTGCTTATTCAGGTCCAGGAGCCTTAGTGGCTGTTGGCTATATGGATCCAGGAAATTGGTCGACTTCGATTACGGGCGGCCAAAACTTCCAGTATTTATTGATGTCAACGATCTTAATTTCCAGTCTGATCGCGATGTTGCTGCAATACATGGCTGCTAAATTAGGGATTGTTTCTCAGATGGATCTAGCACAAGCGATCCGTGCACGAACTAGTAAATCGCTTGGATTTGTGCTTTGGATCATGACTGAGCTAGCAATTATGGCAACTGATATCGCTGAGGTTATCGGTGCAGCGATCGCACTGTACTTGCTGTTCCATATTCCTTTAGTCATAGCTGTATTTATTACGGTTTTCGATGTCCTGCTACTTTTGCTGCTGACGAAAATTGGATTCCGAAAAATTGAAGCCATCGTTGTTGCTTTGATCCTTGTTATCTTATTCGTTTTCGTTTATCAAGTTGCACTTTCTGATCCTAATTGGAGCGGCGTGATCATGGGCTTGGTTCCTAGTGCTAAAGCCTTTTCAACTTCTGGTGCGGTTAATGGTATTACACCATTAAGCGGTTCGCTGGGTATTATCGGTGCGACCGTTATGCCGCATAACTTGTACCTGCATTCCGCTATTTCGCAGACGCGGCAAATTGATCATAATGATGAAGAAGACGTTGCGCAGACAGTGCGTTTTAGTGCATGGGATTCAAATATTCAATTGACTGCTGCTTTCTTTGTTAATGCATTGTTATTGATCATGGGTGTTGCCGTCTTTAAAAGTGGTGCGGTTAAAGATCCATCCTTCTTTGGATTATTCGCAGCTTTGTCTGATACATCGACTTTAAGCAATGGCATTTTGATCAGCGTTGCTAAAACGGGTATCTTGTCGACTTTGTTCGCTGTGGCTTTGCTTGCCTCTGGTCAAAATTCCACAATTACCGGTACACTTACTGGTCAGGTCATTATGGAGGGCTTTGTTCACATGAAGATGCCCTTGTGGCTTCGTCGTCTGGTCACTCGCTTGATTTCGGTGATTCCAGTTTTGATTTGTGTGGCAATGACTAGTGGAAAAAGTGCCATTGCAGAACATCAGGCATTAAACACATTAATGAATAATTCACAAGTCTTCTTAGCCTTTGCGTTGCCATTTTCAATGCTGCCATTATTAATGTTTACAGACAGTAGTCTTGAGATGGGACAGCGTTTTAAAAACAGTATGTGGGTTAAGATTCTTGGCTGGCTTTCAGTTATTGGTCTGACTTTCTTAAATCTGTTAGGAATGCCGGATTCCATCGCTGCCTTCTTTGGCGATAATGCCAGCAAATCTGAATTAGCTTTAGCTCACGGAATTGCTTATCTTTTGATTCTTGCTATTCTGGCTCTGCTTGCTTGGACGATTATTGAAATCCTGAAGGGCAACAAACGCTATGCTAGTCAACAGCTGGAATTGAACAATTAACTTAGTTGCTATTTCAAATATGTTTTAAAATTTAAATGGGAAAGGATGCACAAAATGCCAGAAGAATCTGTAGATAAAGTTTTTAATCGAATCTTAGTTGGTGTTGATGATTCCCAGGATGCCCAACTGGCGTTCAAGTACGCGGTTCGTCGAGCTGCAAAAGATGGTGCAACACTGATCATTACTTCTATTTTGGAAAATGATGAGCTTAATGTTTATCAAGCTTTGACAAAAGATTATATTCATGGTGAACGTGCTGATTTAGTTGAGCATTTACAAGAATATAAGAAGATCGCCGCTGATGCTGGGGTTAAGAATATTGAAATGGTCGTTGATGAAGGTGATGCCGGAGAGACGATCGTCAAGAATGTTATTCCGACCACAGATGCCGATCTTTTGATTATTGGTTCGCTTTCTAAAAAAGGAATTAGTAAATACTTTGGTTCACAGGCTGCATATATGGCTAAATATTCGCCAATTTCCGTGTTGATCATTCGGTAATTGCAGCATTAAAAGAAAATATTTTGAAAAATGGATTGTGAAATCCATTTTTCTTTAGAGAGCAGATTATGAATTTATCTGAAAAAATTAACATTATTCGAGCTAGTGTGATGGGTGCAAATGACGGCATTATTTCAGTTGCAGGGATCGTTCTTGGTGTTTTTGCGGCGACTGAAGGGCGAACTAATGGCAACTGGGCCATTTTTATTGCTGGCTTTGCTGGTACTTTGGCTGGCATGATTTCAATGGCAGCCGGCGAGTATGTATCGGTTCATGGTCAACGCGATGCTGAAAATGCTGCGATTCAATTAGAATCGGAAGCTAATAGAAATAATATGAAGCAGCAGATCGCCGCTGTTCAAGCATCATTGATCAGTGACGATATTTCGTTGGCTTTAGCTAAAAAAGCCGCTAGTGAAATGATGATGTCGAGACCTATTGATACTGCAGTACGCGTTAAACACGGTTTTAATATTCAAAACAAGATCAACCCTTATCATGCTGCAATTGCTTCTTTTGTTACTTTTCCGCTTGGTGCACTATTGCCGATGTCAGCCATTTTGGCAAGTCCAAAAAACCTCAAGATAATTTCAACTTATGCAGCTGTTATGATCGCACTCATTTTAACGGGCTATTTTGCCGCTAAAATTGGTAATGCAGATACGCGAAATGGTATTGTCAGAAATGTCATTGCCGGTCTTTTTACAATGACAGCGACTTTTTTGATCGGGAGGCTGTTTAATAGATAATGTTCGAGCAGACAAAAAAACAATCGCTGGAGCAACGGCTTAATGCGCTTCGAGCTGGGGTTTTGGGTTCTAATGACGGCATCCTAACGGTTGTGGGTGTCTTGTTTTCAACAGCCGCAGCTACAACGAATAATTTTATTATTTTAATTGCTGGCTTAGCGGATCTATTGGCCTGCTCTTTTTCAATGGCGGCGGGTGAATATGCTTCTGTTTCGGCTCAAAGAGAAACGGAACGGGCGGTCGTTAGTTCAGAGGAAGATAAGATCAATGCTGATGAAAACTATTCTCGCAAAACGATTGCCAGTAATTATTTAGCCCAAGGTGTCTCAGAAGCAACGGCCTATGCCATTGCTGATGAATTAATTAAAAAACGTGAAATACAAGCCGTTGTTTATTCAAAATATACTCTGAAAATTGGTGAGTATGTCAATCCTTGGGATGCGGCTTTTAGTTCCTTGTTCAGTGCGGCGCTGGGCGGTTTATTCCCATTATTGGCTATGCTGTTATTCCCGCAGCAATGGAAGTTTATCGCGACGATTTTAGCGACGACGCTGGCCGTGGCAATGACTGGTTCTCTTTCAGCCCTTTTAGGCAAGTCGGAAGTTAAGTCAGCCGTCATTCGTAATGTGATCATTGGCTTGATTACAGTTGCGATTCACTATGCCGTTGGAAAACTCTTTTGATTTCTCATGATATTTGAACGATAATTTAGCCTAAGAGGAAAAATTCATTCATGTAGATTCACGAATCCTTTCGATTTATTTAATGTTTATTTTTCTCAATGCAAAATGTTTCAGGAAAATAGGTGAAGATTTTGACTAATAAATTTGTTGCAAAACAATTCAAACATGTGTTGGCTGCTGTTGATGATTCGCCGCAAGGACAATCAGCTTTGAATTTTGCGATTCATCAAGCTGAGGAGGATCACGCAAAATTAACGATTTTATCCGTCCTCGAAGAAGATGAGCTGTCAGTGACAACACGCTTAAGTGCTAACGAAATGGGCCATCTGCATGATCTCATTGACGAAGCCCTAGTTGATTATGAAAAAATAGCAAATCGATCGGGTCTTAAAGACAGTCAGATCGATAAAATGTTTGCTCAAGGAGACAATGCGGGTGAAACAGTTGTTAAAGATGTACTGCCCAATTCTGATATTGATTTAGTGGTTGTTGGCGCGCATTCTAGAACAGGCTGGTCAAGCCATTTAGGGTCTCAAGCAAGCTACATTGCGAAAACGGCACCGATTTCTGTCACGATTATTCGTGATCAGGAGCTCGTCAAAGATGAGAACAAAATTGGTTTTCTCGAACGTTGAAACTGAATAATACATTTTAAAAATGGACCGATGGCCCTTTTTTTTAATATGTTTTTTTATATTTTAAATAAAGTGCATTCACTTCTGCATCATCCAGCAGCTCTCTGGGGAAAAAGAAGCGCCGATCGATCGATTTTTTGCCATTGATAGCTTCGACCAAAGGACTGAGCTGTGATAATTCAGCTTGTTTGCCATCTGGATAAATGAATTTGATGCCTTCTTCGCCGGTTTTTGGCGAATAGCTTTCGTAAGGCAGATCCGTTGCATCATTTTCACCCGTGTAATATTCTGGATCAAAAGCTCTAGCTTGAATTTTTGCTTTTAAATGATCGATCAATGGCCTGGTTTTGTCATTTAAAACAATTGACTTCAAAGGTTTACGATCCAAAAAGCGTTTTGACAAGTCTGACAAGATTGGATCATCAACATTTTGCCAAACATTAAAAGCTGTATTAAAAACAGAGTCGTCCAAGGCAATGTAATCTTTCAGATCTATGTCATTTTTTAAAGCAAAAATTGGTTTGATCAGGTCAAAAAAGATCGGATCATTTGGGTTCTTGTCAAAGAGTACCTGAGCCCGTTTTAAAAGATTTTCTAAGACGACTTCCATGCCGCGTGAAACAGGATGGAAGTAAACTTGTAAATACATTTGATATCGTGAAATGACATAATCTTCGATCGAATGAACACCAGCAATGTCAAAAACAAAACCATCTTTGACCGGCCGCATTAAACGCAAAATCCGCTCAATATCATAGCGGCCATACTCTGCCCCGGTGTAATAAGCATCGCGCAGCAGATAATCCATCCGGTCGGCATCCAGCTGTGAGCTAACAATTTGTACGACGCGCTTATCGGGATAGCTTTTACCGATCACAGCTGCGACTTTAGCCGGAAAATCTGCCGAAACAGTTTTTAAAATAGCATTAACTTCCGTATTGGGATCAACGATAATCTTTTGTGTGAATTGTTCATGAATCGTGTTGAACAAATGCTCAAAAGTGTGTGAATAGGCGCCATGACCGACATCGTGCAGCAAGGCAGCCGCTTGGACCAATAAATCATTTTTGTGGTCCCAATCCTGTTCATAATCGAATTTTTCATGATGATCCAAAGCTGTGATCATGCGCCGAGAAATTTCGTAGACACCTAACGAGTGCTGAAAGCGCGATTGTTCGCCGCCATGAA
The DNA here is from genome assembly GCF_004102045.2 of Oenococcus sicerae. GTDB lineage: Bacteria > Bacillota > Bacilli > Lactobacillales > Lactobacillaceae > Oenococcus > Oenococcus sicerae. The sequence goes on along the minus strand of NZ_CP029684.2, from coordinate 634,162 downwards.
AAACTAAATTTGCAACACCTAGATGTTTGATACGACGCAAGCGCTGCATTTCGTGGGAATTGATTAAATCTAAGATAATGGAATTGTCGACGTGAATGAATCCGAGTATAGGATCTCGGAAAACTTTTTCTGAATTAAGAATAGTCATTAATTAAATTTTAGACTATTCGCGAACAACTGTATAATTTTTATTAATGACAGAAGAATTTGAAGCAGAAATTGATATTAGCATCAACTCAAAAATCGAACAAGCTGGAGAAAAGCAGCGAATTGACCAAAAAGCACAAGGAAAATTCATTTTAAACGCTGATACATCTGTGACGATTCTTTATGAAATCGAGGGACAATTGGTCCGTTTGGAAATCGCACCTGAGAAGACGAGAGCCGTGTACTTTGGTCATGGCGGCAAAACAGCCTTGGTCTACGATATACAAATGGATCGCGTTGCTTCGACATATGCTACTGATCAAGGTACGATCGATATGTTTGTCAAAACAAAAATCTTTGATTTTGATCAAGTTGATGCCACTGGTTCTCTCCATATTAAATACGAACTGTTTGCAGATGAAGATTCTTTAGGAAAATTTGATTTAACCTTGCAATTTTCACCGGTGGTTAGTACGATAGATTAGCATATTAGACAGAAAAGGAATATAGATGGCTTTAAAAGATGACACAACAGAACAAGTTGCAGAATTAAGCAACATCGAATTAGCCCGCGAACTTTTGAACAAAAAACGCAAGCAGACTAAATTCACAGATTTATTAGCTGAGTTGGAAAAAGTTCGTGGCACAAAGTTTGATGATCAGACGATCGTTCAAGTTTACACTGACCTCAATGCTGACGGCTCCTTTATCAGCATGGGTGAAAATGAGTGGGCTTTGCGTTCTTGGTTCGCTATTGATTCTATTAATGAATCAATTCATGAGGATCTCGATGAAGAAGATGAAAAACCTAAGAAAAAGCGGCGTAAAAAGGCCGCTGCCAGCGATGATGATGTGATCGACATTGATGATTCCGATACAGATGATGATGATGTGATCGATACAGATGATGACGACTCTGATTCAGACGATGATGATGACGACGATGATGATTCAAATAGTGATAGCGCTAATGGCGATTCAGATGATTCAATCAGCAAAAACAACAATGATGGTGATATTCCTCTGAATACAACGGATGAAAGCCTGGATGTTGTTAAAGATAACAACGATCTTGATGATCTGAGCGATGGTGACGAAGAAGTCTAATTAATCGTTAATATCGTAGTCGGTGTTTTGGACAGGCTTGACGATTGCCGCTGAGACTTGTAATGTGAATAAGGGCGCTCTAATCAATAGAGCCATACTCCTAACCTAATAAGCCGGGAGTTTTTTTATTTTTATGATTAAAACGAAAGAAACAAAGTATATATTTGTGACAGGCGGTGTTGTTTCTTCGCTTGGAAAAGGCATTGTTGCCGCTAGTTTGGGTCGCTTGCTCAAATCTCGTGGTTTGACTGTCACTGTTCAAAAATTTGATCCCTATCTAAATCCAGATCCAGGTACGATGTCACCCTATCAACATGGTGAAACTTTTGTCACACACGACGGTGTTGAGACAGATCTGGATCTCGGTCATTATGAACGTTTTATGGATATCAATACAAATAAGTATTCAAATGTGACTTCGGGTAAAATTTACCAAGAAGTCATTGATCGTGAACGGACCGGTGATTATATGGGGCACACGGTACAAGTAATTCCCCATGTGACTGATGCGATCAAAGATAAAATTTTTCGTGGTGCCAAAGAATCAAACGCTGATGTCATCATTACGGAAATTGGCGGTACGATCGGCGATATTGAATCAATGGCTTTTATTGAAGCGATTCGCCAAATGAAAAAAGAAGTTGGCGCAAATAATACTTTCTATATTCATGTTTCTTTGGTGCCATTTTTGCGGGCAGCTGGTGAATTGAAGACCAAGCCCACTCAGCATTCGGTACACGAGTTACGCGGTATGGGTATTCAGCCGGATATGATCGTCACACGTTCTGAGAAAGCTATCACACAGGGCATGAAAGAAAAATTGTCGGAGTTTACAGATGTGCCAACAGATGCGATCATTCAATCTGTTGACTCGGATGTTTTGTATGCCGTTCCTTTGAATTTAGCTGTTCAAAATATGGACCAAGTGGTGTTGGACAAACTCGGTCTGGCCGATCAACCAAAAGCCGATTTGTCGCAGTGGCGGGCTTTGGTTGAAAAAATTCGTCATCTTTCCAAACACATCAAAATCGCACTAGTTGGTAAATATACAGATTTACCAGATGCCTATATTTCTGTCCACGAAGCTTTAAAACATGCCGGTTATGCTGTTGATGCTAATGTGACTATCGCGAGTGTCAATTCAGAAGAATTAAATGACGACAACATTGCCGAAAAATTAGCTGGTATGGATGGTGTGATCGTCCCAGGCGGTTTTGGCCAACGCGGAACCGAGGGCATGATTTCGGCCATCAAGTATGTGCGGGAAAATAATATTCCTTTCTTTGGTGTTTGTTTGGGCATGCAAATGGCTTCGGTTGAATTTGCGCGTGATGCTGTTAGTTTAAAAGATGCCAACTCGACTGAAATGGATCCGGCGACACCTTATCCAGTTGTCGGATTGATGGACTCACAAAAAAAGATCACAAAAATTGGTGGTACGATGCGCCTGGGATCTTACGTAGCTATTTTAAAAGCTGGCACCAAGACCGCGGCAGCTTATGGCAATGTTTCACAAATTTCTGAACGCCATCGCCATCGTTATGAATTTAATAATGATTTCCGAGCAAAATTTGAAAAAGCTGGTATGGTATTTTCTGGTACCTCGCCGGACAACACTCTGGTAGAAATTATTGAGTATCCTCAAAATGATTTCTTCGTTGCCGTCCAGTACCATCCTGAATTTTTAAGCCGTCCAGAGCGTCCTGAAGGCCTTTATGCGGCCTTTATTCGTACAGCTCTAGCTGCTAAAGACAAAATAAAACACTGAAATATGGCAAATTATAAGTTAAAATTAATATAAATGACCAAAATCTTAATCAACGGCGGCAAGCGCCTACATGGTGAAGTGACGATCGGCGGTGCGAAAAATTCCACAGTCGCCTTGATCCCAGCTTCAATTCTTGCGGAAACACCAGTGCGTTTTGACACGGTTCCTGCAATTTTAGATGTTAAAAATCTTCAATTGATCCTACGTTCGATGAATGTTTTTTCGACTTTTGAAAATGGATTTTTAGAGATTGATCCGACTCATATAATCGAAGCGCCGCTGCCGAAAAATGCAATCAAATCTTTACGGGCTTCTTATTATTTTATGGGTGCTTTGCTCGGAAAATTTGGCAAAGCAACGGTTACATTTCCTGGTGGGGATAATATTGGGCCGCGACCGATCGATCAGCATATCAAAGGTTTCAAAGCATTAGGCGCATCAGTCCGTGAAGAAAACGATACGATTTATATCACGACCGGACCGCAAGGATTGCATGGTGCCGAGATTTTTTTTGATAAAGTCTCTGTTGGTGCAACGATGAATTTGATCATGGCGTCTGTTCGCGCTAAAGGATTGACGATTTTGGAAAACGTCGCCCGTGAACCTGAAATTATTGATTTAGCAACTTTTTTAAATAATATGGGTGCTAATGTTCGTGGTGCTGGAACTGATACGATTCGTATTTCGGGTGTACCAGTGCTGCGTTCCTCGGCAGTTCACACAATTATTCCAGATCGAATCGAAGCTGGGACTTACATCACGGCTGCTGCGGCCATGGGTGATGGCGTGACTGTTAAAAATGTCATTCCTGAACACTTAGAGTCTTTTACTTCCAAGCTGATCGAAATGGGTGTTCGTTTGCGTATTTCTGAAGATGAGATTTATGTGCCGGCTACGGGACATTTAAAACCAGTGACGATCACTACTGCACCCTTTCCTGGTTTTGCAACTGATCTTCAGCAGCCGATCAGCCCTTTGCTCATGAAGGCTGAAGGCGTTTCAACGATTATTGATACGATTTATCCCCAGCGGATTCGTCATATTGTTGAATTAAGGCGTATGGGTGGTGATATTTCATCATTAGAAGGCGGTCTCATTCAGGTTAATGAATCACCTAGATTGGTCGGTGCCGATGTGCAAGCGGCCGAAATTCGTGCCGGTGCAGCTTTAATTATTGCTGGATTAATGGCCGATGGCCAGACGATCATTGACCATGCTGATCATATTTTACGAGGCTATGAACAAATTCAACAGAAACTAACTAATCTGGGCGCCTCTGTAGCCATTTTAGATGTGGATCTGCCAAGTTTGACGCCTTGAAATGATGTGCATGAGCTGGTATTATATTAGGGTTATGACTGACTCTTTAGCTTCAGGCTAAAGGGCATTAAGGAGAAAAACATGAAAGCAGATATTCATCCAGATTATCGTCAAGTTGTTTTCGTTGATTCAACGACTGGTGCTAAATTCTTATCCGGTTCAACTGCAAAAACGCAAGGCGAGACTGATTTCGAAGGTAAGACTTATCCAATGGTACGTGTGGAAGTTACTTCTGATTCGCACCCATTCTATACAGGCAAGCAAAAAATCAACCAAGCTGATGGTGCCGTTGATAAGTTCAATAAAAAATACGGACTTAAGTAATTATTCAAGTCGCTTAGCGGCTTTTTTTGTATGCTGAATATACATCAATACAGGAGACTTAAAATATGAAAAATCAGTTTTTAGGAACATCGTGCACGACGATTTTGATTGGGAAAAAGGCTAGTTATGATGGTTCGACCATTGTGGCTAGAACCGAAGATTCTGGTAACGGTACTTTTGAAGCCAAGAAATTCATCGTAGTTCAAGCGGCCGATCAGCCGAAACATTATGTTTCGAAAATTTCAAAAGTCCAAATTGATCTGCCTGACGATCCGCTGCGTTATACGTCGACACCAAACGCGATTCCTGTCGAAGGTGTTTGGGGTGAAGCTGGTATTAATGCTGATAATGTCGCTATGAGTGCTACGGAAACGATCACGACCAACGAACGCGTATTGGGTGCTGATCCAATGGTCGCTGGTGGCATTGGCGAAGAAGATCTGCTAACGATCGTGCTGCCTTACATTCACTCTGCTAAAGAAGGCGTGGCCCGGCTCGGTGCTTTACTTGAGCAGTTTGGAACTTATGAGCGCAATGGCATTGCTTTTTCTGATGCTGATGAGATTTGGTTTTTAGAAACAGTTGGTGGTCATCATTGGGTAGCACAAAGGGTGCCTGACGATGCTTATGTGACGGTGCCGAACCAATTGGGCATTCAGGAAATTAATTTTGATGATCCAGATAACTTTCTTTACTCAGCTGATTTAAAGACTTTTATCGAGGACAATCATTTAAATCTATCCTTTGATGGCAAGGTCAACAGCCGTCTGACTTTTGGTTCGCATGCCGATATTGATCACCATTACAATACGCCGAGAGCCTGGTTTATTCAGAAGGCTTTGACAGCGAATATCGATCAAGAACCGATGAGCGACCATATTCCTTTTGTCCAAAAACCGACACATAAGATTACGATCGAAGATGTGAAGTACGTATTGTCCAGCCATTATCAGGATACAGTTTATGATCCTTATGGTACGACTGGAACTGAAGATGAAAAACACCTATTTCGTCCGATCGGTATTAATCGGACTGGTGAGTTGTCTGTTTTGCAGATCCGGCCGGACCAGCCAAAAGCAAACCAAGCCGTTCAGTGGATCGCCTATGGTTCGATGCCTTTTAACACTCTGATTCCGTTTTATACAAATATCGAAGATACGCCCAGTTATCTGAAAGATACGACAGCTCGTGTTACCTCGGAAAACTATTATTGGGTCAATCGGATCATCGCTGCATTGGCAGATTCCCACTACCGCGATGTCGTTGCTGATTTGGAACGCTATCAAGAAACTACTTTGAGTTTGGGCCACGCCAATCTGTTGGCCGCTGATCAAACGGCGATTGGCAAGACTGGTCTTGAGTTAACTAATGTTTTGCAGGCCGCCAATCAAAAAATCACGGACCAAATTAAAAATGAGACCGAAGACCTACTAGACCAAGTCCTCTTTACAGTCTCGAATTTAATGAATAACAAGTTTGCTAGAAGTGATAATTGATTTTTAATTTTCATTTCTTTTATCAGAGTAAAATTAAGTCGAGGCAATGCTTCGATTTTTTTGTTGCCAGGAGGTAAATATATGAAACAAATCGAATTAGGGCAGTCTGGTTTAACTGCTAGTCAAATCGCTTTAGGTGTGATGCGTATCAATGATCGTAATGCCAAACAAGCAGCTGAAACTGTTTCTGCAGCACTAGAAGCCGGTATTGATTATTTCGATACAGCTGATATTTATGGTGCTGGTGTATCATCAACGGTCTTTGGACAGGCTTTAAAAGATGTTGGTGTTGATCGCGATAAAATTCATATTCAAACAAAGGCTGGCATTATTATAAAAGATGGACAGATCAACGGGGATGGCTTGAAGGGCTTTCGCTACGATTTTTCTCGTGATCATTTGATTTCTGCAGTTGATATTGAATTGCAGCGCTTGCAGACTGACCACGTTGATTTTCTGCTGCTTCACCGTCCGGATACATTGATGGATCCTGATGAGGTCGCAGAAGCTTTTAGCCAGTTAGAAGCATCTGGTAAAGTGCTGCATTTCGGTGTTTCGAATTTCACCCCTTATGATGTTGATCTGCTGCAGCAGTCGGTTAGTCAGCGTTTAGAAGTGAATCAGCTTCAGTTTGGTCTTGCTCATGCTGACATGATCAGAGAAAACATTCACTTGAATATCAGCGGCAACGCAGATTACGAAAACCACATCCGTACCTTTGATGTTTTAACTTATTCGCGTCTGCACAAAATGACGATCCAAGCCTGGTCGCCTTTCCAATATGGTATGTTTGCCGGTGTCTTTATTGATAATCCCAAGTTCAAAAAACTCAATGACTTATTGCAGCAAATAGCTGACAAGTATCAGGCGACAAAAAGCGGTGTCGCCGTCGCCTGGATCTTAAAACATCCAGCTAAAATTCAAACGATTCTTGGTAGTATGTCGCCGAATCACATTAAGGAAATGGCTGATGTTGATAGTATTCATTTGACGAACCAAGAATGGTACGACTTGTATCAGACCTCTGTTAATCCACTGCCTTAATTGAAAATTCATTGTCAAAATTCCTGCCTAGCGGGAATTTTTTTGTATTATTAGCAAACTTTAAGTCTTGCTTATCAAGGAGTCACATGACACAAAGTTAATTGTCAATCCTTTATAATATAATTGTATTGATTAATGTACAGGCGTTTGTTTGCAAAAAACAACGTCAGGAGGAAATATGCCAGTTCAAAATAAAGCCATGCTGATCACTTATGCTGATTCGCTCGGTAAAAATATTAAAGAGTTGCAAGATGTTTTACAAACGGATATCGGTCCGGCGATCGGAGGCGTTCATTTACTGCCATTTTTCCCTTCGACTGGAGACCGTGGTTTTGCGCCATCCGATTATACAAAAGTTAATTCAGCATTTGGTGATTGGCATGACGTCGAAGCTTTAGGCGACAAGTATTATTTAATGTTTGATTTTATGATCAACCATATTTCACGCGAATCTGTGATGTATCAGGATTTTAAAGATAAGAAAGATGATTCCAAATATAACGATTTCTTTATCCGCTGGGAAAAGTTTTGGCCAAAAGGCCGCCCAACACAGGCTGATGTCGATTTAATTTACAAGCGCAAAGATAAAGCGCCGATTCAGGAAATCACATTTAAAAATGGCAGCCAAGAACACCTTTGGAACACTTTTGGCGACGAACAGATCGATATTAATGTTAAGTCCAAAGTCGCACAAAAGTTCTTTAAGGATACTTTAGAGACAATGGTCAAACATGGTGCCGATTTGATTCGTTTAGATGCCTTCGCTTATGCAATCAAAAAAATCGATACCAATGACTTTTTCATTGAACCGGAAATTTGGGATCTGCTGGAATCGGTCCGACAGATTCTGTCGCCTTTGCAAGCTGAGATCCTGCCGGAAATTCATGAACATTATGCTATTCCTGCTAAAATCAATGCCCATGGTTACTTTACCTATGACTTTGTTCTACCTTTAGTGACGCTGTATACGCTTTATTCCGGTAAGACCAAGCAACTAGCTAAATGGCTGAAGATGTCGCCAAAAAGACAATTCACGACTTTGGATACACACGACGGCATTGGTGTTGTTGATGCGCGTGATGTTTTGACTGACGATGAGATCGATTACACGTCCAGTGAATTGTATAAAGTTGGTGCGAACGTTAAAAAAACTTATTCATCAGCTGCTTACAATAATTTGGACATTTATCAGATCAATTCAACCTATTATTCAGCACTTGGAAATGATGATAAAGCCTATCTGCTGGCTCGGATCTTCCAAATTTTCGCGCCGGGAATTCCACAAATTTATTATGTTGGTCTGCTGGCGGGTGAGAATGATCTTGATTTGCTGGAAAAGACGAAAGAAGGCCGTAATATCAATCGCCATTACTACAGTAAAGAAGAAGTAGCTCAAGAGGTAAAACGGCCAGTTGTGGCATATTTGCTGCATTTACTGACATGGCGTAATCAATTTGCTGCCTTTGATTTAAATGGTGATAGTCAAGTCGAGGTTATTGGTGAAAACGAGGTCAAAATTGTCCGTACTGCCACTAACGGCCAAGACCTGGCTGAATTAACCGCCAATGCTGCGAAAAAAACTTTTGCGATCAAAGCGAATGGCAAACTGATTTTTAGTGATGATCAGCTCGACAGTTAATTTTTTAAGCTTTTAGCTGATATTCTGCTAGGTATTCCGCCACAAAATCATGCATAAACTTGTCGCGTTTCACGGCAAGTTTTTTTGCTGTTTCAGTATTCAGGGAATCCTTGATTTTAAATAATTTTTCGTAAAAATGATTCAAAATAGGCTGTTTTTCATTGCGATACTCAGATTTGCTTGTTAAATCGCGCGGTTTGATCGCTGGATCATAATCAATTTGATCATGCGCAAAACCATATTTGAAGGTTCGGATGATCGCAATTGCACCAATGGCCTCTAGACGATCAGCATCTTGAACGATTTGGCCATTAATATCTAATGTTTTGCGATGGCCGAAGACTTGAGCGGACCAGGACATATTATCGATGATCTCAAACATACTCTGGCTATCAACACTGATACTTTGCAAAAACTCAGCCAGTTTATTTTTTGCTGCTGCAGGGTCTTTAAATAATTTATCATCATAAGTATCGTGCAAAGTTGCAGCAGCCAAGACGATGAATTCATCTGCTTGCGGTTCGTTGATAAGAATTTTTTTTGCCAATGCTAGGACACGATCAATATGCGAACTGTCGTGGCCAGACTGGTCTGACGCTAAGGTGTCACGCATAAAATGATCTATTTTTGCTAATTTTTCTGCTTCTATTTGAGATAAAACCATGCTCTCATTTTATCTCTGATTTAATCTTCGTTTGCCAAAAGCTTTGAGAACTTGTGATAAACTAATTTCAGACCGAACGGTCGGTTTCAACATGACGGTAAAAGAGCGAATTTTACAATCATCCATGCAATTATTCTTGTCCCATGGCTATAAAGGGGTATCGATTTCAGATATCATCACAGCTGCCGATGTGTCTAAGGGTGGACTTTATAATTATTTTTCTAGCAAAGAAGATTTATTCTTGCAGGTTTTGATGCAGTCTTCGACGGCCTTTGTCGATGCGCAAATTACCTCCTTTGCAAAACAAAAATTCGACAGCTTTCAAGCGTTCTATTTAGCTTTTGCAAAAGTATATGATCAACTGCTTGCAGATGAAAAATCCGACTTAGGCGCGACGCTGATTCTGATGGTTGATGCAGTCAAGACTTTTCCACAGCTGGGTCAGGAAAATAAGCGTTACGATGATTTTTTTGACAATACTTGGATCGCAAATCTGAAACAAGGACAGCTTTCGGGCGAATTAAGACCTGATTTTTCAGCTGAAAGCTTAGTTAAAATTTATTTGAATTTAGTTCATGGTGTTTGCGTTGACTTTGCGCTTCGATCACCGAACACCGATATTTCCAAAATTCAACTAAAAGAAAAATTCAACACCATGTATTTATTAATCAAAAAGAGGAGCGATAATGGCATATCTTGAACTAAAAAATATTCACAAGTCTTATACGTTAAACAAAACCGAAAAATTCCCTGTTTTAAAGGGTATTGATCTCAAATTCGATAAAGGCGAGTTCGTTAGTATCCTGGGCGAGTCTGGCGGTGGTAAATCAACTTTGATGAATATTATCGGCGGATTGGATCACGATTACGATGGTGATGTCATTTTAGACGGTGTTTCGACGCGGGACTTCACAGAAAAACAAATGGATGCTTATCGGCGTGAAACGATCGGTTTCATTTTCCAGAGCTTTAACCTGATTTCGCATTTGACTGTTTTGGATAATGTTCTTGTTAGTTTAGACATGACCACGCTGACGCGGGCTGAAAAAGAACAGCGTGCCAAGGATCTTTTAGAGCAAGTTGGCCTTAAAGAACATATTAAAAAACATCCTAATCAGTTGTCCGGTGGTCAAAAACAGCGTGTTGCAATTGCACGTGCGCTGGCCTCTGATCCTGAAATCATTATTGCTGATGAGCCGACTGGTGCCCTGGATTCGAAAAACACCGATGAAATACTTGAAATTATGGAAGGCATCGCACGATCAGGTAAACTCGTGATCGCTGTGACCCATTCTGAAGAAGTAGCTCATTTCGGTACGCGGATCGTGCACATGTCGGATGGTGTCATTGACCATGATCAGGCTAATCGTGAAAAGTATCCGGCACCGACGGAAAAGAGCAAAAGGCTTGTTTCAAAAAAATTAGGGGTCGCGGCCGCTTATAAAAATGCTTACAAACACACGATGTATTATTTCTGGCGCAATTTCTTAATTATGCTGGGAACAGGCATTGGTATTTTTGCTGTCTTGCTTTTTTCCGGTTTGGGAAACGGGATCTCTGCTTTTATTAATCAGCAGATAAATTCCTTGGTCAATCCGTCCTCTGTTACTGTGATGAAAAATACGAGCGGCAAACAGATGAGCCAAGCTGAGTTCACTAGTTCGATCAGACAATCTTCAGCTAATCCGGCTGCGATGCTGATCAAACCCTCTGAGCTAGCGAAGCTGAAAACTTTGAAAAATGTCAGTGCTGTTCAACCCGGCTATCAATTCAGTCAATACACGTTAACACTGACTGGCAATGCCCAGCCGATTACCGGCAGCAGTCTTCAGACTTGGACTAAGGCTTATGCTAACGGCACGGTCAAAAGCGGTACTAAGCCTGGTAAAAATGAGATCGTGATTGACAAATCGCAAGCACAAAGTTTTCTAGGAGCGAAGAAGTACAAGCAAATAATTGGTAAAACAGTCAGTTTGAGTTTTACTTGGATCGACAGCAAGCAGCAGCCTGTGGTAGTGAAACATGATCTGAAAGTTGTTGGTATTGCGGACGGCGGTCAAGCTGGTGCGATCACTGCTACGAATTATTCAACCATGAAGGCGATCTTAAAAGAAGCTGGTGCCACGACCGATGCTAGTTTTGTCTCTGTTAATGCTAAGTCGATCAATGTCACGAAAACAGTTGCTAAAGAAGTCAACGATCTGAAAATAAATGGTAAGTATGCTTTTGGTGCCATTACAGTGGGCGATATCCTTAACACGGTCAGTTCTTATGTTAAATTGGCGACGAACGTTCTTGCGGCGATCGCTGGTATTTCGCTAGTTGTTTCAGCCTTGATGATTATTGTTTCGATGTATATGAGTGTTTCTGAAAGAACCAAAGAAATTGGTGTTCTACGTGCTTTGGGTGAGGGAAAACGCGATATCAGCCGTCTCTTCACAGGCGAATCTGTTCTGATCGGTTTGTTCTCGGCTGTCCTAGCCCTTGTCCTAGCCTTTGGCATTGGTGGACTAGCTAATAAAGCACTCTATGGTTTGGCTAAAGCCAATATGGTCATTATCACACCTGGAAATGTTGGCTTTGCCTTTGTGATCGCGATCGTTATTTCGTTCTTGGCAGCCTTGTTGCCGGCAAGAAGAGCTGCAAAACTTGATCCAATTGAATCATTAGCTAGCGAATGATGGCTACTGGTCCTTTTATAAAAAAGCCGCTCCTTTGAAGCGGCTTTTATTTTTGTCCAATTTCTAAATTTGTCTGGGTCGCTGCGTCATCATCGCTTGTTAGATTACTTTTTCGATAAAAAACGAGTGATAAAACAAACAGGAAAATTGAACTAATACCCATTACCAGCCAAGCATCAGCGGGTCGGTAGACATTGGCGATCGTCAAAAAGACCAATTGGCCAACCGGCATGGCCAGTGTCATGATCGAACCGAAAATACCCATAATGGCCGCTAATTGATGTTCGGGTACGACTCGCATCATCATGGCGCCGATTTTAGGATTCAATTTTCCCAAAATATATGCCATGGTAAACATCAGAATTAAGAGAAGCCAGCGATTTGGGAAGAAAGCTGTCGTTAGACCCAACACTGCCATGACAAACTCCAGCAGAATAATGATCGTTGTAATTTTCATTTTGCCGAGGAAATCTTCCATAAGCAAAGCACTGATAATCATGCCGATCGAAAAGACTGAACCATAGACCGCGACTGATTGACCATAAGTATTGAATAAAGGTGGAAAATACAACGCATGATGCGATAGCAGCATTAAATTTAAGACGGCATCTACGGGCGTACCGAAGAAATTGATCATCGCGCCAAAGACAAGAATAAAGAGTACGATCGGCGAAGCTGAAATCATTTTTAAAACACCAGCCTTTTTAGGACTGCTAGCTGAGCTTGGTTCAGCTGCGGCACGAGACTGCTTGATTGCGATCTGTGATTCGGTTTCAGCCTGTTCTAGTTGTGTTCTTGAACTGAAAAGGGCTAAGAAGGCAATGGCAAACATTAAAGCGTTCAGCAGTGCGAAAACATCATAGCGGTAGTTAATGATCACGATCAGCGTCGCACCAAGTACTTGCCCGACAATGCTGACAATACTTGAGATAGCCGTTTGCAGGCCATTTGCGACTTCTCGTTTTTCATTAGGAACGACATGCTTGATGATCGGCATTGAGACCATTGAAGAAAGACCACCAGTCAGATCACTGACAAAATTGATCAATAGCAGCGGGATGAAAATAGTCCAGGATTTCAGATCACCGAAAAAGAACAAGCCGGCTTCCAGCAAGTACAGCACAGTTTGAAACAAGCGCCGATCCAGCATGTATTTGATCGGTTGCTTAATGCGGCCAGCCATGTTTCCCAAAAAAGCCTGCAGCACCATTGGCATCACTGCCATAAATGAGACGACGGAAATGGCCAGCGTCTTATTTGGCAGTTGTGCGGCATAAATCAAAAAGACGATATTGAAAAGGACCGCGCCGATCGTCTCAAACAAGTCACTGACTATAATTGCTCTAAATGCTTTATTGCTGCGGATAAGTTCTTTCATTTCTGCTCCTTCGATCGCCTGCATATAATTTATAACATATTACTGTTTGTGTCAATGTAATATGTGATAAACAATTTATCTTCAACTAGATAAAATCATTATTAAGAGAATTGCTAAAAATATTAAAAAATGGGAATATATTCCCATAATGAATACAGAAAACAACTATGGCCGTCTTTTTTCACAGATTCGCATCGAAAAAAATCTCAGTCTGACGGATCTAGCCGAAGATGGATTATCACGCTCGTTGATCGGGCGTTTTGAAAAAGGGCAGACGAAGATATCAGCTGATCGTTTTTTTCGTTTGCTGTCTAAAATTCAAGTGACACCGGATGAGTTTTTATTCCGACAAAAAAATGGCCAGCTGCCGGATTATTTTCGTCGTTTAGCTGAACGCATGCAGGATGGGGATGGCGATAGCAAGAACTTAGCCGAAAATCGTCAGTTGGAAAAGGAGGTCGCGCGTGATTATGCTGCTGATCCAAGCAATTTAGCAGCGAAGTATTTAGGTATCCTGCTGCATTTTATCAACCAGTCTTCTGATGACGTTAACAGCGGCCAAAATGATCCAAAAAAAAATCATAAAACGTTTGCCGAGTTCAAACAAGCTAGTCACGAAATTTTAAAGTATTTGTTCAATGTTGAGATCTGGGGCAAGTTTGAAGTTTATTTGTACACAGGTTTCTCTACGGCTTTTGATGCACAAACGCGTATGCTGTTATTGAAATCAGCCCTGAGATCCAGTGATTATTTTCGTAATTTATCTGGACAAAATGATTTCGCGGATCAGGATTATAAGATTATTTTGTCAGTGATCTCCAGCCAAATATATGATGATCTGCCGACAACTAAAGTATTATTGGATACATTAAAAGCGCGTCTGGATCTGAGACCTGATATTCGTTTTCGCGCGGAATATTTATTTCAATTAAGTCTCTATGAAATTGCGATCGGTCAAGAAGCAAAAGGTCAGGCGCGAGCGGAAAACGTGATCAGATTATGGCGGCTGCTGGAAGATGAAGATGAAGCCGCAACACTTAGCTATTTTTTACAGCGTTTTAAGAAATATCTCGTGAAAAAACGCCAAGGAATCGCTTCCGAACTGGATCGTTCCATTCGTTTGATGCTTTAATTTTTATGTTTTGCCAGCGAATAGCTGCCAAAGACGACGATCCAAACAACTGTCCCGATCACAGCTGGACGTGTGCTGCTTTGAAAGAGCATGGATAGCAGAATAAAGCACATAAAAGCGATCGTTAAAGGGTCGAAAATCTTTGCTTTCGGCATCAAAAAACCGTCTGGCAGATAGTCTGGGGAGTCGATATATTTGCGATGTGCGCAAAGCGTGAGGATATAAATCAATAAATAGGCACCGGAGCTGACGCTGGCAATCACGGAAAAGGCATCCTGGACGCTGGGGATCACATAAATAATTGGCGATATCGCAACAGTCAAAGCTGAAAAACAGATCGCGCGAGCCGGTACGCTTTTTTGACTAATCACGGCGAAGTGATGCTTAAAAGAGCCTGAGGAATCAAGTGCCAGCTGATAAAGATGACGTCCGGCTGAATAAAGAACAGAATTCAAGGCACTGGCAGCAGCTGTTAACACAACGAAATTGATCAGACCCGCTGCCCAGCTAATGCCTAACAACTTAAAGACCCAGACAAATGGCGACTGTTGCGGATCCAAAGAACGCCAAGGATAAATCACCATAATGGCCAGCAGTGCGCCGATGTAAAAAATCAAAATACGAAAAATAATCTGATTGATCGCCCTCGGCAGTACTTTGCGCGGATTTTTCGTTTCACTGGTCGTGATACCGACGAACTCAATTCCTTGGTAGGCGAAAAAGACCATTGGAAAAGCCATCACGAATTTTGTCCAGCCGTTAGGAAAGAATTGGAAAGCAGTTGTGATATTGCTGAGACCAGCGTAACCGACTGGTGTTTTGAAATGGACAGCCAGCATAAAAATACCAGTCAATATCAAAGCGAGGATCGCAGAAATTTTAATCATGGCAAACCAAAACTCAGCCTCGCCGAAAAATTTAACCGTGATCAGATTAATCGACATGATCACGAGTAGAAAGGCTAATTGGATCAGCCACATCGGTAGTTTTGGAAACCAAAATTGAAAATAGATGCCGACCGCTGTCAACTCGCTCATCCCCATAAATATGATTGACAGCCAGTAGGTCCAGCCTGAGAAAAAGCCAAAGGGTCTGCCTAGATATTTCGTAATGAAATTGATAAAAGTATGCTGGCTGGGATCCATGTAGAGCATTTCGCCCATGGCCCGCGTCAGCATGAACATAAAGATGCCGGCCACGAAGTAGACAAGCATGATCGATGGACCCGTCAATGCGATCGAACGTGAAGACCCTAAGAAAAGACCTGTCCCGATCGTGCCGCCAATCGCGATCAGCTGAACTTGCCGGTTTGATAAGGCACGTTTCATCTTATTTTGACTGTCGTTAATTTTCTTCATCACTATTCATAGTAATGCTATCCGTGTTTATAATAGAAATATGTCTTTGAAGGGGGCTCATTTGCCATGACTGAAAAAAAGAAATTCTATATTACGACACCGATTTATTATCCATCGGGGAAACTGCAATTGGGCAACACTTATACAACGGTTTTAGCTGATTCTGCAGCGCGTTTTCATCGAGCTTTAGGCGAAGACGTCTTTTTACTGACTGGAACCGACGAGCATGGTCAGAAAATTCAGCAAAAAGCGCAAGAATCTGGTAAATCTGAAATTGATTACCTAGATGAAATGGCCGTCAGTATTAAAAAACTCTGGAAATTAATGGATATATCTTACGATAAGTTTATCCGGACGACCGATGACTATCACGAACGGGTCGTTCAGCATATTTTCAAGAAATTTATGGATGAGGGTGATATCTATAAAGGCGAATACGTCGGCTGGTATTCTGTTTCCGATGAAGAATATTTTACTGAGTCGCAATTAGCCGAAGTCTACCGTGATGACAAGGGTAAAGTGGTTGGTGGTAAAGCGCCCTCAGGCCATGAAGTTCAGCTTGTCAAAGAGGCGACTTATTTCTTTAAGATGAGCAAGTACGCTGGCTGGCTATTGGATTATTACAAAAAACATCCTGAATTTCTGCAGCCTTCCAGCCGCATGAATGAAATGATCACGAACTTTATTCAGCCGGGGCTAGAAGATCTGGCTGTGACACGCACCAGCTTTAATTGGGGCGTACCGGTTCCAGGCGATGAAAAACATGTTATTTATGTTTGGATCGATGCTTTATCCAATTATATTACGGCACTTGGCTATGATCCGGATCTTGGTGATTTCGATCAGCAGCCCGAGTTATTTAAAAAATTCTGGCCGGCCGATGTCCAGTTAGTTGGCAAAGAAATCGTGCGTTTCCACACGATTTATTGGCCGATCATGCTCCACGCTTTAGGCTTGCCTTTACCAAAAGAAGTCCTCGGTCATGGCTGGCTGGTCATGAAAAACGGGAAAATGTCCAAGTCCAAGGGCAACGTGATCTACCCAGAGACTTTGGAAAGCCGTTATGGATTGGATGCTGTTCGATACTATCTTTTGCGCAGCATGCCCTTTGGCAATGACGGTGTTTTCTCACCGGAAGATTTTGTGAATCGTGTCAATTTTGATCTAGCAAACGATTTAGGCAACTTATTGAATCGAACAGTTTCAATGATCAACCGTTATGAAACCGGCCTGATTCCGCCAATCAACCATAGTATTGAACAAGACGCTGACCTGGAAGCGACGGCTGAGCAGGCTATTGACGACTTTAAGAGTGAAATGGCCGAGGTCCACACCGCTGATGCCCTGGAAGCTGTCTGGACTTTGATTCGCCGGACGAATAAATATATTGATGAGACGCAGCCTTGGTCCCTTGATAAGCAAGGCAAAAAAGCCGAACTAGATGATGCGATGGCCCATTTAGCAGCCTCGCTGCGTGTGATCGCCGCATTATTGCAGCCGGCTCTCACACAATCTCCAAACAAGATCTGTCAACAGCTGGGTCTAGCAGTTCTGCCGGCCATTGCGGGACTGAAATTTGCTGATCTGCTGACTGGTGGTAAAGTCGTAGAACGACCAACACCTTTGTTTCCACGGCTTGATGTTGAAGCCGAAGTCGCCTTCATTTCTGGATTAGTCAAAAAGGATACCAAAGGAAAAGGGCGGGCTCATATGGAAGTAGCTAAAGAAAAAGCTAGACAGGCAGACTCGGAGCAAAAAGCTGAGGAAATCAATTATGATGACTTTGCCAAATTACAGTTAATTGCCGGTAAAATCAAGTCTGGGGACTTCTTGGCTAATTCTAAAAAATTGATCAAATGGCAGATCGATGATGGCAGTGATCACGGTCGTCAAATTCTTTCAGGTATTCGCGAGTGGTATCCAGATCCGTCAGTGCTGGTTGGTAAAACTGTTGTGATCGTTGCTAATCTACAAGCTAAAAAAATGGCTGGTGAAATCAGTCAAGGCATGATTCTTTGTGCGGAAAACGCCGACGGCAATGTGATCGTGACAGAATTGCCAGATAATATCGAAGCAGGAGCAGTGATCAATTGATCACTGCTTTTTATTTTTGAAAACAAATAATTTTGAGAAAATGTAGTTCAAAATGATAGCTGCTACTTGAATCACCATTGACCAGATAAAAGTGTTGGCTAATACTGGTGATCCAATAAAGCTTTTGACGATCGGCCATTGCGTCAGACCGGCCGTGTAAGTCAATTGATTCAAGCCAAAGAATTTAATAAAAAAAGCACCGAATTTTTCAATACAAAGCCAAGTCACGAAGAGATCGAGAAAAAAGACTAATAGTCGGGCAGCCACGAATTTTAAAAACTGTGTGAGCAGCGAACTTTTTTCGGCTTGTTTAAAGACCCAAAGCTTGTTCGTTACAAAAGCAAAAATAATTGCTGCAGATTGGGCAGCAACCACTGCTAAGAGGGCATTTTGACTCAGCGCGACCGTTAAAAAACGACCGATAAAGTAAACGACTGTTGTTAAAACACCAAAGATCAAATAGACAATAATTTCGTAGTTTTTATGATAAAAGTTTTTCATGATCAGACTTTCTAATTTTAGATCAAAACACACCAAGTTAGTTTTTTATTAATAATTGTCTCGGAACAAATCTTGATTTAATCTATTTAGTTATAATAAGACAAAGAATGAGTGAGTCGCAGAAACATTACATACCTTTTAAAAGACTGATCGATATTGCCGGAAGCCTTGTCGGTTTCGTACTGCTGTCATGGCTTTTTTTGATTTTGATTATTTTGCAAAAATATCACGACCCTAAAGGCCCTATTTTTTATCATCACGATCGCGTGGGCAAAAATCATAAGCATTTCAAACTAGTCAAGTTTCGTTCCATGCGATCTGATGCTGATTCCTATTTTGAGCGCCACCCTGAAGATTACAAAATATTCGTTGACAATGATTACAAGTTCCCGGCTGGCGAAGATCCGAGGGTCACACGATTCGGTCGTTTGCTGCGGCGGACAAGTCTCGATGAATTACCGCAATTGTTTAATATTTTACTGGGACAAATGTCGATCGTTGGGCCGCGGCCGGTCACAGAACCAGAATTGAAATACTATGGTAAGAATGTTGATAAATTCTTAAGCGTCTTGCCGGGTGCGATGGGATTGTGGCAGGCAACCGGCCGTTCTGATATTAAATATCCTGAGCGAGCTGTAGTAGACCTAGAGTACGTTGATCACATCGGATTCTGGTATGACTGGTACATCGTCTATTTGACAATGAAAGCCATCTTTTCCCGCGAAGGTGCTTACTGATGAAAGCCAAAATCTATATTGCCTCTCACAAGCTTTACCAAATGCCTAAAGACCCTTTATATCAACCAATTTGGGTCGGACATGCTAAATCAAATAACCCCTTGGACCTGCCGGCTGGCTGGATCGCTGATGATAGCGGCGACAATATCAGTGCGAAAAATTCCTCTTTTAATGAACTGACAGCGCTTTACTGGGCTTGGAAGAATTCGGATGCCGATGTGATCGGTTTGGTTCACTATCGACGTTATTTTTCACTGAATCATAAAAAGGGTCTCGCAAATATTCTGACCGATGATCAGCTGGGGAATTTATTAGAGACGAGCCGCATTATTCTACCGAAAAAGCGCCGCTATTACATCGAAAGCAACTATTCACATTATGTTCATGCTCATCATAAAGAACCGCTGGATAAGGCGCGCGAGTTAATGGATGCGCATTATCAGGAAAGCTTTGATAAGGTGTTAAAAAAGACCGACCAGCATTTATTTAATATGCTGATCATGTCGCGTAGCGAGCTTGACCAATATGCCAGCTGGATGTTTCCAATTTTATTCAGTCTTGAAAAAGAGATCGATACAAGTGGCTACGATCCTTATGAAAAACGGGTTTTTGGTTTCATCGGCGAACGACTTTTGGATGTTTTCTTGGATGCTAACAATAAGCAGTACATAGAAGTACCCTTTGTTTTTGAAGAAAAACAGAATTGGATCAATAAAGGCGGGCGTTTTCTGATGCGCAAACTAACTGGAGGAAAAAATGGCAAATAAATACAATACAAAAAATTATGATTACTTGATCGTTGGTGCAGGCCCTTTTGGTGCTATTTTTGCCTATGAAGCCGCTAAAATCGGCAAGCGCTCGCTTGTAATCGAAAAACGGCCCTATATTGGCGGCAACATGCATACGCACAGTGAGCACGGTATTACGGTTCATGATTTTGGTGCTCATATTTTTCACACCGATAATCAAGAAGTTTGGAATTTTGTGAATCATTTTGCTGATTTCAATAATTATCAAAATCAGGTCATCGCTAATTACAAAGGGGAACTGTACAATCTGCCCTTCAATATGAATACCTTCTATGAAATGTGGGGGGTCAAGACGCCGGCTGAGGCCAAGGCTAAGATCGAAGCGCAGAAAAAAGAAGCTGGTATCAGTGGCCAGCCGCGTAATTTAGAAGAGCAAGCCATTTCTTTGATCGGGACTGATATATATGAAAAACTGATCAAAGGCTATACAGAAAAGCAGTGGGGCCGAAAAGCAACTGAATTGCCTGCCTTTATTATCAAACGACTGCCAGTGCGCTTCATTTTTGATAATAACTACTTCAACCATCGTTACCAAGGCATCCCGATCGGTGGTTACACGCAGCTATTTGACAAGTGGCTGGCTTCTGGTCTGATCGATGTGAAAACAGATACAGACTTTTTTGCCGATAAAGACAATTATTTAAAAGAGTTTCCCAGGATTGTATATACAGGCATGATAGATCAGTTCTTTGATTACCAATTTGGCGAACTGGAATACAGAAGTTTGAAATTTGAATCAGAGACACTCGATACAGATAACTATCAGGGAAATTCGGTCATTAATTATACCGATGCACAGACAGCTTATACACGAGTCATGGAATGGCGTCATTTTGATGGTTTGGCCGATCATGGCAAGACGATCATTACGCGTGAATATCCACAGGATTGGGATCGCAGCAAAGAAGCTTATTACCCGATCAATAACGAAAAAAACACAGCAACCTATAAAAAATATGCCAAATTAGCTCGAGCACATGAAGATCAAGTTATTTTCGGCGGTCGTCTTGGTCTTTATCGCTATTTCGATATGGATCAAGTTATCAACGCGACTTTCAACAGGGTCAAGCAAGAATTTAATTTGCCAGCCGACTATCGTTTTGATCATAATTATTAATTGCAAAGAAACCAGTTTGTATTTTAATGAAGGCTGGTTTTTATTAATCATAGATTAATTAAATTATTGTATAATGCTTTGATGTTTTAAATTGGTTTGAAAAGAGTAAGAGATTTTGAAATTTAAAGAAGCATGTAAGAAGTTTTTTCATAAGGTCAATAATTTTAAGTCAAAAAAAAATCCATCCATGGCTGCCAGTATTGGTTTACCACGTTGGTTTTTTTATCCTTTTTTAGTCTTAGCCTCTTCGACTCTGGTAATTTGGTTTGTCCAATTTAAGATTCAAGTGAATATGAATCAAACCATGGTGCAGCGAGTCCAGTCAGCGTCGAATTTTATTATAAATAGTGTTATTCCTGGTAGCCAGAATCATCAATTTATTTTGAATTTAATTTTTGTGTTGGCTTTTTTTGGTTTTATTTTAGCTATTACGAATCGTTTTTGGCTGACTTTTATTTTGAACAATCTGATTTTTATTATTTTTGGCATTGCTAATCAACAAAAATTGATTTATCGAAATGAAGCAATTGTTCCATCTGACTTGTCACAATTGTCCAACCCTTTTGCATTAACTAGTTTTGTCGGTATTAAACCGTTAGCGTTAATACTAATAATAGTTATTACTGCACTTGCAGTTGCTTTAATTTATCTGCTTTTTAGAAAATATGATGCAAGGATAAAATTTACTAATTGGTATGTTCGGGTACCCTTATTGCTGTTATCTGGTTTAGTGATTTATTCTGCTGGCGATCTTTATACACCAGATACTTGGCCGAATAAAGTTGCTGACAAATTTAATGATTCGCCAGTTCCTTGGGATACGAATAATGATCAACGCACTAATGGTGCAATATATTCCTTTATGCGTTTTTTTGACGATAAAATCATGACGGCACCTAAAGGATATTCTAAAGAAACAATGGCCAAACTTGATAAAAAGTATGTCAAAATTGCAAAGCAAATAAATAAATCGCGTAAAAACTATTTAAATCAGCAAACTGTTATTTATCTTCTCAGTGAGAGTTTTTCTGACCCAACTCGTGTACCTGGCCTAACGGTTAGCCCTGATCCGATTGCAAAAATTAGGAACATTAAAAGCAAGACCACTTCTGGTTTAATGCTGAGTTCGGGATATGGCGGCGGTACAGCTAATCTAGAGTATCAAGCCCTAACTGGGCTGTCCTTAACTAATTTTTTACCAACTGTGACTTCTCCTTATGTCCAAGTAGTCCAATCATCTAAATACACGCCAAACATCAGTAATGCTTGGTCAATTAAGAATGCCATTCATCCCTATTTACCTGTCATTTACGATCGATCAACGGTATATAAAAAATTTGGTTTCCAGAAATTTTATTCATTGTACAGTCCAAAAGTTAAATATTCGAAACATATAGACAACAATCCATACGTTAGTGATGAATCGGCTTATGACAACATTCTTTGGCAGCTACATAAAACTCAAAAAGCTCAATTTCTTCAAATGCCAACCATCCAAAACCATTTAAGTTATGATAGTTGGTACAAAAAATATACTTTTAATATCAAGTCAAGTTATAACCGTACTCCATGGGAATCAACAGAAGCCAAAACTTATGTGCAAGGATTGAGTTACACGGATAGTGCAACTCAGAAATTTATTGATGAATTGGATAAAATAAAGCGTCCAATTACGGTTGTTTGGTATGGAGATCATTTGCCTGGTATTTATGATAGTGAAATGGCAAACTCTGAAAATCTATTAAGTCTTCATGAAACTGATTATTTTATCTATTCCAATAAGGCCAGCAAAACACATGCGACAAAATTAAGTGATAATACGAATTATACGTCACCAAATTATTTTCAAGCTCTTTCAGCTGAACACATGAATGTTAAAATTTCACCGTTTTTGGCAATGCTGACTGAGTTAAGAGAACAATTACCAGCCTCTTCTAATGCACTAGCTAAGAGTGGATCGGATGTTTGGCAAACTAGCGATAAAAGAAATATATATTTGAATGACCAAGGAAAACAGATATACAATAGTAGCCTAACTAGTAACCAAAAGACATTGCTCAAAGATTATAAGATGATTCAGTACGATATCATCAAAGGAAAGCATTACATTAAAGATGATGGCTTTATGACAATGCCAAGTAAGTAATTGTTTTGACAAAACAATTTAAGACAGAATTTATTTTAAGAAGCTGTTATTTTTGCAAAAATCAATAATAAGGGTTATGAAAAAAGGATTAAATTATGAGAGATGGTTCAGATAGAAAATTAAGTATCATCGTGCCCGCAATGAATGAAGAATTGACTCTCGATAGAGCTGCTAAAATTTTGTCGGGAATTATTGAGCAATTAGTCAGTAATAAAAAGATTTCTCTAGATAGCCAAATATTATTTATCGATGATGGTTCGACTGATAAAACATGGGAAACGATCATGGAACTGTCCTCTAAAAGAAAACATGTAACAGGCATAAAATTTTCTAGAAATTTTGGTCATCAAGCTGCTCTTATAGCTGGATTTGAAGCGTCTAAAGATGCAGATTTATTGGTGTCTATAGATGCAGATCTACAAGATGATCCAAACTCGATTATCGATATGATTGAAAAAGTTGATAGTGAAGCTGTGGAAGTTGTCTATGGCGTGAGAAATGATAGGACGACAGATAGCTTTTTTAAGCGTCAAACAGCATCAATTTTTTATAAGATAATGAATGAGCTTGGCGCTAAAACGGTCAAAAATTCTGCAGATTTTAGGTTGATGACCAAAAAAGCGATGAATGAGTTCCTTAAATTTCCTGAAAGAGACATGTTCATTAGAGGCCTTGTACCGTTAGTAGGCTTCAAAAGTGCACAGGTGTTTTATAAAAGATCCCCAAGAGAAGCCGGCAGCACTAAGTATCCATTGAAGAAAATGATAAATTTCGCAATTGATGGCGTAACCTCATTTTCAATTAAACCAATAAGATTTTTAAGAAATATGGGTATTGCGATTATCTTTATTAGCATGATATTTTTTGCTTATTCATTTGTTGAACATTTTTTGGGTCACACAACAGCTGGTTGGTCTTCTTTGATAATTTCTATCTGGGGATTAGGTGGCTTGCAATTATTTTCCATCGGTGTTCTTGGAGAATATATAGGGCAGATTTTTACCGAAGTTAAGAAGCGTCCTAGATATATTATTGAACAGAATCTTTTAGATCAGAGGTAGATGTGAACCAACTACTTGCAGATAAAGCAATGGCTGTGATTACCATAATTGACATTGAAGCCATATATCTGGGTTCTAGTTCCCAAATCATTTCAAAGAATATAAAACCAATAAATGCAAAACTGGTAATAGAAAGCAAATCGTAATGCTTTTTTTTATATATTTTTGTTAAGCAGATAGCGAATAATGACACAATAACATAAAAAAAAGTAAGCACTATATTCTTGAAATTCGTGAAATGGTGATAAGAATTTATGAAATTACCAATTATAGAGTTTAGTCGAGGACTGTTGAATCCCAACTGAGACAAACTTGGTCCGACGCCAAACATAAATGTCAGTTTGGCGTTCTGAATCCTGATTAATCCGTGGAATCCATTTTTTTTAATAATTTTTTTAAAACTATCTTTAGATATTTTTTGCCGTGCACTTAATGATTTAGCCGTATTCATCTGGTTAACAAATTTAGGATTATATCCACCTGAATTCCAAGGCCATATTTGATTTTTTGGAATAGATAATCCCATGTTAATCCAGTTTTGAGTTGGCATGCTGTATCGCTGAATTTGTTTGGGTGTCACGATCCCAGTCTGTATAATTTTATTTCCTCCAATGAAAGTGCCAGCGAAAATGACGACTGAAATAAAAATTAATAATACGGTTTTGGAAAAATTATGTTTATCAAATTTATTAAGTAAGAAGGGTAATAATGCAATCAAAACAACAATATAGCTTGCTTTGATTAATGCAGCGAATCCAAGTAATAAAGGTAATGATAGAAACACCAAACAATTTTTTTTAGAAATTTTTTGGTTTTCTAGATACAGGACCAGATATTCAAAAAAGGCAATAAAAATAAGTCCAATGCTATCGGACCATAAATCTTGTTGAAAAATCCAATGAAAGACGACATAACTGAAAGGAGATAAGGAAATAAAAATAAGACTACTTTTTGCGTTATAAAATCTTTTTAAAGCATATGCTACAAGAATATATGCCAAATCGATGATGAGAATGTTTGCCATTTCTAACCAAAATAGTAACGCAGGAATAGTAGAAGTGTGGAAAATACTTGCGATCAGCAAAAATAAGCGCACCGTAATAATGGTATTTGGATATATTGACATACCTATAATTGCATTTTTAGCAAACACTCCCTTATTTCTGTATGCATTGAATGCCCAATTCACATCATTCATAAAATCCCAATGGACCGCAGCTGTATAAAAGGCATTAAAAGTAATAATTTGAAAAAGAAAAATAGCAGTAAATACTGCGATAAAAATCCACAACCAGTTTTTGGCCGATCTATCCAGTAGTTCTGCAATTTTATTTCGAGTCAAGAAAATGATGATAATTAATAAAATAGTCGAGGTTTTTAAAATTGTAGGGGAAACTGCGGGGTCTGAATACCTCAATACTAAAAATCCGATATAAATAAAAAGACCGATACTAACGATCGAACCAATTCTATTGAAAGATATTTTCACGTTTTTCACAAAAAGACTCCCTCAGTCCCCAAATATTTCATTTAAAATTGTATACCTTTCGAAGATCCTTATTATTCGGTTCGGTTCGTATTTCGTTATCGTGATTAAATAGTTCATAAATTGTGAGTTATGTTGCATTGGTAGCTATATGTACCAACTTGTTTTTTTCATTGCATGCTAGAATTAAAAAGATGACCAAAAGTACAAAAAAAATTGGTGTTGTGATTCCTACTTATGAGAGACCGAAAAATCGGCAATCAGAAAATGATTTTGTGATAGAAGCAGTTCAAAGTGTGCTTGATCAAACGATACAAGTTAATGATATTGTGATTGCAATAGACGGCAAGTCGACTTATCTTAAGAACAAATTATCCGCTCTTTTCCCACATGAACCAATCAAGGTGTTGGAAAGTAATAAAAAAGTTGGTGGTTCGCAAACCAGAAATCTCGCTTTTGACAACTTGGATCCCGCAGATGAGTTTGTTGCTTTTTTGGATGATGATGATAAATGGCTTCCCGAAAAAATAAAATATCAGTTAGTTGCGTGCGAAAAAGAAAAAGATACTAATTTTTTTATCTTTACAAATGTGATTTATGATGAATGCGGCGGAGACAAGATTCGACCCATCAATCAAATCGCATCTAATGAAAATGCAGCCAATTTTATTTTTAAACGAGATGGATATATCACGACCTCAAGTCTTTTGATTCCTTGTGAAACATTTGCTGCATTGCGTTTTACTGATGGATTAAAAAAACACCAAGATTGGGACTTGATTCTACGTGCCAGCTTAATCAAACATACTCGTATGGTACAGATATCAATGCCTTTGGTTTGGTATCGCATGCAATATCCAGGTCGCAAAAACAGTGTTTCTTCTGTGGTTGATTGGCATTTTTCAAGAAACTGGATGAGGCAATTCAAAAAGTTAGTTGATCGGGATGTTATTGAGTCTTTTGATAAAAATCAAGTTCTGCCGGGCTTTATTGATGATCACAAAATGAATAAACTCGAAAAATTTACTTCATATTTAAGTATCTCAAGAGATTTTAAATTTGGAGTTTTTAATTCCTATCTCAGAAAAAATGTCTTTCCGATATTTATTAGTCGTTTTCAACGGAGAAAAATTAATGGCTGAGACAGTTGCAGCAATTATCGTTACCTATAATCGACTAACTAAGCTTAAAAGAAGTCTGCCGTCATTGCTTGAAATTCCTGATAATAAGTTACAAGGTATTCTAGTCATTGATAATGACTCAAGTGATGGTACTAAGGATTATTTGAAGACACTGCAGGATCACAGACTGTCTATTCTGCATTTAAAGGAAAATACGGGAGGCGCTGGCGGCTTTAATGCTGGGGTCAAATATTTTTATAGAAAAACAAATTGGGATTATGCTTGGGTGATGGATGATGATACGCTAGTTAGCGAACAAGCGCTATCTAAGTTGCTTGAAGCAGTGTCATATAAACCAGATGCTGCTTTTTACGCGAGTGATGTCCGCTGGGTCGATGGTTCCCCAGCATTAATGAATCTTGTTAAACCTATCGCGGATGTTGGCAATGGCTTATATGAGATTAAAAAAGCGACTTTTGTTTCTTTGCTGGTTAGGCGGCAATGTATATCGCAGGCAGGTTTCCCCCAAAAAGAATATTTTATCTGGGGAGACGATATGGAATATACGGAACGTTTAGGACGTATTGCCAAGGGCTATTTCGTATCAGGAAGCAAAGTTGTGCATGAAATCGAAAGCAATATTGCAGCCGGTGATATCTTTCACGAAAAAGATAGTAACAGGTTACCGAGATATTTTTATGAGTACCGGAATAGACTTTTGACTGGTCGTCGTAGAACGAAAATGATGCAAAAAATACGTCCCTATGTTCACACGATGATTGATTTTGCTAAAGTTGTTTTCAGAAGAACTAAGTACAAACGCGAAAAAATCAAGATAATTATAAGCGGTACTAAAGCAGGGCTAGTTTTCAAACCAATAATCGAATATCCAAAGGGAAAAGAATGACCAAAAAATTTTCGTATGCAAATTTAATAGTGACTTTTAATCGTAAAGAAAAATTAGTTAAAGCCATTAATTTTATATTGGACCAAGATGTTGCTCCTAAATATATTGTTGTGGTTGATAACAATTCAAGCGATGGTACTAATGAATATCTTCAGTCAGAAGGATTGCTGGCAAATAAAAAGATTAAATATTTTAAACTAGACGAGAACATCGGTGGATCTGGTGGCTTTGAATATGCCTTAGAACAAGCCAAAAAACTCAATGTTGATTGGATTGCTTTTGGCGATGATGATGCATATTACCAACCTGGTTTTTTCCATGCAATTGCCCAGGCATCGCAAAATAATCCCGATGTTAAAGCCTTTACGGGGACGGTCAAGCTTAATGATGGTAGGACGGATATTACACACCGTATTCATATCAAAGATTGGGGGATGTTGCGATATAGTCACATTCCGTTGAGTGCTTACGCAGAGGATTTTCCGATAGACATGTTTACCTTTGTCGGCAGTGTTGTAAACAAAGAGATTCTGTCTAAAATTGGTGAAATTAATGCTAAGTACTTTATTTGGATGGATGATTTAGAGTTTTCTGTACGTGTTCGGGAACAAACTAATATCATCAACGTTGTCAATGCTGTTGTGATTCACGATACCAGTAGTTCGGCGATGGATTTTAAAACAGATTACAAGCCCGATTGGCGCCATTATTATGGTGTACGTAACAAAATAGACATGTGTGATAAACATGGCAAGTCCTTTAGAAGGAAACTTTATCCTATCGCTACTTGGATTAAGAGTGTGTACGTACTGCCACTTCCGAGATTTAAAGGTCACCGGAAATATGAAGTGCGTCAAGTAACTGATGCCGTTAGGGATGCCAAGCATAACCACTTTGGAAAAAACCCCAAATACCTGCCCGGAAGCAATTAATGTTTTCTGATGGTTTATCATGAGGATATTTTATCGGTAGAGTAGGCTTATCATATGTGTCAAAACGCAGGGTTTTACAATGAGGCAACTTGTTGATTTTTGATTTTAAAGGATATTTGCAGAAATGAATACTTCTCAGTTTACATTAACAGACTTGGTTCACCATTTAATTAGATATGCTTGGTTAACGATTATTTTAACTATTTTAGGTGCTGGCAGCATGTATGTATACACAAAACGTGTTGCATTACCTCCTGCTCGTTTTTCAGCATCTAGAGAAGTATATGTTGGAACAGCGAATAAAAAGAATCCGTATTCTTCATTCCAGGCTAACGAATCATTGCTTAGTAGTTACATAATCGTAGCAAATGATAACAAAATTATTTCTGCTACTAAAAAAGATTTAGCACAGAGAGGCTGGAAAATATCTAAGAATGATATCTCTAAGAGTATCAGCATTGATTCAGTTAACGGTACTTTGTTTATTAGATTTTCAGCTTCCGCGACAAGCGAGTCCAAAGCCGCTGAGTTAGTTAATGCTTACACGGAATCTTTTGCTGATCAGGGAACTAAGCTCTTACCATCGATGCCGAAACCAGTTTTAATGTCCAAGGCTTCCAAAGCAAAAGTGAAACCCTCTGTTGCTGGTCCTGTACACAAAAAGGCGATTTTGTTTGGTGCTAGTTTTGGACTGACTTTGGGTATTGTGTTGTCTTTGATCATTGGGGTATATAAGAATTACAAAAAGATAGAACGATCGGAGTAATTAACTATGCAATTGTTGCTTTTGCCGTTAACGTTCCTTTCAAAATTTTTTAACGCGCATGCTTTTTTTATAGCATCCTTGCCGATTCTTTGGATGCTATTTAAAAATCCTTTAGATATAAAAAAGATAATTCCCCGACGCAGAACAATTGTTATTTGGGTAATTATTATTCTTCTTCAGATACTGGCAATGTTAATTAGTTTTCCTTATACCTCAATGTCAGCTGTTCCAATTGGAATTGTGCAATCAGTCGTTCTGTTATTAAAACAAGTTGTAATGATCTGGATGATCTACTCCTTTACAAAACTTTATATTACCAACCAGGAAAATGCGGTTAAATTCATTCGTTGGGCTCTTTACGGATACGCTATATATGCAATTTTAGTAATTATGCCCGAAGTTCTTATTACTATCGGTGTGCACTCATTAGATGGATATATTAATACTTTGGCCTCAGTGTTTGAAACACGTTGGGCTGGGCGGACTGATTTTTATCAGTTAGGTAGCTATGCAGTAACACAGGGTCGTGTTAATGGGTTTGAAGGAGAGTCTCCTGTCTTTGCTAATCTTTTAGGAGTAGTGTATCTACCAATCGTTATTGGCTTGCTTATTGGTAAAGACAAGTTGGTTTTCAAAAAGCCAAAAATAATTTTATGGGTCATGGTTATTGTAAGCGGGATTTTTTTGTTAATGGCGAAAACAACAACTGGTATTTTGACCATCGCTCTTCTTTATCTCGCTTGGCTGATACTTGCAGATCATCATGATCGCAAACTATTATTTTTATTAGGGCTTGTCGGTATAGCGGCAATTGCATTGGCTTATGTTTTTGTTACACCTGTCCATAATGTTTTAACGCAGTTTTTGTTTGAAAAACAAGGAACCTCTAACCGCCTTGGCGGCACGATTGGCCTGATATTTACCTTTTTATCAACGCCATTTCTGGGTACCGGACAAGGCTTTGCTGGATACTTTATTACTGAGTATATTCCTACTTGGTCAACTCATAATTGGGAATATGAAAACGTTTATTCCAAACTCGGTTATCCAGTATTAAGCGGTTTTTTTGGTTGGTTAGCACAGTATGGCCTTATTATCATGGTGCCGCTACTATTTTTTGTTACTAAATATATTATTGATTTGATAAATAGACGAAAGCAATACATTCAAGCCCAATCTGATAACGAACGTTTTTATTATTCAATGTTGAACAGTTCTCTTGTAACTTTTGCTGTATTGATTCCTAGCTCATTTTTATCTTTCGACATCTTTAAGTGGTCAATGTTCTTGATGCTGTTTTTCTATTGGAGAGTTTTATCTTTGTCTGCTGATAATCAAACATTCCCTGAGCATCATTACATTTTTAAGAGTTAGTTTATATCACACCAGTTGGTTCTAAAAAAATATTTTATTCTTCTGATTTATAATCATTAATGATGATTCTATGAATGTTAACTTGTTTTATAGAACAAGAAAGAGGATATATCCGTGGAATGCTCGTTAGTATCTGTCATCATGCCTGTTTATAATGGACTGGATTTTTTGGGTCAAGCAATAGGCAGTATCTTGGATCAAAGTTATCAGGATTTAGAGTTAATAATCGTTGATGATGGTTCTAATCGAGATACGAAGGATTTTTTGTCGTCTGTGTCTCAAAGCGATAAAAGAATCAGGATTTTTCATCAAAAAAATTCTGGGCAGTCAGTTGCTAGAAATAATGGTCTGGCCAAAGCTAAGGGAAAATATATATACTTTATGGACTCTGATGATTTGGCTGACTTAGATTTAATCGAAAAATCTATTCAGTTATTAAATAGATTTCATGCTGAGACGGTTATTTTTGATATTGGTGAGATTGATGCAAATGGCAATCAAGTGTTGATGCTTAACAAGCCTAACTACAATCATTCCCAACTTATTTCAGTTGAAGAAGCTTTAGACTTGATTATGGCCTACTCACGTTTTGTCGGACCAACTACTTATTTGGCTGCTAAAAGCGTGTACGAAAAGAACGATATATCTTTTCCAGTAGGTATGATTTTTGAAGATCAAATTTCAACACCAACTGTTTATGCTCATTCACAAGGAATTGTGTTTCTGACTGAAAAGCCAATGTATTGGTACAGAAGAAGAGGGACGAGCGCCACTGCGGACAAATGGACTAATGATTTAAGTGGCGTTATGTCGGATCTTTTATTTGCATTAAACCAGGCACGAGATATTTATTTAAAGTTTTTCAGTCGGAAATATGTCTCTACTTGGCATTTTCACCGCATGGTTCGTTTTTATAATTTTTATTTCCCACAACGAATTCGTGTTCAGTTTGCAAATGAGATGAAAGGCGATCTTCAAAACATGTCAGAGAGCCATTTAACCCGACGAGAAAAAATGGTCTACTGGTCAGCTTCTTTTAAACTCATAAACCTTCTTTACCGAAACTTCAGGAAATTAAAAGACAAGTGGATTAAGTAATCAGCAGAATCTATAATAATTAACTTAGGAGTATGTTTGCTATGAAAATTGCAGTTATTGGAACTGGTTATGTCGGCTTATCACTGGCAACCTTATTGTCACAAGAAAACGATGTTGTGGCTTTGGATATTATCAAAGAAAAGGTTGAGCTGATCAACCAGCATATCAGTCCGATCGTTGATAAAGAGATCACGGACTATTTGACGACCAAACCCTTGCATTTAAAAGCCACCCTGGATGCTCAACAAGCCATTCCCGGAGCTGACTTTGTGATTATCGCCACGCCAACGAATTATGATGCGCAGACCAATCGTTTTGATACCAGCAGTGTGCAGGCAGCCATCAAAGAAACGCTGGCCTTAAACTCGACTGCCTGGATCGTGGTCAAGTCCACGATCCCAGTTGGCTTTATTGATCAGGTCAAAGCCCAGTACCAATCCGATCAGATCTTCTTTTCCCCAGAATTCTTAAGAGAAGGCACGGCGCTATACGATAACCTCTATCCCAGCCGCATTGTCGTTGGTTCCTTAACTGAGGCTGGCAAGACCTTTGCTGGTTTGCTGCAAGCCGCTGCTATCAAAGCGGATGTGCCGACCTTATTTACGACTAGTGAAGAAGCCGAAGCGATTAAGCTCTTCTCCAATACTTACTTAGCCATGCGGGTGGCTTACTTTAATGAATTAGACACCTATGCTGAAAGCAAGTCGTTAAATGCGGCTCGGATCATCCAAGGAGTGGGCATGGATCCTAGGATCGGCGACTTTTACAATAACCCGAGTTTTGGCTATGGTGGTTACTGCCTACCTAAAGATTCCAAACAACTCTTAGCTTCCTATCAAGGCGTTCCTCAGAACTTGATGACGGCCATTGTCCGGTCTAACGATACAAGAAAACAGTTTATCGCCGATCAAGTCCTGGCTAGACATCCCAAGGTCGTCGGTGTCTATAAGCTGGCCATGAAAAAGGGCTCAGACAACTTTCGTCAGTCTTCGATCCTGGATGTTATGAGCAAGTTAGAAGCCAGCGGCGTTAAGGTGATCATCTATGAACCGACCTTAAGCCAGCCCACTTTTCAAGATAGCCCCTTGATCAAAGACTTAGCCAGCTTTAAAGCTCAAAGCGATGTCGTGATTGCCAACCGTGTCACTGATGAGATCAAAGATGTCTTAGAGAAGGTGTATACCAGAGATCAATGGAAAAGGGCGTAAGCCTTCGTGACTAAAAAGATTTTATTTGTGGTCAATGATCTAAACATTGGTGGCCTGCAACGGGTCGTTTCGATCATTGCGGATGCTTTGAATGCCTTAGATGACTTTGAATCCTCTATTTTTATTGTGCGTAGAAATATTCCTCAGTTTTATTCAGTGGAATCCAAACTTTTTTATCCAAGACAAGCTCCTAATTTTTTGGAAAAAATTGATCGTAAATTCTGTTCTTTAAGAAATAGATTTGACGAAAATGTTTCGAACCAAGCAAATCAATTTTTAACAGTCGAAAAATTTTTAATTAGTTCTCTGTTGGCGAAGATATCAAAGAATAATTTTGATACTGTCATTCTTACTGCAGACTATACGGCCTATGCACCTTTTATCAAGAAGGCTTTCCCTAATTTACGGGTCATCTCTTGGATGCATAATAACTTCGATGTTTACATGGACAACTATTTCAAGAATATCAAACAGGAATTTATTAATGGCCTGCAAGCATCGGATCTAGTTGTCTCGCTCACTGCATATGATGCTGAGCATTTTGCAAAGTATAATTCCCATTCAGTAGAAATTGCCAATCCGGTGACAATCGAGAACCCTAAGGGGACTATTTCAAATCTGCAAAAACATGTCATTTCATGGGTTGGCCGGACCTCTGATTGGCAGCACAAAGGTACCGATTACTTACTTAAAATTGCCGCACAATTACCTGATGACTGGGTTATTTCTATAGCAGGGGACAAAGACCCGCTGAAAATGATTAATGTTTTAGATGCCAGCGACATCCAAAGAGCGCAACAAAAGCTTGTCTATGTTGGTTCACTTAAAGGCGAGGCTCTAGCTAATCACTATGTAGCCAGTTCAATTTTTTTAATGACCTCTAGATGGGAAGGCTTTGGTTTAGTTATGGCCGAGGCCATGAGTTTTGGATTGCCATTGGTTGCTTTTGATCAAACTGGTGCTAGATCCGTGACGCGAGATGGTGAGTATGGCCAATTGGTCAAATTGGGTGATGTGGCTGAAATGAACCATCAGCTGTCTCGGCTAATTGGTAGTCAAAAGCTACGTGAACAATGGCAAAAAAAGTCTTTGTTACGTGTTCAAAACTATCTTTTGAAAGAAGTTATCCAAAAATGGGTTAACATTTTAAAATAATGCAGGAAATTAAACGACAATTCAAACAGGGCGTCGTCTATACGGCAATTGGTCAGTATGCGGGTGTTATTGCAAATTTTGCAGTCACGATTGTTTTATCTCGCCTACTAGGGCCTAAAACCTATGGCGTTCTAAATATTATTTTGGTATTCCTGCCCTTTTTTCAACTGCTTTCTGAGCTGGGCATTGGGCCAGCTATTGTTCAAAGCCACGAACTAAACGACCGTGATTATTCATCTTTATTCAAAATTCTTACTTTTTGGTCATTGATCATTGGTGCAGTCTTTGGTTTATTGGGAATTCCAGTCAGTTATTTTTATAATGATAAAATTTATCTTTTATTAAGCTGGATGTTGGCGCCTAATTTGATTTTATCAATGATGTCAGTCGTGCCTTTATCTTTGCTACAAAAAAGACAAGAGTTCAAGCACATTAACATAACAGGCCTCTTAGCTTATCTGATTGGTGGTACGACAGGAATTGTGACCGCTTTTCTTGGTTTTGGCGTCTACTCGCTGATCCTTACTAGCCTGATACCAGCCTTTGTCAACTTCATTGCTTATTTTCATTTTTCCAAACTAAAAATTCTAAAAGGACTTGATAAACGAGCTCTTAAGAAGATTCGTGATTTTTCAACCTATCAATTTGAATTTGGCATCATTAACTACTTTTCTCGAAATCTTGATAATTTATTAGTCGGTAAATTTTTTGGCCAAACAGCCTTGGGAAATTATGGCAAGTCCTATCAGATGATCACGTATCCGAATAATATTTTTACCAATGTGATTGTTCCGGTGATGCAGCCTGTCTTAGCTAACTATCAGGAAGATGTCGCCACGATCAAAAAAGTTTATTTAAAGGTACTGCGCTTTTTGTTGATTGTTGGGATACCCTTGTCAGTGTATTTATCGAGCAACTCAGAACTAATTATTCGTTTTTTGTTTGGCCACAAATGGGATGGGGCTATTATTCCTTTTCAGATTTTATCGCTGACCACTTGGATTCAATTAATCACCACGACGATTGGCGGTATCTATCAGTCTCGCAATATGACGAAGACTTTGATGAAGACCGGTCTTATTTCTACGGCGATCACGATCTCATTTATCACGATTGGCATTCTTGCCGGTAACATTGATCGTTTGGCTTTGTTTGTGGCGATTAATTTTTATGTGACCTTTGCTTTCAATTTTTACGTCTTAATGAAGGTCGCACTCAAATCTTCAATTTTGCAGATTTTGAAATTAATGATCAAACCTTTAATCATCGCAGCTGTGGCTTTTCTAGGTGTTTTGGCTTGGAATCTTCTAAATATTCAAATCACGAATATTTTCTTAGAGCTATTAATTGTCAGTATCATTTTTTGGGGTATTGATCTAATTGGTTTGATTATCACGAAAGAAATTAATTTTGTGTTAAATATAGTTTTTAAAAAATAGTGCTTAGTTCTATCCCTTGTCTTATTCCTGCAAAATATCATTGTTAAAATCATCTTATTGCTTAGTTAGCACTAAAAAGAAAAGGGAGTGCATTATTTTGTCAATGAAATCCATCAGATCATTTAATAAAGTAATTATTGGTCTTTTCGTCGGTATGATGCTTGCGATTATTGGGATGAATAGTTCTTTTTTTTACCAGAAAAATTATTTAGCACAAGCTCAAACGACATCCTTTCCAGCCACGATTACTTCAACTAATATCATTAACCGCTCAGCTAAGATCTATGACTCAGCTCGAAATGATTGGGTCTTAAATGCTGGTCCAGCCTTTACGAGTGCAACGACGCTCGGACCTAATGCTTGGGGTAGGAACTATAACGGCCATTCAGTCACGGTCCTAAAAGAAGCTGTTACTTTACGTGCTGGCCAGACTTATAAATATGTTCAAGTTAAAGATCTAACAGCCAACAAGACTTATTGGATTGATGAAAGAGCTGTGTTAGGAACGATCACCAGCACTAAATCAGTCAGTTATCAGGCCATCATTAACGATGCAAGTCGTAATGATTGGCTCTTAAATGACGGTCCGGCTCTGACTTCTTGGTCGACCTTAGCTTCAAACGGCTCGGGTGCTGCCTATGATGGTCATATTGTGACTGTCATTCAACAGGCCACCACCACTCGTGGTGACGGTCAAACCTATACTTATTATCAAGTCAAAGACACAACAGCCAACAAGACTTATTGGATTGATGCTCGGGGTG
Organism: Oenococcus sicerae; assembly: GCF_004102045.2. Lineage (GTDB taxonomy): Bacteria > Bacillota > Bacilli > Lactobacillales > Lactobacillaceae > Oenococcus > Oenococcus sicerae. The sequence goes on along the minus strand of NZ_CP029684.2, from coordinate 597,389 downwards.
TGTCTTATGATCAAATCATTAAAACGACCCAGTCTGATCAATATGGCAAAATCTCAGGTGATCGTAATGACTGGGTCCTCTATAACGGTCCGGTTCATACAAGCGCTTCAACGATGACTGCTAGTGATTATGGTAATCATTATGTAGGCGATACGATTTCAGTTTTGCAGATAGTGACAACTAAGCGTGTTTCAGATGGCAAAAATTATCAATATGCTCAAGTACAAGATGTGACAGCCAACAAAACCTATTGGATTGATCTTCGATCTCTATCACTTTCAAACTATGCCACGATTACTTCAACTAATATCATTAACCGCTCAGCTAAGATCTATGACTCAGCTCGAAATGATTGGGTCTTAAATGCTGGTCCAGCCTTTACGAGTGCAACGACGCTCGGACCTAATGCTTGGGGTAGGAACTATAACGGCCATTCAGTCACGGTCCTAAAAGAAGCTGTTACTTTACGTGCTGGCCAGACTTATAAATATGTTCAAGTTAAAGATCTAACAGCCAACAAGACTTATTGGATTGATGAAAGAGCTGTGTTAGGAACGATCACCAGCACTAAATCAGTCAGTTATCAGGCCATCATTAACGATGCAAGTCGTAATGATTGGCTCTTAAATGACGGTCCGGCTCTGACTTCTTGGTCGACCTTAGCTTCAAACGGCTCGGGTGCTGCCTATGATGGTCATATTGTGACTGTCATTCAACAGGCCACCACCACTCGTGGTGACGGTCAAACCTATACTTATTATCAAGTCAAAGACACAACAGCCAACAAGACTTATTGGATTGATGCTCGGGGTGTGTCCATCTTTTTGAATGGTTATGATATTTCGAACTATCAGTCAGGAATTAGTAATGGAACGGTCGCTGGTAATTTTGTGATTGTGAAGGCGACCGAAGGGACTGCGTACATTAATCCTGCAATGGCTAATCAGGTTGCAAGCACATTAAAGGCTGGTAAAAGATTAGGACTTTATCATTTTGCAAGCGTTGGCAACGCTGTAGATCAAGCAAATTATTTTGTTAAGCAGATTAAATCATATTTGAACGGTCAATCCTTGCTTGTTTTAGATTGGGAGGGTGACGCTATGAATCAAGGTGTTGCATGGGCTAAGACCTGGCTTGATACTGTATATAAGCTTACTGGTGTTCGTCCACTAATTTACATGTCCAAAAGTGTTACTACGAAGTATAACTGGTCCTCTGTTGCAAGCAATTATGGTTTGTGGGTTGCCCAATACGCTAATGACGATCCAACCGGTTATCAAAGTAGCCCTTGGACTGATAGCAATTCTTATGGAGCTTGGAGCCACCCGACTATTTTCCAATATACAGATAATGGAAGTTTAACGGGATACAACGGCCCGTTAGATCTGGATATCTTTTATGGTGATGCTAATTATTGGAACACGTTGGCAAGAATTGCTTAGCTATAAGTTTTTAAAAAATAGTGCTTAGTTCTATCCCTTGTCTTATTCCTGCAAAATATCATTGTTAAAATCATCTTATTGCTTAGTTAGCACTAAAAAGAAAAGGGAGTGCATTATTTTGTCAATGAAATCCATCAGATCATTTAATAAAGTAATTATTGGTCTTTTCGTCGGTATGATGCTTGCGATTATTGGGATGAATAGTTCTTTTTTTTACCAGAAAAATTATTTAGCACAAGCTCAAACGACATCCTTTCCAGCCACGATTACTTCAACTAATATCATTAACCGCTCAGCTAAGATCTATGACTCAGCTCGAAATGATTGGGTCTTAAATGCTGGTCCAGCCTTTACGAGTGCAACGACGCTCGGACCTAATGCTTGGGGTAGGAACTATAACGGCCATTCAGTCACGGTCCTAAAAGAAGCTGTTACTTTACGTGCTGGCCAGACTTATAAATATGTTCAAGTTAAAGATCTAACAGCCAACAAGACTTATTGGATTGATGAAAGAGCTGTGTTAGGAACGATCACCAGCACTAAATCAGTCAGTTATCAGGCCATCATTAACGATGCAAGTCGTAATGATTGGCTCTTAAATGACGGTCCGGCTCTGACTTCTTGGTCGACCTTAGCTTCAAACGGCTCGGGTGCTGCCTATGATGGTCATATTGTGACTGTCATTCAACAGGCCACCACCACTCGTGGTGACGGTCAAACCTATACTTATTATCAAGTCAAAGACACAACAGCCAACAAGACTTATTGGATTGATGCTCGGGGTGTGTCTTATGATCAAATCATTAAAACGACCCAGTCTGATCAATATGGCAAAATCTCAGGTGATCGTAATGACTGGGTCCTCTATAACGGTCCGGTTCATACAAGCGCTTCAACGATGACTGCTAGTGATTATGGTAATCATTATGTAGGCGATACGATTTCAGTTTTGCAGATAGTGACAACTAAGCGTGTTTCAGATGGCAAAAATTATCAATATGCTCAAGTACAAGATGTGACAGCCAACAAAACCTATTGGATTGATCTTCGATCTCTATCACTTTCAAACTATGCCACGATTACTTCAACTAATATCATTAACCGCTCAGCTAAGATCTATGACTCAGCTCGAAATGATTGGGTCTTAAATGCTGGTCCAGCCTTTACGAGTGCAACGACGCTCGGACCTAATGCTTGGGGTAGGAACTATAACGGCCATTCAGTCACGGTCCTAAAAGAAGCTGTTACTTTACGTGCTGGCCAGACTTATAAATATGTTCAAGTTAAAGATCTAACAGCCAACAAGACTTATTGGATTGATGAAAGAGCTGTGTTAGGAACGATCACCAGCACTAAATCAGTCAGTTATCAGGCCATCATTAACGATGCAAGTCGTAATGATTGGCTCTTAAATGACGGTCCGGCTCTGACTTCTTGGTCGACCTTAGCTTCAAACGGCTCGGGTGCTGCCTATGATGGTCATATTGTGACTGTCATTCAACAGGCCACCACCACTCGTGGTGACGGTCAAACCTATACTTATTATCAAGTCAAAGACACAACAGCCAACAAGACTTATTGGATTGATGCTCGGGGTGTGTCAGCTAAAACAATTAATTTAATCACAACCGGTCTTTTGGCTACTCAACAGACTTGGCTATATAGCATTGTTGGAAGCTCTGTGAATGTGGCTAATGTCAGCGGATTATATGCATCGATAATGGTTGCGCAGGCAATCCTTGAATCGGGCTGGGGTTCAAGTATGCTTGCATCGGTGAATCATAACTTGTTTGGTATTAAAGCAAATGGCTCTCAATATGCTAATGGGACCGTGACTTACCAAACCGGTGAGTATATAAACGGTTCTGAATCAACAATTAGCGGTACTTTTAATAATTATGCTTCTGCAGAGTATTCTTTTCTGGACTATGCGAATACTATGAATAAAGCTAAATATGCTAATGTTTCGAGATCAGTTGCTGGTAGTTATCAACAAGCTGCACAAAATCTATCGGATGATGGTTATGCGACTGATCCCGAGTATGCTGATCATTTGATCAGTATTATTCAACAGTATGATTTGCAGAGCTTGGACTAATTTGTTCTTCGTATATATGTTTTTAAAATTTTAAATTGTTAGACATGTAATAGATTGTTGCTTGATATAAAAGGTTGGAATGCTGTTTTGTGTGGGAGAGATAATGAGTTTTTTAGTCAGGAAAAAAATATATAAATCAGGTAAGCTATGGTTAGTTGGTGCTGGTACTTTTTTATTTTTTTCTAGTTGTAGTTACATGAATCAACAGACCGTTAACGCTGATGTGGTTACGCCTTCCGAGCTCTCAACTGTAGGTGTTGATAATGGTTCCTCTAGTTTTGCATCTAGTGCGGCTAGTGTAGCCACTGGTGATTTTTCACAGGCGGACAGCAGTAACTCATCTAACAGTTCTTCTTGTGCATCTATGACAAGCCAAAGCGATGACCAAAACTCTTTGTCTTCTATAACAACTTCTAGCGTTGCCGCAAGTTCGGCATCTGCTTCTTCAGAAGGTTCCATGAGTAGCAACTCTTCAAGTACTTCTTCAGCTTCTTCTACAGCACCAAACTCATCTCAATTTATAGATATTTCCGATCAGCCTCAATTTAAAATTGGCGATCACGTTGAAATCAAAAGTACAGCAATTTCTGAGACAAACGGGTATGATCTCGTGCCACACCGCGGATGGGTTGGGACCGTCACGAGGGTTATGAGAAAAACATATTCTCGCTCAAACTGGGAATATCAAGTGTTCTTTCAAGATGGTTTACATAATACTCATATCGCCGAACAAGATTTACAGCTTTCTTCACTTGCATTGGTACAAGCTACCGTCAATGGGTCTGAATATATCGTTCCTTTGCAGACTCAATATTCAGGTGATCAAAATGATGAACAATTGCAGTTAGCTTTTGTATACGCGTCTAATCATGCCGGAACCAATATACAGTTGCCATCTGGGAACTTTAATGTAGGCGCGGCTGGCCCTAAAAATTTAAATTCAACTGCTGGAAATATTATTATCTCGTCCAACACTTCAATTAGCGGTAATAACACCAATTTAGTTGTTAATGGACAAATGATATGGGTTGGTTTAGCAACAGGTACTCGTGCTATTGATGGTGTTTCAAACTTTACGATGTCTAATGTTAACATTCAAGCCCATGATCTTATTAAAGGTGATTTTTTCATTATTATGACTGATCACGGAAATAACTGGAATGTTAACCATAACTCCTTCACGATGGTAGAAACGAAAGGTGAACATATTTTTGATTTAGGTGGGCTCCAGAATTCTAAATTTTCTAACAATAAATTTATCGGATATGCTCCGGATCTAGTAAGACAAACCAGCATTGGTGAGTCTAATGCACATGATTATTATGCTGAATCCATACAACTAGATGCTGCTTATAACAATGGCGGTTGGGATGCTGGTTATATGTCTAAAGTTGATCCAAACCAAAAAGCTCACAACGTTATCAGCCAGCAGAGCAGTAATATTGTTATTTCTGATAATCAATTTTTGCCTTACAAGAATGCTAGTGGAAAGCTTATTGCTTACTCTAGTGGTGTTGGACAACACTCGACCCATGTCGGGAACATTACAATTAAAGATAATGTGTTTGATACGCCTTTAGTGGATTGGGTTCAGACGGTTTGGCCTGGCCAACATTTGGCCCCTATTCATTTTTGGGCCGGTTATGGTTCACTCAATGTTTCAAATAATGTGATCGTGGGTGTCTTTCCGGTTCCTAAAGTAACATCACAATTAGTGAATAATCAAAGGGTTATCAGTGGTTCGGTCTTGACATCAGTAGTTTCGGGAGAAAATGGACAACGAATAAATCCAAAATTAAAGGTAAAAATCATCATTGGACAAAATTCGCAGATGGTTATTCCTGAAATTAATGATAAATTCACTTTTACCGTACCGTCTTCTTGGGATTTGCAAGCAACAACGGCCACTCTTTCGGTGATTTCGACTAGTGTAGACCCGATTAGCAGCTCAGATTTGTGGGAAAGTTATTTGGAGAATGTTGGTATTCCTAAACCTGTACCGGCCAAATTTAGCGTTGGTACCGTTGTTCAGATATCTTCAAATGCATCTAGGGAAACAAATGGATATAACTTATCACCGCACCGTAAGTGGATCGGTACAGTTGTTGCGGTCACGGCTAAGTCATATTCAAACTCACAGTGGGAATATAAAATCCTGTATTCTAATGGACAAGATAATGTATATGTTTCTGAACAGGATTTGAATTCGTTTCAACCAGCCACGATTACTTCAACTAATATCATTAACCGCTCAGCTAAGATCTATGACTCAGCTCGAAATGATTGGGTCTTAAATGCTGGTCCAGCCTTTACGAGTGCAACGACGCTCGGACCTAATGCTTGGGGTAGGAACTATAACGGCCATTCAGTCACGGTCCTAAAAGAAGCTGTTACTTTACGTGCTGGCCAGACTTATAAATATGTTCAAGTCAAAGATCTAACAGCCAACAAGACTTATTGGATTGATGAAAGAGCAATTCGTTCTTAAAACATGTTTTTTATAATTACTTAAATACATTTGTGCTTGTCTTTAAGAGATGACTATGGTAATTTTCTAAATATATAAGGGAGATATAAAAAATGAAAGTTGGTTTAAGGACAAAAATTATTGCTTCCGTTATCGTTTTGTTTTTCGTGGTGGGTCTTTCGGTATTCGCAGCACGAGCTTTGAATGGCAGCTCTGGTTCCAAAAAAGAAAGCTCTGTTAAAAAAACAGTTACGTCTAAAAGGGCCAGCACGAAAAGTACGCCAGCATCTTCATCCGAGTCTTCGACCTCTTCTTCACTTTCCGCGTCAGCTAATTCTACTAGCAGTTCTTCAAGTCTGACCAGTTGGAATTCCATTGATTTAAATAATCAAATTGCGATTCTGATTCAAGCGGCCTTTCCAAATAAAAATGCTGTGCCGAGCGATCAATTTACCTTTTCTCAAAATTATTGGGATATGACCGGTTCGATCAGTAATGGCGAAATCAATCGTTATGTGCCTAATGCTGATAGTTTTGCTGGTATTTCTGATATTTTATCCGCTAAGATTACGATCAGCAACGGTCAAATCACAGTAACCAGACCAATTACAGCCGCTTTTACGCTTTCTTTGGACCAGGCAATCAGCAATTATTACTCACAAAGCAGCAGTATCAATAACACACATCAATTAGCGGCTAGGGTCGTAAGCCCTGCTAAACTGGCTGAATTGCAGAAAAATCATTAACAAATAGGATTGTATTTAATTTCTATTTGTTTTTTTGCTATTATAGACAATGATTTTGTGTCAATTTTTTAACCGATAATGGGGAATAAATGAAAAAATTTATAATTTGGTTTTTCTCGCTGGCTGTTGTGGCGGTCGCGGCCGTTGGCGGTTATGCTATTTGGACCACACAGGGTGCCATTCAAAAGATGCACCAAAGCAGTTCGATCAAGACAGCCGACAAGGCAGACACGGTGACAAAGGCTGGCAAGCCGATTGCTATTTTGCTGCTGGGGACTGATACAGGCGCTTTGGATCGCAGTTATAAAGGGCGCACGGATTCGATGATGATCGCAGTTGTCAATCCTAAGAAAAAACAGACACTGCTCTTAAGTCTGCAGCGCGATACACCGATTATCATTAATGGCCAAACGGTCAAATTAAACGCAGCCTATGCTTACGGTTCGGCTGATTCATCAATCGCACAAGTCGAGAAGCTGGTTAATATCAAACTGAATGGTTATGCCTTGATCAATATGGGTGGTTTGGAATCGATCGTGAACTCACTTAACGGTGTCAATGTCACTTCCAATCTGACCTTTACAGAATTTGGCCACTCCTTTGTCGATGGCACTACTTATGATATGCAGGGTGATCAGCTGTTAGCTTATGTGCGTGAACGGCATCAGGACCCTCGTGGTGATTACGGTCGTCAATTAAGACAGCAGCAGGTGATCAAAGCCGTCCTGGCTAAGGCAGCTACGAATCCGACGACGATCTTCAACCAAAAGTTTATTAATCGGCTGTCTTCCAATATCTTGACTGATTTGTCCTTTAGCAGTTTTAAAAACCTAGCTTTAAATTACCGCAAAGCTTTAGATAATATCAAATCTGGCCAAATGGTTGGGACAAGCGCTACGATCAATGGCCAATCGATGCAGCTGATGAGCCAGACAGAAAAAGATCGTGTGCACACTGAGTTAGAGGACGCTTTGAAATGACTGTTCAATTAGCTGAATATGATGAGTTAAAAAGAATTGCCGATGAAGAGCTAGACAAAGCTTATATCCCTTACAGCCACTTTCCGGTTGGTGCCGCCTTGCTCAGTGAAACGGGCGATATTTTTCCAGGATGCAACATTGAAAATGCCGCTTTCGGATCGACAATGTGTGCTGAAAGGACCGCAATTTTTTCTGCGATCGCAAAAGGTCAGCACCATTTTAAAGCAATGGTGATCTCTGGTCGAACAGAAGGGGCGATCGCGCCTTGTGGATCCTGCCGTCAGGTAATGGTGGAATGGTTTGATAAAAACATGCCCATTTATTTAACGAATACGAGTGGTGTCGTCGTTAAAACCGATTTAGCGCATTTGCTGCCTGGATCTTTTGATGATTTGAAATGATACAATTAGTTTTCATGTGCTTTACGCTATAATTTTATAGTACGTATCTGGAGGAATAATGGTAGATATTATTAAAACCAACGCTGCTTTTAAAGCTGGCGCTGATAATAAAGGAACTTTAAGTTTCGAAATTCCAGCCCAACAAATATCAAATGGAATCGATGAAGCTTTTAACAAGCAAAAAGACAAGATCAACATCCCTGGTTTTAGAAAAGGACATGTTTCCAAAGACATGTTTTTGGCTCGTTTTGGTGAAGAAGCCCTATATGAAGATGCTTTGAATGCAATTCTGCCTGATGTTTATGATCAAGCAGTCAACGAAGCTGATCTGACAGTTGTTGGCCAGCCGCAGATTCTGCCTGATGATCTTAAAAAAGGCGGTCCTTGGAAGATTCACGCCGAAGTAACTTTGGCACCAGCCGTTGAACTTGGTGATTATAAGAATCTTGAAGTCGAAAAAGATTCTGACCAAGTGACTGACGAGGAATTGACTGCTGAATTGACACGTCTGCAAAAAGGCGAAGCTGAATTAGTTCCTGCCAAAGATGGCGAAGCCGCTGCGACAGGCGACACTGTCGTAATTGATTTTGACGGCTCTGTTGATGGCAAACAATTTGACGGCGGCAAGGCACAGAACTTTAGTTTAAGTCTTGGTTCTGGTCAATTTATACCAGGCTTTGAAGACCAATTAGTTGGTCACAAAGTTGATGAAGATGTTGATGTGAAAGTTAAGTTCCCATCTGATTACCAAGCAAAGGACCTAGCTGGCAAGGATGCTGTTTTCGCTGTGACGATCCACGAATTAAAAAAGCTTGAAACACCAGCTTTGGATAACGAATTTGCCAAAGATGTCGATGACTCTGTCTCATCACTTGAAGAATTGAAGGCCAAGACCAAAGAGAAGCTGGCTAAAGACAAAGCTGAGAAGAGCAAGGATGCTTTTGAAGACGCCGCTGTCCAAAAAGCAGTTGATGCTGCTAAAGTTTCCGGCGAAAAATTACCTGATGAATTATTGAATGATGATGTTTCGCGTCAAATGCAGACATTTTTCAATAATTTGGCTGGTCAGGGCGTTCAACCTGAAATGTACTTTAAAATCACGGGCAGCAGTCAAGCCCAATTAAAGGAACAAATGACTGAAGGCGCACCTAACCGTGTCAAGACGAATCTGGTACTTGAAGCGATTGCTCGGGCTGAAAAAATCAACCCAAGCGATGCAGATATCAATGACGAGATCAAGCATTTAGCAGCTGAATACAATATCAAAGAAGCCGAAGTTGAAAAGTCAGTTTCTGTTGGTCTGCTAAGCCATGATCTGAAGATTCAAAAGGCCGTTGATTTAATCGTTAGCGGTGCAAAAGCAGTTGAAAAGAAGTAATTATTAAAGCCGTCTTAAACGGCTTTTCTTTTTGCCTATAAAAACTTGTATTATGCCTGTTTTGATACAATAGAGGGCATGGACGTAGAATCAGTACAACCGACGATTGCCTGTTCTTTTTGCGGCAAACGCCAGGATCAAGTTAAAAAATTAATTGCTGGGCCCGGAGTTTATATCTGTGATGAGTGTGTCGCACTTGCCCAGCAGATCATTGACCAGGAATTAAAAAGCGATCAGCAGGCTTTGCTGCTGAACGATTTGCCAACGCCGATCGAACTTGTTAATCGTCTAAATGACTATGTGATCGGTCAAGAAGATGCTAAAAAGACACTGGCTGTTGCTGTTTATAATCATTACAAACGGGTCAATGAATCTTTGGCACACAAAGATGGTGACGTTGAACTGCAAAAATCTAATATCTTAATGGTCGGTCCTACTGGATCCGGCAAGACTTATTTGGCACAGTCATTGGCTAAAATGCTGGATGTGCCTTTTGCGATTGCTGATGCGACGACACTGACCGAAGCTGGTTATGTAGGTGAAGATGTTGAAAACGTTGTCCTGAAGTTATTGCAGGCAGCTGATTTTGATGTTGAAAAAGCACAGCGCGGCATTATTTATATTGATGAAATCGATAAAATTGCCAAGAAATCCGAGAATGTCAGCATCACGCGTGATGTGTCCGGCGAAGGTGTTCAACAGTCCTTATTGAAGCTGTTGGAAGGAACGATTGCTTCAGTGCCACCTCAAGGCGGTCGCAAGCATCCCCAGCAAGAGTATATTCATGTCGATACCAGCAACATTCTTTTTATTGTCGGCGGGGCTTTTGATGGCATTGGCAATGTTATTCGTGATCGCCTAGGCGAATCAATGATCGGATTTGGCCATGAGGATCAGCAAAATAAGCAAGAATTTAATAAAAAGAATCCATTGACCCAATTAAACGATCAGGACATCATTAAATTTGGTTTGATTCCAGAGTTCTTGGGTCGTTTGCCAATCATTTCTGTGCTGAACCCTTTGTATGAAAATGATCTCGTGCAAATTTTGACAAAGCCGAAGAATGCCTTGGTCAAACAGTACCAGGCCTTGCTGGCGCTAGATAGTGTCCAACTTGAGTTTGAACCCAGTGCTTTAAAGGAAATGGCCAAGATTGCCATTTCTAAGAAGTCGGGTGCTCGTGGTCTGCGTTCGATCATGGAATCGACGATGAAGGAAACAATGTATCAGATTCCTTCAAAACCAGAAGTGACAAAGGTTGTTGTGACGAAAGCTGCTGTAGATGGCAAATCACAACCAAAAATTATTTCTGCTTCCGATCCTAAAAAAGCATTAGCGTCATAATTGTATAAATTGGGCTAGACCAAACCTATAATGGAACTATGGCAAAATTAATAAAAAATATTGATATCTATACTGGCGCAGGCATCGTGAAAAACGGTTTTCTGCGCTTTTCTAATACAATTGAAGAGCTTGGCGAATTGAAGGATTTTGTCGCCAAAGATACTGACCAGCTTGTGACTGCGCCAGCTGGTGCAATTTTGGTACCAGGCTTTATTGATGTGCATACGCATGGCGGCTATGGCTTTGACACGATGGATGGTAACGCTGATGCTTTAAATGCTTTTTCGCAAAAATTGCGGACTGAAGGCATTACGAGCTTTTTCCCAACGACGATCACACAGACCAAAGACAGCATTGCAAAAGCACTTGAATCAGTTGTTTTAGCGGCAAAAAAACAATTCAATGATCCGCGGCATTCATTTGGAAGGCCCCTTCATTAATGCTGATATGAATGGTGCCCAGCCAGCAGAATATGTGATCGCACCGGATTTGGCTTTATTTAAAGATTGGCAAAAAGACGCAGATGGTTTGATCAAATTAGTCACTTATGCGCCAGAGAAGTCCGGTCCGGCCTTTGAAGCGGGTCTGCATAATATGGGTGTGGTGCTTTCAGCCGGCCATACGAACCAGTCGTATTGGAAAATGAATAAAGGCCAGACATTGGCTTCGCATGTGACTCATTTATATAACCGCCAATCTCAATTGGAAGGCCGCGAACCCGGTGTGACGGGTTATGGTGTCTTGACGCCATCAGTTAAAGTCGAAATCGTCATGGATGGGATTCATGTTTCCCCAGAAATGGTCAAATTGGCTTATGAGCTGAAAACTGCCAAGAATATCGAGGTGATCACTGATTCGATGCGGGCTAAAGGCCAAGGCGAAAATGAAGTTTCTGAATTAGGCGGTCAAAAAGTCGTCATTAAAGACGGCGCTGCTCGTTTGGAAAACGGTCATCTGGCTGGTTCGGTCTTAAAATACGATCTCGGCTTTAAAAATGTTCAAGCCTTTACAGGCGCTTCGATCGCGGACGCGGTTCTCATGACTTCAGTCAATCAGGCACGTGAATTCGGGTTAAAAGATGTTGGCGGCTTAGAAATTGGTAAACGGGCTAACTTTAATCTATTGTCAGCCAAACAAGATCTGTTAACGAACTTTGTTGATGGCGATGAGCTGCGAGTTGCTGAATGAATACGAACAATATGCCGGTTTTTTTGAAGATCAGCGACGATATAGCTGAAAAAATCAAGAATAAACAGTTTGCCGGCGGCAGTCGTTTACCAGCAGAAAGGGCCCTAGCAGAAGCTTATAAAGTCTCGCGTATGACTTTGCGTCAAGCGATCTCTGTGCTTGTTAACCAGGGGAAATTGATCCGTAAGCCGGGATCTGGCACTTATGTATCTGATCAACCGACTGAAATTTCTGAAAACCTTAAAGGAATTACGAGTTTTACGCAGATCATGCAGTCGCAAGGCAAGACGGCTAAATCAAAATTTATTGTTTTCAGAAGACACCAGCCGACTCTGGCAGAAGCCTCGAATTTGGAGATCGGTCGAGATGAAGACGTTATCACGATCGAACGAGTTCGTTTTGGGGATGATGAACCGATCGCTTTTGAGATCGCGACCGTACCAGTCGGCTTGGTTGGTAATATTACCAAGTCGGAAATGTCTGGCGGCTTATATGAATATCTTGAAGAACGGGGTTTTCAGTTTGGCAAAGTCGTGCAGGAATTTTCGGCTGTGATCGCTAATGAGACTGTTTGCCAACGGCTGGGTCTGACCACAGGCCAAGCGGCGCTATTTTTGCGGCAGACATCTTATTTGACTAATGGCAAACCATTTGAATTTGTTTCTACTTATTACGCAGGTGATCGTTACCGTGTCTATTTAGAACGACAATAAAAAAGCCAATTGCTAAGCTATTTTAGCAATTGGCTTTTTTATTACTGTGCGGCAGCATGGTTGCTTTTATTAGCCAACCAGTCTCCGATACCTTGAATTAAGAAGATCAGCAACAGCAGTGCGATCGTGCCGACCCAGACAACATCATATTTAGACTGTTGTCCGAAAGTGACGACCGTGTTTCCTAAACCACCCGATCCGATCGCGCCGGCCATAGCAGTTAGACCGACTAGGCTGATCAGTGTTACGGTCGAGACACGAATGATTTCTGGAAAACTTTCTTTCATGTAAATGATCAAAATATCCCAATTTGTTGCCCCAAATGATTCAGCGGCTTCAATTTCACCCGGATCGATCGATTTTAAAACAGCTTGGATCTGCCTGGCATAAAAGGGTGCGACTGATAGGCTTAAAGGTACCAATGCAGCCGTGGCACCTAAGGTCGTACCGATCAAGACTTGTGTCAAAGGGGAGATCACAAAGAGCAGAATAATGAAAGGGACCGCTCGAAAGATCGAGACGATTTTGTCTGCCAGCCAGAAAATGCTTTTATTTGGCAGAATACCATCTGTGTCTGAAATAACCAATACAACGGCAAAGAATAATCCGATCAAACCACCGATAATGGCGGAAAAAAAAGTCATGTAGAGTGTTTGATAGATTGACTGCCACCAGCCGTAATCACCACCCCAGCCCATTGAGACAACATTTGGCAGCCATTTAGATAACCAATTGATCATTGTGCCGCCCCCTTAATGATCTGCAGCTTGATTTTTTCTTTTCTGATAGCTTCAAGTGCTTTGCTTAATTTACCGGCACTGGCAGATAAAATCACGATCAAGGTGCCGATCGAGGCATTTTCGATTGTTTCAATATTGCCGTAAAGAATATTGACTGTGACATCATAATTTTTTGCCAGTGATGATATCAAGGGTTCGTCTGTGGACTTGCCGGAAAAGCCTAATTCAACCAGCAATTCATCGGCTTGTAAGTGTTGAATGGCTGGCTGCTGCAGAATTTTTTCCAAAGCTTCCTTGTTGCCCGAAGCAGTTTCGATAAATTCTTTCGTTAAAGGTTTTTGCGGATCGGCAAAAATTTGAAAGGTTGAATTCTGTTCGATGATCTCACCGTCTTTCATAACGGCAACGTGATTTGCGATGTTTTTAACTACCTGCATTTCATGAGTGATCAAGACGATCGTGACACCGGTCTGACGATTCAAATCGGCCAATAGCGCCAAGATCTGCTTAGTTGTCTTTGGATCCAAAGCACTGGTAGCTTCATCGGAAATTAAAATTTCTGGATCGTTGGCTAAGGCGCGTGCGATTGCCACACGTTGTTTTTGACCGCCGGATAATTGCGATGGGTAGTTATCGATGCGGTCAGCCAGACCGACTTGTTTGATCAATTTTTTGGCTTTAGCGATGCGGTCTGCTTTTGACAGAGAAGCATGTTTTAAAGCAAAAACAACATTTCCCAAAACCGTCGACTGTTCCAGCAGATTAAAATGCTGGAAAATCATGCCGATTTTTTGCCGTAATTTTCGCAGTTTTTTGCCTTTGACCAATACTTGACCATTTTTAACAGTCTGCAGACTACCAACTTTGATGTCTCCGGAGCTGGGCTGATGAAGCAAATTAATCAAACGCACGATCGTAGATTTACCAGCGCCGGAATAACCGACGATACCAAAAACATCGCCGCGATCAATTGACAGGTTGACATTTTTCACAGCATCAACTGCTTTGCTGCCGTTTTGAAAATGGACAGTGATATTGTTCAGCTCGATAATGGGTTCAGTCATAGCTTTTGATCAATTCCTTAATAAAGTCCACGTGATCAAAGTAATCTTTGATACGGACATTTTCGTCCGGTGCATGGTCGGCTGAATCAGCATAACCGATACCGGCCGCCGTGATCGGTGATTTGAAGTTGTCGTAAAAATAAGCCATCGGACCAGTGCCGGGTGTTGTTGGCAGCAAGGAAATATCTTTGCCGTAAACTTTTTCGGTCGCTTTGATCACACGCTGGATTTCCGGCGCCGACAAGTCAGAACGATAAGGCTTCTCACCTAAAGTATAAACGGCTTTCACATTCGTAAAGCCATGTTCTTGCAAGTGGGCGGCGACTTTATCGAAAATATCTCGCGGATCCTGGTCAGGCACCAGGCGAATCTCTAATTTAGCAGTTGCTTCAGCTGGTAAAACAGTCTTCACACCAGTTTCTTGATAGCCCGAACTAATACCCTCAATATTTAAAGCCGGTGAGAAATACAAAGCCTTTAAAAGATCTGTCTTATCACGGTTGTTTAATAAAGCTGCAGTCAATTTAAAACTATCGACTAATAAGTGTTCGTCGATCGTTGAGTACTGATCCACTAAAGCCAACTCACGTTCGCTAGCCTTTCTGACGCTATCGTACACGCCCTTTACAGCGATCGTGCCGTCTGGATTTCGCAGGGAGTTAATTACTGCTACAAGCTGCCATGCAGCTGAATCGACCACGGGTGCCAGACTTGAATGCAAGTCGCGGCCAGCTGTTTTGGCTTTTAAATCAAAAGTCACGATACCTTTTGTACCACCGTTTAATTCTTGTTGTTCTTTGCTGTTGTAGCCGCCGGATTCCCAAATAACGAGATCATTTTTCAGAAAATCAGCGTGTTTTTGCAAATATTGTGCCAGACCGCGAGAAGCTGTTTCCTCAGATCCTTCGACGACAAAATCAATATTGACAGGTAGCTGATACTGATTTTCGTCTAAGTATTCAGCCAAAGCGGTCAGACGAGCCAGCAAGTTGCCCTTATCATCGTCAACACCGCGACCGAAGAACTTATCATCACGCTCGGTCAACGTCCAAGGATCACTGTGCCAAAGATCAAAGGGTTCGGCTGGCTGGACATCGTAGTGATTGTAGATCAGCAGCGTTTTGGCATCCGTTTTCGCTGATTTGAATTGAGCTAGTACAAGCGGAAATTCATACTCGTTATCCACGATCACATGATCAGCTTTTAGTTCTTGAAAAAATGTCTTGATCAAGTCGCTGGCTTCTGTCAGACCGGTTTTTTTAGCTGAAACACTTGGAATTTTGATCAATTCAGCTAATTTATCTAGGTATTCTTGCCTGATTTTTGTCCTTTCAACCATTTTCAATTCCTTTCTGATACTTTATTTTCGCGATCAAGTTTCGTTACTTTAATTTAATATCCCAAGCTGCCAGCGAAGTGCCGTCTGAATACTTTTTGATCAACTGCTTGATCTTCTTTTGCTGATAGCCTTTGATGATTTCTTTGTAGGCTGCGTACTTTGCTTTATTTTTCTTGTAGTTCGGACGAGCAGCGATGACGTTGATCCATTTCTTTGATGCTTTGTTGACTGGCTCAACGAAGATCGCAGACTTGAATTTTAGGCCGGCCGCGGATACAAATGTATTGTTAATAAAGGCTGCATCGACTGAGCTTAATGAACGTGCTGTCTGTGCGGCATCCACTAAAACAATTTTGATGTGTTTAGGATTGCTGGCGATATCAGAAGGTGTAGCCAAGGCAACACCTTTTTTAAGTGTGATCAAGCCAGCGGTCTGCAGTGCAACCAGAGAACGGCCTTCATTGGTGGCGTCATTAGGAATAGCGATTTGGGCTTTATCCGGCAAATCTTTAACACTCTTGTAGCCTTTTTTCGTATATAGACGAATTGGGGCAATGACTGTTTTTGCGATCGGCTTTAAATTACCGTTGTTTTCCTTATTCCAATTATCCAAGAAGAAATAATGCTGGAAAGCATTCAAATCGATATCACCATTTTTAAGTGCTTTGTTAGGCTGGCTGTAGTCAGTAAATTGCACATATTTGATCGTGACATTGCCATGTTTTTTAGCGTAATTACTGATGACTTTCCATTCAGCCTTGTCTTCGTCGTCCATCGTCATGAGACCAACTTTGACCGTAATTGCCTTAGGCTTGCTCTTAGCATTGGCAGTCGTTGCTGCATGCAGAGCTGGTGCGGCCAAAGCTAAAGTGCTGACAGCCAAAGTTGCCAATGAAATATATGCTGTTTTTTTAATTCCTTGATTTATCATAATTATTCCGTTCCCAAATTTAATTAGATTCGCTACTGTTGATCAGACATAAAAAAAGCCACTCCTGTTCAATACAGAAGTGACTTAGCACGTTACCATCCTGCTTGTTTGATCAGTTACCTGATCAACCTTGCCAACCATCTGCTTTAACATATGAGTCAAAGTTTAATGGCGTGTCTAGTAACGAAGACCAATCCGTTTAATGCTTTCGGTGAACCGTTCGCATTAACCAATCACCGGCCATGTTCGTTTTGCTGCTTCACGTTGACTTCCAGCGACCGTCAACTCTCTAAGCTTTGCTTTAAAACTACTATCCGGATCAACTTGTTTAAAATCTATGCAATAAAGATAACACAGATAAAGGGAATGTCAAATGACAAGTTGATCAATCCGGATTTTCAAGGGTGTAAAGTATAGAATAGAAGTATAAATATTAGGAATGAACGTTCATTCCCATAGAGAGGAATAACTTATGACACAACATGCTTATATGATCGGAAGCGGAATCGGCAATTTGGCAGCTGCTGTTTATTTGATTCGTGATGGCGGCTGGTCAGGAGATCAGATCACGATGTATGGCTTAAATACTCATGGCGCTAATGATGGCGATACAGTTGAAGCCTATACGAAAGAATATAGCGGACCAAAATTGGCTAATACGAAAGGATTTTTAGCAGAGGGTGGCCGCATGCTCAATGATGCGACCTATGAAAATCTCTGGGATCTGTTTCGCTCAATTCCATCCTTGGATAATCCTGGTCAATCAGTCACGGATGATATTTTGGATTTTGACCAGGCACATCCAACTCACGATGTTGCACGATTAATGGATAAGACCAACGGCCTGCGCATTAGCGGCAAAAATAGTTACAGCAAGATGCAGTTTAGCATGAAGGATCGCGCTTTATTGACGAAGCTCATGATGATGCCGGAAAAAGATGAAGAGAAGCTAAATGATTTGTCGATTGCTGAATGGTTCAAAAACAGCCCGCATATTTTTACGACTAATTTTTGGTACATGTGGGAAACGACTTTTGCCTTCAAAAAAGAATCCTCAGCCATGGAATTGCGTCGTTACATGAATCGTATGATTCTGGAGTTTTCACGCATCAACACGCTCGAAGGTGTGACACGGACGCCTTATAACCAGTACGAATCGCTGATCCTGCCTTTGCGTCAATATTTAACTGACAAAGGCGTTGAATTTGTCAGCAACGTTAAAGTGACCGCTTTTGATTTTGCTGATACAGCTTTGCGTGATGACATTATTGTTAACGGCTTGGAAATTGAAGATGTTGTGAGCGGCAAAAAGACCAAAATCAAAATTGCAGACGATGATTATGTTTTCGATACGAATGGTGCCATCACCGATTCCGCTAGTATCGGCGATTTGGATACCGCGATCGTTGAAAATAAAGAATATGCACCTTCAGCTGCCTTGTGGAAACAGGCGACAGAACACTTCTACTCACTAGGAAATCCTGACAAGTTCTTCAACGACCGGCCTCAGTCGGAATGGATGAGCTTTACGGTCACGACTAATAATCATTATCTGCTGAATCAAATTGTTCGTATTACGCAGCAGCAGCCAGGAAATGCTTTGAATACTTGGGTCGACTCGAACAACTTGCTATCGATCGTGGTTCACCACCAGCCGCATTTCAAAGCACAGAAGGAAAATGAAAGTATTTTTTGGGGTTATGCCATGTTTCCACGCGAAAACGGCGACTATGTTGATAAGCCCTTTATCGAAATGACCGGTCGTGAGATCTTGACTGAATTGATCGGACACTTAAATGAAGTCGATGATTCAGCTGATAAGATCGGCGATCATCTCGATGAGATCTGGCAGTCGATTGTGAATGTGATTCCTGTCTACATGCCTTATGCTAGTGCCTTGTTCAATCGCCGCGCGGTTGGTGATCGTCCAGCTGTTGTGCCTGAACATTCAAAAAATTTGGCCTTTATCAGTCAATTTTCCGAAATGCCATTTGATATGGTCTTCACAGAACAGTATTCGATTCGCGCTGCGCAGCTTTCTGTTTACAAGTTTCTCGGTATTTCTCAGAGCAAGCTGACCAAGCTGCATCATTATGAAAAAGATCCAAAAATTCTAGCACGTGCGATGAAAACAATGTTTAGATAATTATTTCAAATACTTAAAAGACTGGCTCATTGAGTTTGACGTTTTAAAATGATGTTTAAAATATCTTCAGTCTTTTTTTGTACGTTTTTATCAGTCATTTCTCGCGGACGAGGAAAATCACTCAAATCGATCAATTCACGAATATGATGGTTAGAAACGACGACGACATGGTCAGCCAGCCGAACGGCCTCTTCCACATCGTGAGTGACAAGAATGGCTGTAAAATGATATTCCTGCCATATTTTTTCAATTAATTTTTGCATATTGATACGCGTTAAAGCATCCAATGCACCGAGCGGCTCATCTAGTAATAATAATTCTGGTCCGGAAATCAAAGCTCGGGCTAGCGCTACTCGCTGCTGCTCGCCGCCAGATAGACTGACTGGATGGGCTTGGGCCAGCTGCTTTAATCCCACTGCATTTAGCAGTTCCAGAGTTTGTTTTGTTTCGGATTTTTCAGATCCAAGCATGACATTTTCGAGGACGGTTTTCCAAGGCAATAGGCGACCGTTTTGAAACATGATGCGCGTTGTTTCATTTAAACCATGAACGATTTGTCCATGTTCTTCAATGCTACCTTCGGTCACTTTTTCCAAACCGGAAATCATGCGCAGCAGCGTTGTTTTACCGCCGCCGGATTCACCCACGATCGCTGTAAAAGAACCCTTGGCGAAGGTCAGATCAACATCTTCGATAATGACTCGGCCGTTGTAGGTCTTTTTAACGTTTTTCATTTCGACTAATTTTTCCATTAAGCGATCACCTCGCGCTGGCGCCAAGTTAATAAATCATCTTCAAGAAACTTGGCGATAGAATCTGATAGTTTGCCGAGAATGGCATAAATGATCACCACGAGGACGATCGTTTTGGTATCGGCAAATTGTTGTGCATTCATGGCCATATAACCTAATCCGGATTTGGCGTTGACTTGTTCTGAGACGATCAAGGTCGTCCACATGATGCCCAACGCATAACGCAGCCCAACGAGAACACTCGGCAGAGCGGCAGGGAAAATAATTTCTTTAAATAGCTGCCAATTGGAGAATTGGTAAACATGACCCATTTCGATCAGGTCCGGATCGACATCCTTGATACCAGAATAGGTATTCACATAAATTGGAAACATCGTACCCAATGCCACCAGCAGGATTTTGGCTGGTTCACCAATGCCGAACCAAAGAATAAACAAAGGGACCAAGGCGAGGTGAGGAATATTTCGAACCATTTGAATCGTTGAATTGGAGATCGAGCGAGAGATTTTCGATAAACCATTGGCCAAGCCGAGCAAAAAACCAATACTGCCGCCTAATAACAGGCCAGCCGTTGCTCGATACAAAGAAACAGCAATATTTTTTTCTAATTTACCGCTGTTCCAAAGTTGAATCGTCTTTTCGATGACCTGGATCGGACTTGGTAGAATGGCCTCTTTGAGCCAGCCGGCATTTGCTGACAGCTGCCAAACAAGCACAACGATGATCGGTATTAACCAGGGAATGAATTTAAATAGGAATTTTTTCATTTGTTGTTCTCCAAATTTAAAAATGTTTTTTTAACTTTGATCTGCTTACTGATCATTTTATTTTTGTAGAGCAGATCGGCCATATCCTGTTGCTCACGGATGATCGATGAATCGCTTAGACTGGCTATACCATAAGTTCTTCGGCTTACCTGCAAAGTGACGATTTTTTTACTTAACCCAAAATCTTTTGTGAAACGTTTAATGAGCAGTGCATGATGATTATTGGCCCATTTCATCGTGACTTTTGCGTCTTTATTCAGCAGTCTGATGAGACTTTTATGCTTGTTAGCCCAAGATCTGGTTGAGGTGAAAAAGTTATGATCGCCAGATAGACCCTTGGCATTGGTTAATATCTGGGCATTATCCGTGACCTGGGCAGAAGCGGCGAAGGGGTCCCAAGTGACCCAGGCATCGATTTGTCCAGTTTTAAAGGCCGAAGCTGCCGCCGATTGACTCAAATTAATTGCATTGACATCAGATAAAGTTAGACCGGCTTTATCCAAAGCCTTCAGCAGCAGATAGGTTGAAGCGGTACCATAGCCATAGGCGATTTTTTTGCCTTTAAGATCTTTTAGACTTTTGATACTGGAATTTTTCGGAACCAGGATCATCGAAGCTTTATATTTTGAAGTTGTCGCAGCCACGTAGACGATATCTGACCCGCTAGCTTGAGAAACAACTGGCGGGGTATTTCCGGTCCTGGCAAAACGAATATGATGACTGGTCAACGCTGTTAGCATGGTTGGCCCGTCTTGAAACAGACTCCATTTGATCTTATAGCCAAGTTTTTTGGCGTCGTTGGCAAAACTGCCGTTGATTCTCATTAGGTCTGCTTCGTCGCCCCTTTGGTAACCAAAATTGACCACTTTCAACTTTTTATCGCTGCTGCTGGCATTGCTGCTGTTACCGCCTTTGGCATTATCAGATCTCACGGATAAGAATCCGAGGATGGCAACGACGATCCAAGCTGCTGCCAATAATGCGTAGCATAGTTTTCTTAATTTCCTTTTCATGATCAATACCGATCCAAGTCAGGGTTTTTTATCAGATCACCTTTTAAAATACTGCGTTGGATTTTTCCAGTTGCGCCGCGGGGAACTTGTTTCATAAAAAAAATATACTGAGGTACTTTGAATTTCTCTTTGTGCGTGGCCACGATCTCACGAATCTGCTTGGCATAACTTGTAAGCTGGTCAACGGTTTTTTCAGGTTCTTTCAGCAGGATAACAGCCGCTACAGTTTCGCCATAAATTGGATCAGGGTAGCCAACGACAGCAGAACCGCTGATAAAATCAAGCGAGTCTATGATATTTTCAACCTCGTAGGGACTGATTTTGTCGCCGGATTTGTTGATCATTTCTTTGCTGCGGCCCACTAGAAAAATAAATCCATTCTGATCCAAGTGACCAATATCGCCAGTTTTAAACCAGCCATTTACAAAAGATCCTCGATCTCGATCATGCAAGTATCCTTTAATTGTGCCTGATCCTTTTATCCAAACTTCACCATCTTGTCCAGCGGCCAGTTCGTGAGACAGTGTGCTGTCAGATATTTTAATGGCAATATTAAAGACTTTGCCAGATGAACCTTCAGGGCTATGCAAAGGCGGCAGAGGGTCAACGGCAATCTGGCTTGGTGCTTCGGTCATGCCGTAGGAGTTTAAAATCGGCAGCCCAAAACGTTTTTCAAATCTTTGCATAACGACAGCAGGCAGCGGCGCTGAAGCCGAACGCATAAATCGCAAATTGGTTTTCGTTTTTGGATTAATGTCAGTATTTAAAAGAATTGAAATAATAGCTGGAGCAGCTGAGACCCAAGTGGCCTGCTGCCGTTGGACAATTGGCCAAAAGCGGTGAGCCGAGAAATGTTTTTGAACAATTAGAGAACCACCTGAAATCAAAGTCGACATCATTGCGATATTCTGGGCATTGATATGATGAAAAGGCAGTACGATGTAGACGCGGTCCTTGTCTGTTAATTTATGGCTTTGTACAACATTTTCTCCGGCAATGTACATTTGTTCGTGATCGAGTAGAACACCTTTAGCTTTGCCGGTCGTGCCGGATGTATACATTAAAATACCAGCGTGTTTGGGAATTATTTCGAAATCCTCAAGCTGATCCATTGACTCCCATGTCGTCAAATGAATGACTTGGTCGTGAAAACGAGTCAAGTTTTCTGTATGGATTTTATCGGCTGTGTCATTAAAAAGTTTTGCATAATCGTCGGATAAGACAGCTGCCTTGTAGTTGCGTTTTTTAAATTCATTAATGGCTTGTATATCGGGCATTTTCGGATTCATTGAATAAATATCTAAACCACTTTTGATGGCAGCGAGGTATGTAATGACGTAGGCAGCTGAATTAGGCAGTCCTAATAATAAAAGATCGCCCACGGCCAGTCCTTTCTTTTGCAAAACGCCGCATGCTGTTTCAACTGCTGCTAAGATCTGTCGATTGTTTAACCAGATATCTAAATCAGCATCATAAAGCTTCGGCTGATTTAAATTGTTGTTCATTAAATTAAAAGTCGTTTCAATTAATTTTGATTTGTATTCTGCCATTTTTCCTCTTATTCAACGGTCGTCCAATTAGGTAATGGGTGACCGGCGTGTTATATAAAATCCAGCATAAAGCGCCGGAAAACCCAATCACACAGGCTGTTGCGAGCGGCCAAAGCAGCCAAATATACCATGCTGTGTCAGGAATGAACGTTATCAATTCTTGAAGAATTGATAAGGCGATCGTTTGTGTTAAATAAAGACCGAAAGCAATCTTTTGAGCTTTCGAGATAAAGGAAACTATTTTTTGCTGCTGACCATTTTTGACGATCTTGTCATATCGATAACCAACGTAAAAAATATTGGCGATCACAATCAGGGAATATATGACGATCAGGGGTTGATGGACTTCATAAGCCTTGCTGTAGCTGAGTTTTAAGATATCGAGATTATAAAAATAATAAAGAACGATCGTGGGGATACCAGCTATCAAAGCAATAAAAAAAGCTTTGATATGCTTGACGATCCAGCTTTCCACTTCCGCATAATGAATACCAGCTAAAGCTCCGGCAATAAAATAGCCTTCGTATGTCAGGACAAACATGCCATAACTACGCAATAAATACGGCCAGCCGCTAGTTGATAAATGTGGAAAAACGGATTTCAAAAAAACAGTGATCGCTAATTCTATAATGATTGCGATACAGAAGACTTTAAGATGTCTGCCTTCAGTTTTTTTAAATAATAAGCGCATCAAGGGATAACAAAGATAGAGCTGTATCATGACCAGTAGAAAATACATATAGTAGCCATTTCCATGGATCAGCAGGTCCCAATATTGCAGCCACCACTGACTATCAAAGACTGTTTTTGGATAAGCAGCAAAGACAAAATAGAAAAAATTCCAAAAAAAATAAGGAATCAGCACCCAAAAATATCGTTTTTTCCAAAATTTTATTAACGCGATCGGCCGATTATAAGAATTTAAAAATAAGACAAGACCGGAGACAAACATGAAACCCATTCTTGTGAAGTGCATCGGCATATGAAAAGCAGCAAAAAAAAGAAAGGCCGGTGAGCCAATTGGAAATTTATAGGCGAAAATCGTCGAGGTATGGATGGTTAAGACGCCAACGATAAACAAAAGCCGCATTAAATCAACGCCGTATAAATATTTTCTATCTTTAGGTCTAACCATCAACGGTATCTTAAACAATGAATATTAAAAT
Source organism: Oenococcus sicerae (assembly GCF_004102045.2). Taxonomy (GTDB): domain Bacteria; phylum Bacillota; class Bacilli; order Lactobacillales; family Lactobacillaceae; genus Oenococcus; species Oenococcus sicerae. The sequence goes on along the minus strand of NZ_CP029684.2, from coordinate 573,164 downwards.
TCCATTAAAAAACGTACGATTTATTTTTTAAACATCCAATACTTCCGAAAGACTGAACAATGATTGGTATTTTGGCCAAAACTCTGGAAAATAGTCATCATATTGTTGTTTTTCCTGAACATTGATCTAGTGCCATTCAAGGCTGAATAGCTGGTATTTTGATTGCAAGTGATCTGATTTTTGCCTGTCGAGCGAGCATTTTTCGTTGTCACGAAAACGATTCCTTTTCCAGACGATTAGTAATAACTTAATAGTTGCCTTACTAATAGTTAGTCTACATGCTATACTGCTCAGCGTGGGTTTGTTAGCGCTTTCAATTGACAACCCATATTTGGAGGTAATCAATGGTAACTCGTATTTCTTTAGAATCAGCTGCACTTTCATTTAGCGAAGCTAATGCAGCGCACCCGAGAATTTATGAACTAGCGCCGAAAGATGGCCGCGCATTGTTAGAAAAAGTTCAGACTGAACCTATCAGCAAAGAAAATGTCGATATTGAAGATCGATTAATCAGCGCTGAAAAATGGGGTAGTATCAACGTACGTTTTGTTCGACCTGCTGGTAATGCTGCAAAATTACCCGTGATTTTCTACATTCATGGTGCTGGTTGGGTATTTGGCAGTGCGCAAACACACGATAAGTTAATTCGTGAATTATCAGTTCGAACTAACTCTGTAGTTGTTTTTCCTGAATACAGTCTGTCGCCCGAAGCTAAATATCCGACTGCAATTGAACAAAATTATGCTGTTTTGCAACAATTGGCAGTCTTGGCTGACGAAAAGCAGCTTGATCTTGATCGCTTGACAGTAGCTGGAGATTCTGTCGGCGGCAACATGGCTACCGTGATGACGATTCTGGCCAAACAACGCCATGGTATTAAAATTAGTCAGCAGTTGCTGTATTATCCAGTGACTGATGCTGATTTTGAGACGGGATCTTATAATGAATTTCAGGATAACTATTATCTAACCAAAGCCGGCATGCAGTGGTTTTGGGATCAATATACGACTAACCAGCAGCAGCGCTTGGAAATTACCGCTTCTCCTTTGCGGGCCTCACTTAAAGAATTGGCAGATTTGCCAGAAGCTTTGATCTTGACTGATGAAGCAGATGTTTTGCGTGATGAAGGCGAAGCTTATGCAAGAAAATTACGCGAAGCCGGCGTTGCTGTAACCCAAGTTCGTTTTCAAGCAATGATCCATGATTTTGTGATGCTGAATGTGCTGGATAATACACATGCCGCTCGAGCAGCTATGGCCTTGTCCACTGCTTGGGTCATGAAACACAATCACTAAATGAGTCATCTGTTTCAGAATAACGACTGATCATAGTCGTTATTTTTTATTTAGAATGGCTATTGAATGTCAGATTATCCAGTGGCATTCTATTGACAAATAGCCATTATTTTAAAGGAGTTTAATATGCGTGCTTTATCTGTTGTTTCACAGCGGGCAAAAATTATCGAAGTGGCTGATGCTAAAATAAGCCGTCCAGATCAAGTGCTTGTGAGTGTCTACTATTCAGCCATGAATCGTGCCGATCTTAATGCTTTTAAACAGGTGGATGGTCATCAGCCCATTCTTGGTATCGAGTTCTCTGGTGAGATCTTAGCTGTCGGGGATGATGTCAAGAACTTTAAAATCGGCGATCGAGTCATGGGCCACAGTCCAAATGCGTTAGCTGATTTACTGGTGATCAATGCGGACCTGTTGTTCGCGCTGCCAGAGACTATGACCTTTAAAGAAGCTGCGGCACTGCCCGTCGCTTTGCAAACCATGACCGAAGCCATCTGTATGAGCGGTAGTTTCCAAAAAGGACAAAGCATTTTATTTCAAGGAGCTAGTTCGTCCACTGGGATCGTCGGCATGCAGATCGCAAAATTGTTCGGCGCCAAGACTGTTATCGGTACTTCGAGATCCATCGAAAAAGGCCGCCAACTCAAAAAATTTGCGGCGGATGTTTTTGTGAACAGCTCCGATGGTGACTGGGTTGACCAAGTATTGGCTGCTAGTGTCGGCGGTGTCGATCTTGTCATCGATTTTCTATCGGGGCCAACGGTAAATGGCAATATGCAGGCAACTAAACCCGGCGGCACGATCGTGAACGTGGGTCGAATTGCCGGTAATGTCGGTACTTTTGATTTTGATCTGCATAACATGCGCCGCATTCATTATGTTGGCAGCTCATTTCGCTTGCGAAGCGAAGCGGAAACTGTGGCAATCGTTTTACAAATGAAGCAAAAGTTAGCTGCCGCACTGGCCGAAAAGAAAATCACAATGCCGATCGCGGCAGTCTACGCGCTTGATGATGCACAAAAAGCCGTAGATGATTTGAAACAGAACCGAAACTTTGGCAAAGTTGTCATTGCTGTTAAATGAACAGCTGCCAGGTTAAGCTTTTTTCGTGAATCGTTTGAGACCTAGGCGAATTTTGTTTTGTAAATGTTGAAAAGCAAGAAATTGCTGGCGTTCTTTTTTAATGAGTTTGTATCTTTTTGGATTCTTTTTATAAAACTGCTGATGGAAGTTTTCGGCCGGCCAAAAGGTTGAAGCCGCTTTGATCTCGGTCACGATCGGGCGGTCATACTGGCCAGAATCCGCTAATTTTTGTCTGGATGTTTCAGCAATTTTTCGCTGTTGTTCGTTTTGCACAAAAATGATCGGTCGATAATTTTTGCCGCGATCGTTGAATTGACCGAACTCATCGGTTGGGTCGGTAATCTGCCAATACAGGGCGACGAGCTCTTCATAACTGATGACGCGGCTATCGAAAATAATCTCAACGGCTTCAACGTGTCCCGTATCGGCAGTACCGCCGCTGACTTGTTCGTAGGTTGGATTTTTCGTGTGCCCGCCAGTATAGCCAGAGAGTACAGAAACGATACCAGTTTGCGTTTCAAAGGGCTCAACCATGCACCAAAAACAACCGCCGGCAAATATGGCTCGCTCTTCGTAAGCCTGGTCCTTTGCATAATGGCTACTCAAATCGAACTTATCACTGCCATTGGTATCCCCGGTAATTTTCAAATAAAAGTCGGTCACATCAGGCGTCAAATTATTTCTGACGGCTAAAGGACGCAGATCGTATTCAAGTTGGGCTAATGCTTGATTGAAATTGCCGCCGGATTCAATTTTTTCTTTGGCTGACAATAGCAAAGAACGTTCCCAGTCACGCGTGCGTGGACTCAGTACAAGGTTGTAGAGTTCATTCAGTATTTTTTCGTGATTACTTTCTATTTTCATGAGAAGTCCTGCGATTTATCGCACAATTATCCGCCTAGTTATGTCCTCATTATAAGCGATTTGACTGATAGTTTGATTGCCGAGAAAGCTGCCAGGTCCTTTACCACTGGGTATTTTGTTGGCCAAATTAAAAGGTTTTCGTATCAGAGACTCGAGATAATATCTATCATCGTCTTTGAGATTTCTGTCGGTATTTCCCAATGCAAATAGTGAAAGGTTCCTGCCGCTATAACTTGGGACTGACGATGATTAGTCATATATTCAGAACGACAATATTCTTTTTTACGATAAGCCTCTGTGAAGATAACTGAAGGCAGATTATTTGGTAACTTAATTTCAGATTGCCAATTGATTGAGTCAAAAATACTTTGAAGCCGTTTTTCATCATCAGTTGTCAAAGCATTAGATGCCTTTTCAGATGTTTGCCAAATTAAGGCTGCTTGTTCCTTGGAAAAACAGCGGTCAAGTTGTGCATGAATCCAGCTGCTGCCTTGCGCTTGGGTTAAATGTTTGAATTTTTCAGCTGCTTTTACATACTCAGGATCCCGAGGCGGATTAGTAATAATTTCTCTAGTAGTTGGTTCAATCCCAATAAAGGCAGCTAAGTTTGATAATTTTTGCGATAAAGCCAATGCATAGACGCCAGCAATGCTGTGTGCAACGACAATGACTTGTTTAGCAGCACATTGATCGATCATATGATAAATGGCTTGAAGCTCATCGGAAAAACAATAATCGCGATCAGCCGCTTTGCTCAGTCCCATCCCCAGGTAATCGACAGCTAAAACACCGAAATGATCAGGAAACTGATCAATGACAGGCTGAAAGGTTTGTAAGCTGCTAAAAGAATCCATGCCGCTTAAAAAACAACCAGTGGTTCCCCAAGGCGTTTTGATAAAGCGTACTGGCCAAAATTAGTTTTGAAAATATCGTTTTGCATAATCTGTTTGAATTATAGCAAACGCAAATTCGTTGACCAAAATTTCATTGCAACAGCAGTTTGTCTGTGCTAATGTCTAGTAAATTCGATCAGCGTTATGTTTGATGGTTGGGTTTTAACTTGATCTAATTAAAAAAAGAGGGATCCTATGACATTCAAAAAACCAGATGCAGATTGGCTACACGATTCGCTTTCTGAATTATTGTCAAATAACACTATTTCAGATACTGAAAAAAGTATTTTTGTTTCTGCTAAAAAAGCTTTAGAAAAAACTAAAAATGATCGGTCGGTTATTAGCTTATTAAAGTCCCAATTAACACCGCTAGCGATCAATCAAAAACTAACGGCAGTCTCTGTTCAGTTCTTTAATGAACTATCTCAAAGATACATTGGTCCAACTGGTATTGGTGGACGAGATGTCCTATTTAACATTTAAAAATCATTCATCCATAACGAAAAAACGTCTACCTATAAAGGGTTAAGACGTTTTTTTATACATCATTATTATTTATGTTTGATTACAGCTGTTTAATAACAATTCATCATTTGATTTCATTTGTCGTTCATTGAACTGCCAAAATTTAAATGGTTCAAACTTTTGTAGCTAAATGTAGTAGTGCCTAGCTAGTTGAAACGCTTGTGAAGTTGCCTTTAAAAATTAGCTAATCAGTTGTTCATGCAACTGAAACACTTGATCAAGTTGAGCAGCAGTCTGATCACGCAAATGGTGGGTGACCATTAATAGTGTCAAATTCGGATCCTGGATCAGCGTATCTTCGATTTTGATCGCTGATGCTTGATCAAGGGCAGAAGTACCTTCATCGACTAAGAAAATGCTGCGGCCTGATACAAATCCTCGAGCTAAGACGAGCCGTTGTTTTTGACCGCCGGAAAGATCAGAACCATTATGAGACAAAATTGTTTGCAAACCGTCAGGCATTTTTTTATGAAAGATGTGAGTCCGGCGCGTTCGATGGCTTTTTGTAAATCAGTCATCGTTGTTTGCTGACCGACTTTGATATTGTTTTCGATCGTGTCATTAAAAATGTATGGATCTTGATCGAGATAATAAATCTGTTCCCTAATAGCAGCGGCATTTAAATTTTTGTAATCCTGGCCGTCGATTAAAATAGAACCTTGATAATCGGCTAATTTCGTATTCAAAAGATTCAAAACAGTTGATTTTCCGGCACCGCTGGGACCAACTAAAGCATATTTATGCCGTTTTTCAATCCGTAAACTGGCTCCCTTTAAAATGATGTGGTCCTTGTAGGAAAAATGGATATCTTTCATCACTAATTGCTGGCTAAACGAGCCGATTTTGTCTGTCTGATCGTCATCTTCAGCAGTTATTTTGGTAAATTTATCAAAAATTGGTGCCGTTGCTTTCATTTCGGCCCAGTTTGCGCTGAGGCCAGTTAATTGCGAAAAAATAGTACCGGAAAAATATTGTGCTGCAGAAACAGCACCGATCGCAGTCATTTTAAAAAAGATCAGCAGACCAGCTTGGGATAAAACAATGACCTGACTCACGATGCTTAAACCATTGACGATCGCCATCATACGGGCGAAAATATTGGAATAATTTTCGGCTGTTTGGTTGCTTTTTTTAGAAGCAGCGACAGTTTTAGAGACGATCAAGTCACGGGCATTCAGCATAAAAAGTGCATTGAATCCTTCAAGGACATCTTCAATTTCTGACATCAGTTTTTCATTACTTTCGGTTCTTTTAAGAGAGGCCTTAGCTAATGATTTTTTAAAAACTTTAGGTAGCAGCATCATCGCGATGCTGAGAACAAAGACTGTTATTAAAATAGAATAATGAAAATAAGCAAGTGTCAGACTTGCAAAAATGACATCAGCCACAGCCGCAATGATAGCAAAAAAGTTTTCAATAGCTTCGGAATTGATAACAGCGAGATCATTTGACATTCAAGAACTATAAGTACCATCTGGCTGACTATGGAATTGTGCAAAAGAACTTTTAGCGATTCTTTGGCTGATGTCACGGCGGATCGAGGTGTCGACTCTTTGTTTGATAATTGCTAGACGATAAATGCTCAGATAGATACCGGTGGCAAATAACAAGTAAGCTAGTAGCATGGCGAGGATTCAGCATATAAAAGTCTTAAAATGGCCAGCGACTAACACGGTCAGCGCGTTGGCGCTAGCAATGCCGCCTAGTGTTTGTAAAGCTGAATTGACGATATGAATCGCGATTAAACCAGCTGTTTGATAACGATGTTCCTGTAAATACTTGTATAAAGTCATTGCTGTTTCCCTTGCTTATTTTTGTGATGGTGATCAAGTTCACGACGATATTTTTCATACCTTTGAAAACGTGTGGCATCGAGCTGCCCAGTTTGTATAGCTGCCTGAATAGCGCAACCCGGTTCGTTCGTATGACGACAGTTTTTGAATCGGCAATGGCCAGCCAAATCATCAATGTCAGCAAAAACATCTGTTCCGGCAGTATTGGTTAGACCGATTTCTTTGATTCCTGGTGTATCGATCAGATAGCCAAAATGATCGTTGATAAAATAAAATCGAGCACTTGTTGTTGTGTGTTTGCCACGCTGATCGCCGAATCGAACTTGACCGACTTTTTGCAGAGTTTGACCGGCCAGTTGGTTAATGATCGTTGATTTGCCGGCACCAGAAGCGCCAATGAAAATGGAAGTTGACTTGTTGGACAGCATTTTTTTAAATATTGCAAAACTTGGCTGATCATAAATGGAGACAGCAAAAATGGCTAATTTTGGATAGCTTTTTAAAATGAGCTGTTTGATTTTTAGAAAATCACTTTGAAAATCCTGTTTGGTCAAAATGATGCGTAACTTGGTATTAGGTACTTGAAACTGCAGTAAATAACGTTCCAATAGGCTGATCGTAAAACGCTGATCACAAGCGATCACGACGAAAACATCAGTCAGATTAGCAGCGATCAACTGAATACCATTTTTGACATGCACTGATTTTCTGGCGGCACTGGTATTTTTAACAAGCTGATTATTCCTGTTTAAAAGCGTCGTAATTCTATAACTGTTGGCGATTTTTTCATAACGCACAAAATCACCGACAGCGAGCGTGGCCTGCCGTTTTAAAGATCCTGATAAAAAAGCTGAATGATAGATGACACCTTGGCTGTCAGCAATGGTGATATTTTTTTGATTGAAAATTTGAATAATTCGAGCAACTAAAGGAAAACCACTTTGGTCAGTCGAGGAAAGGTAAGGCAAAATACAATAATCTTTTATCCGCAAAAAAATAATCTCTTTTCGTTATATTTGGATTAGTTGTGTTTTACCTATTAAGCATGCGAATATTGTGGCATTTAATTGATTATTTTGCAAGCCAAAACAGTCAATGGAATTGATCATTTTTCATGATGATTATGTCTCAATCTTAAAATTTGCAAGATCGATAATATCAAAATCGTATAAAAACCGATACCAACAAAGTCTCGGTACAACAAAAATTCAACCAGCATGCCGATAATACTGGCGATTACAATGCTGACAATCATGCAGACATATGGATGCTTTTCATAAAATTGGCTATATTTTTGAAACACTGCAGCCTCCTTAAATACCGATCGCTTGTCCGGCCCAAAATTTTTTAAAACTAATTTCATTATAAAAAAAGCATTTTAAATTAAAATGCTTTGATTGAGAAACTATGAAATTTCAGAAACTAGATCTGACTTAAATTTGAGATCAGAACGCCGCCAACAACAACTAATAGCGAGCCGATAATGATCTTGACCATTTGGTCCGACGTCTTCTTTTCATGCAGGAGGTAGATGCCGCCGAAGGTACCAACGATGACACCCATTTGCGATAAAGTCGTTGCTGTTGCTTGACCGATCGAGGGGTTGGCAGCTGAAATGAACATAAATAAGTTCCCGATGCCCCAATTCAAACCGGTCAAAATATTTTTCCAAGTATACTTTTCAAACATTCTGCTGCTTTCATGGAACACGAACAGTACGATCAGAAAGGCACCAATGACTTGACCGATCGCTTGCGGGCCGATAATCGCTGTCATGTAGCTGACACCGTTGTTGGCATCATGCACAGCTTGGCTGATAAAGCCGATTTTGAACATGAGATTAGGAAAAACAAAGTAAAGCATGAAACCGATCGTTGATAATGCTAAGGCGATCAGGCCATGCGAGTAAGCCGCTGGACGTTCGCTGCTTGTCGATTTAGTCAGTTTTGAACGAGATGCAGTCAATAAAGCGCCGACTGTGACTAAGGTCACAGCGATGGCACCAAACAACCACATTTTAGCTGTTTTCCAGTCGCCTAAGACAGCTGCAGCCATCAAAGCATTCGTGATTATTTGACCGGCTGTCGAGATCGGGAAAGCTGACGACACGCCCATATCTTTATAAGCAACGAACTGGCCGGCGGTACCGATGGCCCAAAACAAGCCGGATAATAGACCAACAGTCCAGATCCGCGGGCTGACCTGAATGCCGCTAGGAATCACATAAAACAGCATCGTTGATAGGCCGAAGATCAAGGCACCAAAAGTCATGCCAAGTGTTTGCTGAGCGGCTGAACCGCCCATCTTTGTGTTAATGAGTCCAACTGAGCCCCAAGTTAAGGCTGGGATCAGCGCAATTAAGATTCCCATAAAATATTTTTCCTTTCGATTCAATAGTTACTTGATGACTAAATTTTTTTAATACAACCTTTTCACTATAAGATAAAAAGGAAACCCTTTCAAGTATAGAAAAGCCTCAATTTAAAATTGAGGCTGTGATCATTATTTTGTGACGTAAATATAAAGATTTTTGGTTGAGAAACCTGTATCAAATTTAATGTTATTCGAACGAATTGTTTTCAAAGAAGTTGTACCGGATTTTTTAGCATCTTTTGCAACTTGCGAAAATTGTTTAAGAACACTTTTTGGATTAGCACCGAGCGCATTAGCAACTAATGCAAAGGTCTTGGCAAATTCCGAAGAGCTGTTTTTGCTGCCTTGACCAGACAATGATTTGCTCGGTACGATAATCGTGATCCCGATGAGTTTGCCATGAGTAACGTTGATCCTCAATACTGTATTTTTGCTATCGACAACGTTTTTAATGTGATTATTGAAGTTTTCCGGCAGCAGTTTCGCCTGGTTATCGGTCTTGGATTTAGCTAATGCAGCCTGCACTTCTTTGCTGGTCTGCGCGAGTGCTTTGGTCTGATCAGCAAGCTGCTGTTTTTGCTCAGCTGTCATTTGAGCAATTTCGGCAGCAGTGGCTGTTTTGCTTGCGGCAGCTTTTTGCAGTGCAGCAGCTTTAGTCTGCATCTCTTTTGACAAGTTTGAACTGATAACTGACTGGTTATAGGCTGATGCAAATTTCGTATAATCAGCCAGTACTGCGGCAGCCTTGACGGTCACGGTCACGGTCGCAGACGCTTTGTGATTGTGAATGACAACTCGCTGATCTTGATTTGAGGCAGCTAAGTTAATCGTGAAAACACCAGCGTGGACTGCTGCCGTTTGCCGTTTGCCATTGTCGATCCTATAATAGACTGACTTGCTCTGGCTAGCTGTGCCTTTGATATTAGCTGACATGCCATCAACTTTATAAACAGTCTTATCAGCTGACAATTTTGCTGGACGTGTCGTGCTATAAATGATGCCAGCTGCCAATAGTGCGATAATGACGATTCCAGAAATGATTTTGCTTGATTTTTTCATCAGATGACGACCTTTCCGGTGAATTGGCTATTATACAGGTCTGCGTAGAAACCGTCTTTTTTCATCAGACTATCATGGTTGCCTGTTTCGATAATTGATCCGTGATTCATGACCACGATGTGTTGAGCATCACGAATGGTCGAAAGACGGTGAGCCACAACAAAGCTGGTCCGACCCTTCAGCAATGTCTGCATGGCATGCTGTATCTGGACTTCGGTTCTCGTATCAACTGAAGATGTGGCTTCATCGAGGATCAAAATTTCCGGATCTGCGAGAAAGGCTCTAGCAATTGTGATCAATTGCCGCTGGCCTTGCGAGATATTAGATGCTTCTTCGTTTAAGACTGTATTGTAGCCCTTTGGTAGCTGGCGGACAAAAGTATCGACATGGGCAGCTTTGGCTGCTGTGATGATCTGAGCTTCACTGGCTTGTTCATTACCATAAGCGATATTATCGTGGATCGTTCCAGTAAATAGCCAAGTATCCTGTAAGACCATCGCGAAATGCGAGCGCAGTTCTTCACGAGACATATCGCGGGTATCCTTTCCGGCAAAACGAATTGAACCGCCTTTGACATCGTAAAAGCGTTCGAGCAGGTTGATCATAGTCGTTTTACCAGCGCCGGTCGGGCCGACTATTGCGACCATTTCGCCTTTTTTAACTGGCAAATTATAGTCAGTCATCAAAAGTTCATCACTAGATGCGTAGCCGAATTCCACGTGATCAAAGTTGATGATTTCTGTTTCTTTAACGACTGGCAAATTCTGTTTGTTGTCTTGCATTTCGCTCTCATCGATCACTTGGAAAACACGTTCGGATGAAGCGATCATTGATTGAATTTGGTTGGCTAAATTTGTAATTTGTGAAATAGGCTGGCTAAATTCATTCGTATACTGTAAAAATGCCTGAATATCGCCAATTGGAATCTGACCGTGAGCAACTTTGATACCACCAATGATGGCAATACCAATGTAGCCTAAGTTGTTGATGAAAGTCATCAGAGGCATAATCATACCGGAAACAAATTGGGCTTTCCAACTGGCTTTGTACAGACGGCCGTTTTCCTCGGCGAAACTTTTTCTTTCTGCATCCTCATGATTATAAGCACGCACGATCGTATAGCCCGCATAGGTCTCTTCGATCTGGTTATTTAAGAGACCAAGCGATTTTTGCTGGGCTGAGAAATATTTTTGCGAACGAGGCGCAACGACTGCAATGATCGCGACTGATACCGGCACGATGATCAAGACCCACAGCGTTAGCTGCAAAGAGATCGACAGCATCATCCACAGAATTGAAAAGAAAGTTGTCACAGAGGTGATCGCCTGCGTTAAATTCTGCTGCAGGGTCGATGAAATATTATCCATGTCATTAGTGGCACGCGACATAATATCACCATTAGAATGTGTATCGTAATAATTAATCGGCAAATGCTGCATTTTAGCTTTTAAGTCGCGACGCAAGTCAAAAACAGTCTTTTGGGAAATGTGCGTCATGATTAATTGCTGAGCAAAGGATAGCAAAGCAGCAATAATATAAAGAATGATCACTTCGATGACAATGCCGCCAATTTTATCCCAGTTCATTGGGAAACTGCTGACATGCATGCCGGCTTTTATTTCAGCTGTGCCGCTGGTAACGCCCTTAAAAATTTCTGTTGTTGCTTTACCAAGGATCTTTGGTGTTTGGGCTTGGAAAATGGCTGAACCGATCGCAGCTATCACGACAAATGAAACAGTTAACCAGTATTTTTTCATATAGCCAAACAGACGTTTTGTCGTTGGCCAAAAATTTTTAGCTTTTTCTACTGGCGCACCGGCACCGGGACCAAAAGGACCGCGACCGCCGCTGCGGGATTGAGTTTGTTTCTTTTCTTCAGCCATTATTGGTCTCCTTTACGAATCTGAGATTCAATGATTTCTTGATAAGCTTTGTTGCTTTGCTTCAATTCCTCATGAGTGCCGGAACCGGTCATTTTACCGTCCTCTAAAACAAGGATCTTATCAGCATCAACGACTGTGGCAATTCGTTGTGCCACGATGACGACGATCGCTTTTTTAATTTCCGAATCTTGTTTCAAAGCCGCTCTGAGTTTGGCATCGGTTTTGAAATCCAAAGCTGAAAAACTGTCATCAAAAATATAGATCGCGGCTTTTTTGACCAATGAACGGGCAATAGCCAGTCGCTGCTTTTGACCGCCTGAGAAATTATCACCGCCTTGTTCTACTTTGCCATCCAATTGTCCCTTCAATTCGTGGACAAAATCGCTGGCCTGAGCAATATCTAAAGCATGCCAAAGATCATCATCAGATGCTTTTGGATTACCGTATTTCAGGTTATCTCGGACGGTGCCTGTGAAGAGAATGGCTTTTTGCGGTGTTAAGGCGATCAAATCACGTAAATCATGCTGACTATAATTCTTGATGTTTTGACCGTTCACTGTAATTTCACCCTGATCAACATCGTAAAAACGTGGAATTAAACTCACGAGCGTTGTTTTACCAGATCCGGTGCCACCGATAATTGCGACTGTTTGGCCGGAATGTGTCGAAAAATGAACTTTGCTTAAGGCTGGTTCTTCAGCGCCTGAATAGGAAAATTCAACATCTTTAAAAGAAAGTTCTGGTTGTTTGCCAGCTGCCTGACTTTCACTAGGATCCAGAATGGTTGATTCTTCATTGAATAATTGGTTAATACGATCGGCAGAAGCCTGTGCTCGCGGTACCATGACAAAAATCATTGCCAGCATCATAAAACTCATCAAAACTTGCATGGCGTAGGTCATAAAGGCTACTAGATCACCGACCTGCATAGCTTGACCGGCGATCAATTGGCCGCCAAACCAAGTAATGCCAACATTCGTACCAGACATCACAAGTGTGACTAGTGGAAAAACGGCTGCCATAATTGAGAAAACTTTGATCGCATTGTCTGTATAGTCTTTGTTAGCAGTTTTAAAACGATCCTGCTCGAATTTGTCTCGACCGAAAGCACGAATAACACGAACACCGTTCAAACCTTCTCGAAAAATTAAATTGATACGATCGGTCTTGATTTGCATTGATTTGAATAAAGGAACGGCAAAATACATGGCAACACCAATAACTAAGACGAGGATCGGAATTGCAACTAAAAATATTTCGGTTAATTGGTGAGATTTATCGTACGCGAGAATACTGGCCGCAACCAGCATGATCGGCGACATGATCATCATGCGCAAAAACATCATTGTCACGTTTTGGATCTGAACAACATCGTTAGTCGTACGCGTGATTAATGAAGAGGTTCCGATACGATCAAATTCTTCATTGGAATAATTCATGACCTTGTCGTAAATATCGCGACGCAGCACGGTACCGAGTTTTTGCGAAGCAACTGACGAGGTATAGACATTCGCAATGCCAGCCAACACTGATATCAGCGAATAAAATGCCATCCAAGCCCCGGTGTGGTAGATGTAGGGCAGGTCTCCTTTAGCGACGCCGTTGTTGATCAGGTTTGAAGTTAGGTCTGGTAAACGCAATGTTGTATAGACCTGAATAATCATAAAAATGACTGAAGACCAGACCATCCACATACTCATGCGGCCTTTTGCTAGTTTAATCATGTGTTTTCTCCTTATAAGTACCATATTTCAGCCAATCAATCTGCTTATTGACTTGATCCATGATTTGCGATAAATCGACTGCCTCGTCGGTACCTTTTTTTGCAAAATAAATTGTTGCCGATTGAACGATAATGCCAGAAATAATTCTGCGAAGAATTTCAATATCTTCAATTGAATTTTCCTGTTTAAAAAGTGAAAAATCCACATCTTCATATTCTTCGGATAGCTGGCTTTTCTTATGATAAAGAATTGCTAGATCTTCAACGATATTTTGGTTTCCTCGATTATTTAAACCGAGCACAGCGTTTTGAAACAAACCGGCATTTTTACTTTTCGTGACATGTTCGAGAATGTGTTTGGCAATTTGCCGCCAAGTCTCGATCAGATCGCCCTTGTTTTTCACGACCTCTTCTCTAAAATTCTCCTGAAAACCACGAAGTTTGATCTCAAAAAAATAATGATACAAATCGTCCAGTCCATCGAAATATTGATAAAAACTACCACGCGGGATGTGCGCCGTGGTGACGATGTTGGCAATTTTTGCTTCTGTTAGGGGAACGCGCAGAAACTCTTTTCCAGCCGCTTTAATAATTCGCTGGCGTTTTTCCTCACTTAAATTGTAGAAAGTTTCTTTAGGCATAGTAAATGACAGTCTGTCATATGACACTATGTCATAATAGTAGTCTGTTTGTGAAAAGTCAATAGCGAATATTAAACGAATAGAAAACACAATACGCTTGTGGTACAAGATATTTTTTGTTAGGATTGCTTCAATATGAAAATACTAATGTATGCAGTTCTCGGTGATGAGCTTCCCTATATTGAAAAATTTGCTGCGGTCACAGGCCAGCAGGTAACGAAACTAACTGATTATTTGTCTTTAGATAATGTCCAGTTAGCCAAGGGCTATGACGCTGTCGTGACCCAGCAGACTTTTGATATTCCGGATGCAGTTTATGCGCGTTTGGCAGAATTTGGTATCAAACAAATTACGCTGCGGCAAGTAGGCTACGACATCCTGAATATTCAGGCAATTCACAAGGCTGGGTTAAGAGCTTCAAATGTAGCTGCTTATTCGCCACGGGCGATCGCTGAATACACGTTAACTCAGCTAATGAACTTGATCAGACATAACAAGAAGTATTATCGAACGACGACGGCTGGCGACTGGACTTGGAAAGTTGGCGGTCAAGCCAAAGAAATTCATGAATTAACAGTGGCGGTCATTGGCGCTGGTCGAATCGGTTCTGCACTAGCGGAGATGCTCCACGCACTTGGCGCGAAAGTTCTGGCAGTGGATCCCGTTTACCATGCTCAAAATGAAGCTTTTTTGGATTACGTTAGTCTCGATGAAGCTCTCAAAGAGGCTGATGTTATTAGTTTTCACACGCCTTTAAATGACCAGACCAGGGGGATGGCTAATGACGCGTTCTTCAAAAAAATTCAGAAAAAAGCGTATATATTAAACTTCGCCCGCGGCCCGCTTATTGAAACGGAAGCTTTGCTTAAGAATTTGCGGTCTGACAAATTAGCCGGTGCAGCACTAGATGTTTTGCCTAATGAAAATGACTTTATGAATCGGGTCCAAGATCCGAAAACAGTTCCTGCTGATGTTCAAGAATTAATGGCAATGGATAATGTGCTGCTGTCGCCGCATGTGGCTTTTTATAGTGATCTAGCCATCAAAAATATGGTGGAAATTTCTCTAAAAGATGCGGTTGCCTTGGCACAAGGCGAGCGGATCGAGAACGAAATTTTTTACTAAAAACGAGCTGTTTTTATCTTTTTAAAAAAAGTTTTTTTCTTTTTTTGTATCCCGCTGATCGCACTTGACTGAATATCTGAAAGCGCTAACATGAAAGTTAATGAAGGATCTTCAATAGAACTGATCCAAATTGAGAAAACGATTTGGGTTTTCCTAAATTCTTCATTCTTCAGAGCATAAAAAACGGTATGTTTGATTCTCATGCTATTTTTTAATTATTTTCAGAGGGGGCATTCGAGTGCTATTAGGAAGTATTGAAGCCGGCGGAACGAAATTTGTTTGTGCTGTCGGTAATGAAGATTATCGAACGAAAGATATTACCCAGTTTTCAACCACGACACCAGAAGAAACTTTAGCGCGCTGCGTGGCTTATTTTAAAAAGTTCGATGATATCAAAGCAATCGGTATCTCTTCTTTTGGGCCGATCGAATTAAGAAAAAATTCTCCAAAATATGGTTTTATTACAAATACGCCAAAACCAGGCTGGGCTGATGTGGATTTTGTTGGCCGGATCAAAAAAGATTTTAATATTCCGATTTATTGGACAACAGATGTTAACGGTTCGGCCTATGGCGAGTTTGTCATTTCGACGCTGTTCAATGAGCATATCAATTCGCTGGTTTACTATACGATCGGGACTGGTGTTGGCGCCGGTGCGATCGTTAACGGCCAGTTTATTGGTGATCTCGGTCATCCTGAAATGGGACATGTGCGTTTGAAACGGCATCCAGATGATTTGGATTTCCCTGGTATTTGCCCATTTCATGGCGATTGTTTAGAAGGTTTAGTGTCAGGACCAACTTTTGAAGCTCGAACTGGCAAAAAAGGACAAGATGTTCCTTTGACTGATCATGTTTGGGACATTATGGCTTTTTATGTCGCCCAAGCGGCAATTCAAGTCACTTTGACTCTGCGGCCAGCCAAAATTGTGTTCGGCGGCGGCGTGGTCAGTGAAGAATTTTTGAAAAAAGTACGTACTCAATTTAAAGAATTGCTGAATGATTATGTTCCGGTACGCAAGTTGGAAGATTATATTGTGATGCCGGCTATTAAGGAGAACGGTTCAGCAACGCTCGGTGATTTTGCACTGGCTTTGTTGGAATATCGCAAATAAGACTGACAATATTTTTTCATTGCGTGTTATAATAGTATACGTGAATTATTTCACATAAGTTAGCAAGCCTTGGACTGCTGTGATAGAAAATGGTGGTCATATTTTTAATTCAAAATTGATAAACGTTGGAAAGGAAGAAAATTTATATTATGGCTAAAATGGATGCATTGGTATTAACTGCTGTGAAACATATGGAAATTCAGCAAATTGATAAGCCTGAAGTGAAGGATAATGAGGTTTTGATCGAGACCAAGTACGCTGGTATCTGCGGCACTGACCACGCACTTTACAATGGCCTGCCTGGATCAGCCGCTGCTGTCCCACCAATTGTTTTGGGGCATGAAAATTCCGGCGTCGTTGCCGAAGTTGGTTCTAAAGTAACTGATTTTAAGATTGGCGATCGTGTCACGGTCGATCCTAATATTTACTGTGGACACTGTGTTTACTGTCGCACTGGCCGTCCAGAACTCTGCGATAATTTATCAGCAGTTGGTGTGACGCGTAATGGTGGTTTGGAACAATATTTCACAGCCCCATCAACGCAGGTTTATCAGGTTCCTGACAATGTCTCACTGAAGGCTGCTGCGACGACTGAACCGATCTCTTGTGCAGTGCATGGTGTTCAGCTGTTAAAACTAACGCCCTATCAAAAGGCTTTGGTTATTGGTGATGGTTTCATGGGCCAATTGTTTGTGCAATTACTCAGTGCTTACGGTGTTCACCAAGTTGATTTTGCGGGCATTTCAGATGAAAAACTTGCCTTCAATAAAGAAAAGTTTGGCGTTACGAATACCTTCAATACTACTCGTGACCAAATTCCAAGTGATTATGATGTTGTGATCGAGGCCGTTGGGCTGCCACAGACACAAGAACAAGCTGTTAATGCGACTGTGAAAGGTGCTCAGGTTTTGATGTTTGGTGTCGGCAAACCGAATCAGGAATTCAAGATGAACACCTATGAGGTTTATCAGAAACAATTGACGATTCAAGGTTCCTTTATTAATCCAAACGCATTCGAAGATTCATTGGCTTTGTTATCAAGCGGCAAGTTAGATGTTTTGTCACTGATCAGTCATGAGCCGTCATTGGCACAAGTACCTGATTATTTAGATGGCACAGCCAAAGGCGTTAGCAAGGCTGTTGTCAAAGTAGGAGCGTGATTCATGCCGGCAGATACGACCTCGACCGAAAGCAATGTATCGCAAGGCAAAAGAACGATTTCAATGTCAACGGCAATTGCCTACTTTGTTTTCTCTTTGCTGATCAATTCGGCAGGCAACGTTTTGACACTGGTTACGAGCGCTAAAATTCATCCATCTTATTTAGGAGCTGCCTATTGGACGGCTGCTTCAGCAAATTTTGGAACTGCGCTGCACTGGAATCTCTTTTGGGCTTTTATCATTGTTGGTATTATGACGATTATTTTAAATGCCATTTTGATTGGCCACTGGTCATGGAAAAGAGCGATCGGCAATATGATTTTCATGGTTCCTTTTTCTGCTTTGATCCAAGTTTTTGCCGATTTCTTTAATGGCAAGTATCCGATTTTCGGCGGTTTGCCAGAGGCTCGCGGACCAGTTATGGTTGTCCTATATATTTTGTTGAATTTCGTTGGTGTTGCCTTAATAGCGATCGCGATTTCTATTTATCAGCGAGTTAATTTGGTATTGCATCCAGCTGATGATTTAATGCAAGTATTGCGTTTTAAATATTTTAAAGGACACGCTGCCACTGCGATGTGGGTTTCTTATATTCCACCGACAATTTTAGCGGTTATCGCTTTGATTATGACTCATCAATTCACTAACTTTGGTTTAGGCACGATTTTTGCTTTCTTATTCCAAGGAGGTATTACGGGGTTTGCGGATCGGACGATTTTCCCACGCCTGCATCACCAAGCAGTGGATGTCGGCAAGATAGAATAGTTTGTAGATAGGAGATATATTATGGCTTTAAGTGATTACTTTACTGGGATTCAGCATGTTGGTATCCCATCAGTTGATTTGGATAAGACGATTGCCTTCTATGAATCGCTCGGTTTCAAACAAGCAGGACTTTTTCACAATGGTGCCAATCGCTGTGCCTTTATGAGTTTTGGCAATTTAACGATCGAGACTTGGGAAGGCGATCCAACGGCAAGAAAAGCTGGCGCGATCAACCATATTTCCCTCAATACGCCTGATGTTGATAAAGCCTTTGCCGCCGCTAAGCAGCAAGGCCTGCGTTTAGTTGACAAAGAAATTCAGTCGATTCCATCATTTTGGGAACATGGTATTCGTTATTTCAATATCCTAGGTCCGAACGAAGAAACGATCGAATTTTGTCAGATTTTATGATCTTTGATTGAATTTAAGAAAAACCGCAGTTTAAATAATCACTGCGGTTTTTGTTATCTCATTTTTTGCTGGTTTGAAAGCGACTTAAAAAATGTTTGCTGGCATCAGGACTGGGCAAAAATACTGCGATCGAAGCATAACCGAAAATCAATATGATAGCATCGGGTACAAATTGGCCGACTTGGAAAAATTTAATCGAAAAAAGTAGCAAAACCACTGCCAGAATAATATTTGCAAGTGAGGCAACCATTAATTGATTTTTCGCTGGCAGTACGTTGAACACCAAATATGAACGAAAGGTGAACCAGACCATTAAGGCTGTCAAGATGATTCCCCAAATACTTTGTGCTTTAAAAACAGGTCCTAAAGAAAACATTGTGGTAGCAAACAGGGCTAGTGCAAAAAGTTTTTCCATCAAAATAACTTTCCTTGGATTCATTTTCTCAACTCTTTTCCTGAAACAATTGACTCATTATAGACCTTTTTAAATTGTTGTGTTTGGATAGTTATTTTAAATTTACTTAATTTAAGCTGAATTGTTTAAACGTTAAACAAATTTATGGCATACTTTTAATATGATGAATCTAAGGAATGCTCAAAGCGTTGGTGAAGTTTTTCAGCTTCTGCGAAAACAAAGACAAGTTACGGTTTCCAACTTAGCTCAAGACATTATTTCGCCATCGTCAGTCAGTAAATTTGAGCAAGGCAAGAGTCAGCTGAGTTTTATCGTCTTGTCTCAATTGCTGACACGTCTGCATATCAGTTTAGATGGTTTTTATCATCGAATTAGCGAAGATTGGACGGATGGATACGAAAGTTTTCTGCTAAAGATCAATACTTTTTATCAGAATAACGATCTTTTGACATTGAAAAAAATTGCGGGAGAAAAACTAGCGGATTTTCGAAGCGATCAGCAATTTGATGATTTTATCGCGACAGCCACGGTATGTGCACTGATCAAGTCGATTGAACCGCATTTTAAAGTTGATCAGCAGATACTTTCAGACCTAGATTGTTATTTCGACACCATTCAGGAATGGGACTTTGTTGAATTTTCACTGTTTCAAAATTGCATGATTATTTTGGATAGTGAATCAATTGAATCTATTTTAAAAGAAATGTTGTATCTTAATTTAGAAGTTAATTCTAAAAATCTTGACAAAATGCTAGCTGCCTTTTTGAATGCTGTTGATGTTTTATACCGGCGAAAAGCTTATCAAACTGCAAAAACTGTCCTGAATCAAAGCAAACAGATAGCCCCAATTCGTTCTGATCTAGCGACTGTATTCAAGCAAAAATTTTTTGAAAACTTACTTTTTTTGCGTCCAGAACAGACTAAAAGAGAAAATCAGCAGTTAGTTGACTCGCTTCGAAATGTCGATGCAAATGCCTTGGCCTCTTCATATGAAGCTTATATGGTGAAGTACGCTTTTCGAGAATAGTTTTATCGGAAAAAATAAGCGTTTACATGAAACGAAACTAGCTAATTTAGTGCATTGGTTAAAGCATGGGCGAGAAAATAATATAGTAAATCAAGGCTCTGATGAGCGAATGGAAGGAATGTCTCTATGGAAAACTTATCACTCAAAAATAATGGTCATGATTTAAACAAGATGTTTACTTTGCTAGGCACAGCATTTTTAATTGCCTTTGTCCTGGCAAGCGGCGTGTTCTCAGATATCGTCGCTGCGGTGGCGATGAGTGCGAACACAAGGAGAATCGTTGGGAAATATATTGATGCAGGAATGGGTGCTGCCTCGATTATTGCTTTGTTAGGAGGCGGCGGTTTGATCGTTTTGATCGTTAAACAAGCATTTCGATCTGGTATTAAGAAAGTAATTCTTGCCGCGTAATTGTATGACATTTTTTTCTAAACAAACTTCTAATTTTTTGATCAAGAAAGAGACTGTTCTATTATCTCTTTCTTTGTTTTGTGCCGGTTTCGTGTTTGTGTCCCTATTGCTAATAGCAGTATTTGTCTATAATCACGCAGAGACTAATGTCCCTATAGCACTGAAAAATCAACTGAGTAGTTTAAATTTCTGGGCTATCCTGGCACAAAATACAGGTGTGGCTATTGCCTTATTAAGCGGCAGCTTTTTCGTGAAAGTACCGACCGTTCTGCTTTTGCTAGCTAATGGTGCCGGTTTAGGTTTCGTCTTGACTGCCAATATGTATACAACTGGTCAATGGCTATACTTTATTGCTTTAATTTCTGTTCACGGAATCATCGAACTGACTGCCTTGATGATTGCGGGCAATATTGGTTTCCAAAAAATAGATTGGTCGAAAAAAACAGAAATAAAAAAACTAATTAACACGATTATACTCATCATCTTCTTGTTAATTATTGCGGCAGCCATGGAAACTTATGTGACGCCCTTGTTTTGGAGATAACGCATGATTCAGGCATTTGGCAGTTCGTTACGTAAAATTTATTATAGAATTCCCCTGGTTAATTTGCTGTCCTTAACGAAATTAATTTTTTTCTGGTTGTTATGCTATATTGTTTCATCTTTGACTGCGGTGACCGCGATTTGCGGTATGAGCCAACAAGGACCACGATATTGGAACCAGCTTTTCCAAAAAAGCTTAAATTTTGACTTTTTGTTTGAACATGTTGCCCTGATGATTGTGCTTGCTGCGTTTCTTAATTTTTGTATTTTTTTTCAGGAAATAAAATCTATGAGCAAGCTTTCCAAAAATGAACCATTGGTTAAAATTTATGAACAAAGCGGTCATCCAAGCAAATCTCTTCAATTTATGTTTATCCTAAAAAACTTTTGCGAATTATCAAGAATGCCGTTAGTTGTTTTTCTAGCTACATGCGCTTTACAGCCGTTCAGTTTTATTAATTTGGTCGCTTTGCTGGCTGTTTTATTTACCATGGCCGCAGCATTGATCATCTTCCGTTATTTTTCATCTATCAGAGGCAAAACGCCAATTTTTTTAAATGCAGGTATTTTTGTTGTGACTTGTTTAGTTTCATACCTTTTTGCCAACTACATAGGTAACTGTTTTACTGACTATTTTGTGAAACACGAACCGGTGTCAGCTTTTTCCATAACTATATTTTCATTCAAGCCATTATTCTTGGTTTTGATGGTTACTATCGTTCTATTTTTGCCTGCTTTACTGGTGAAAAGGTTGCAAAGCTTTTCTTATATGCGAAATTGTCTCAGAACGATTTTCAAACAGTCATTGGTTGATGCTAATAAGAAGAATACAATGTTTTATGCTATTTTGGCTATTTTGCTGACTTGCTTAATATCTAGCAGCGATCGTGAATTCACGCAATTAAGCGCATGGGCTGTCATTTTGTATCCAGCTATCTTTTTAGTCACAAATACGATCGCAAGTTCACCTGAATATTTTGAATTCAATGATCACGTGCGTATTTTTGTTTGGCACAAACAGGTTAAGTTGCTTATGAATCGCTGTATCAAAGTGTTCTTAACTTATATTTTTGCACGTTTAGTTCCGATCTACTTGTTTGTTCTCTGTTTGGCGTATATAGGCGGCTGGCTGGTACAAGGGCTTTTGATGGTTTTGGTGGCTGCCTCTGTCTTGGTAATTTTTGCATTATGCGTGCAGTCAGCGGGCATGGCTGCTGATGTGCACGAACACGAAAATGCTTACGCAATTCAGCGGCAAAAGCGCGTTTCTCTTTTGAGAAACACTTATGAATTAACCATGCTGGTTTTGATCGTTCCTGTTGTGTCGATTCCGACGGCCTTGTTGATCGAACATACTATTTCATCAGTGCTGTATATCGTCTTCTCAGGATTTTTATTTTTAATGAATATTCTGGCAATTTTCGTCGTGCTCAAAATAATCTCGAAACAAATTAAGGATGGTGTTTCCTATGTGTCATGTTGAATTAAAAAATTTGTCGTTTGCTTATTCTGATCAATTCGTGATCAAGAATTTATCTATGAACTTATCGGGCGGACACGCTTACCGAATCAATGGGAAAAATGGTATCGGTAAAACGACCCTTTTAAAAATTATCAATCGTGATTTGCCGCTTCACAACGGTTCCATGGATTCAACGATATCAAGAGAAGAACATATTTACTTGTCAGACCAGAATATTTTGGATCCTGTTTTATCTGCGTACGAGCATTTGGATTTTTTGAAATCAGTTGGATATGTTGGTGCAGGGGCTGATGCAGAATTTGAAAAAATGGCCAAAGAAATGGCGGTTGATCAATATCTGCAGCAAACAAGCAAAAACCTTTCTTTGGGAACGAAGAGAAAGATCACCTTTCTATTATTGTATTTGCAAGCACCTAAATTTTTAATCTTAGATGAGTTCTTTTCAGGCATTGATGATTCAGGGATGCACATCATTTCTAAATATTTGAAACTATTTGTTTCATCTGGTCATTTACTAGTCTTTGTTGCCCACACCGATCCCAAGGGATTTTCTTTGGATTATGAAAATATTGATTTAGGCGAAAGGAATCGCATATGAATTTTTCTTGGGATTTTTATTTATTGGTAATTCTGTTAGTGCTTTTTTGGCTGTACTACTTTATTGCTAGGCAACAAGGAAAGCGCCAGGCAGAGCTAAAATTTTTACTGAAAATTGCCTGGCTTTTGACAGTATTTTGCGCCTTATCTATGGGATTAAATGATTATATTAAATAATTCTGATGCCCATCTTCATGAAACTGTTTTGTTTTATTGTAGCCGTTGAAAATAAATTCGTTACCAATCTATTGATCACTAGGTAAGAAAGATAATTAAAAACGCTTTCTTTTGCTAGACTAAAAGTGATGCAAGAGAAAATAATTGAACAATTTTGGCAAAGAGCGAAAAAGGCAGCTGAGATTGTTTCAGATGCTGGCTACCAAAGCTGTTTTGCTTTTGGTGATGATGATATATTGGCTGACGAACTAGGCCAATTAGTTGCCAGTGGGGTTAAAACAGCAACTGCTAGTGGCTATGAATCTTATGCCATTCAACATGAACCCTTGCCAGCGACTGGCGGTTTTGATATTGTGCTCGGTAGTCAGCGACCGCTAGCGGTCATTTCCAATGAGTTGGTTTCAGTGGTTAAGTTTGCTGATGTTGATGCTCAACAGGCTTATTTGGAAGGCGAGGGTGATCGCAGTTTGGCCTATTGGCGTCAAGTTCACGAAGCATTTTTCAAAGAAGATTTTAAAGCCGATGGTTTAACCTTTAGCTATGACTCTGATATTGTGTTAGAACGTTTTCGCCTAGTCTATGCCGAGGGACATAGATAACTATATGTTCACAAAAAAAGATCACTTGTTCAGCAACCTTTTCAGTCTATTCTGTTTTTCTAATAGCAGCTTTTAAGGTAGACAAGTCAAGTTTCCGGCTGCGGAAAATTTTATTTTTCGTCGGCAGATTCAATTCGAAGTTATCAAAGATCTGTACCTGAAGGTCAGCTTTATCGATCGTGAAATCTAATAAATGACCGCCAAAATGATGATCATCAGATAAAATATGCAGATGAAATCCAGCCGCAGCCGCTCCTTCGTAAACTGATGGCGAATAGTAGCCAACGATCGTGGCTTTCAAATGATCGGCCTGAAACTCATGTTGCGCAGCTGCTACCTGTGAAAAAGGTGGATAGGGTTTTTGCTGCTGATCGGCTGAACGAGCCAAAACATTTGTGAATTCACCATGAACTTTAATGGCAGCAAAAACGTTTTGCAGTTCATATTTTTCACTAACCAGCTTTTCGAAGTCTGCGGCATTTGTCTGTTTGAGACGTTCGCTAGGCAGCTCGTTATCGAAATAATTAATTGTTGCAAAGGGCACTTCTTCAGTCTGAGCGTTTAAGCTGCGTACTTTGCCGCTGCCCGGAATTCCATAAGCAAAGCCGTCAAGTATGATCAGCTCGACGCCGATACCTGTGGTGGTACCAATACCGAAGTTGCCATGGTTCAAGAGTTCTTTGAGCCTCATGGTGCCGTCATATTGGCCGTCCATGATCTGCGCTAGAATACCATGCTGATAAAGTTTTCTAATGTCCTCAGCCATGTTTAATCGGTCGCTCCTTTGATCAAATCTGCATAAAGTTCTGTGTTATGCGAATAGTCGACTGGTATATCGACCAAGACGGGTCCTTGATTCCAATTAAAGGCCTTGGCCAAAACAGCATCAATTTTTTCCGGATCATCGACCCTGAAAGCTTTGACACCAAATGATTCAGCAAATTTAACAAAGTCAATTTCGCCGAAATCAACGCCAGCTGATCGACCGTATTTCATTTCTTCTTGAAATTTCACCATATCGTAATGGCCGCGATCATTAAAAATTAAATGGACCAAGTTGGACTTTAGGCGGACCGCCGTTTCTAATTCAGCACTGGAAAACATAAAACCACCATCTCCAGATACACTGACGATTTTTTCTTCTGGTCGAACTAAGCCAGCTGCAATTGCCCAAGGCAGCGCAACGCCCAGCGTCTGCATACCATCGGAAATCAAGAAGTGGCGCGGTCGGTATGAACGAAAGAACCGGCTCATCCAAATGTAGACAGAGCCAACATCTAAAGTGACAGTCATATTATCAGTCACTTGTTTTTGAATAGCGTGGATCACATCTAATGGATGGGACAGACCGGCAGCCGCTGTGAATTTCGGTCCGCCGGGTTCGCTGGCTAGCTGCTTTCTGAATTGGTCAAGACGAGTATTGGCTTCCAAAGGAAGTCGATAATCCTTTAATTCCTGTCCGAGCAAATCGAGCGTCGCTGAGATATTGCCAACTAATTGTAAAGTCGGATTATAGTGGGCATCGATCTGAGCACCTGTCGAATCGATCGTCATGATCTGAAGCTGATTGTCTTTATTCCAGACACGCGGCTCGTATTCAACGGCATCATAGCCCAATGCAATAACAAGATCTGAAGCTCTTAATAATTGGTCGCCAGTTTGATTGGCAAACAAACCGACTCGACCGAAGAATGATTGTTCGACCAAGGAACGATCAATCACGCCGGCACCCTGGAATGTTTCAACGACTGGCAGTTTAGTCGTATGCAACAGTTTGTGCAGACTAGCAACACTATTTTCATCAGAACCGCGCTGCCCGACTAAAATGACTGGCAGCTTGGCATGATTGATTTTTTCAGCTAAGGATTTGATTTCATCCAGATCGGCAGGCCCGGTCAAAACTTCCGTAACCTTAGCTAGTGCATGGCTGCGAACGGGACTGTCATCAACATCTTGCGGTAGACTGATAAACGCCGCACCTTGTGGTGCTTTGCTGGCAATGTCAAAAGCATTCGCGATCACTTCAGACAAGTTTTCAGCATCTTGTACCTCGGTTGTAAATTTTGTAATGCCGTTAAAAAGTAATACCGATGGCGTGGATTGGTGTGTTCGGCGATATAGATCTTGTCGCTGAACTTGGCCGGCAATCGCAACAACTGGATCATTTTCTGTCTGTGCAGTCAAAATACCTGTTGCTAAATTAGAGGCACCAGGTCCTGAGGTAACGAGCATAACACCGGGTTTTCCTGTTAAACGGCCAACAGCTTGCGCCATGAAGGCAGCATTTTGTTCGTGCTTCGTAATGACTAACTTAGGCGCACCAGCTGTATATTCGATTGCTTCAAAAAGGCGGTCGATTTTGGCACCGGGAATACCAAAAATATAGTTAACATCATGATTTATCAGAGACTCAAGGACTAAATCAGCCCCAAAGCGTTTTTTTTCTGTCATAAAACAAGCTCCTTTACTTCGCCTGTAATTTTAACACTTGTGAAATTTATTGGAAAACAAAAAGCCTGTAATTAGCAGACTTTAAGAAATAATGTACAGGATTTCACAAAGATTATTTTGTATATTGACTAATAATGTCGGTCAATTGCTTTTGATTGTGTACGCCAACGATACGATCGACGACCTCACCATTTTTTTTAATGATCAAAGTTGGGATAGCTTTGACACCTAAGCCATTTGCTGTTTCTTGATTTTCGTCAACATCGATCTTTCCAAATTTAACGTCGGTCAACTCATTGGAAACTTTTTCTAGAATTGGTGTTTGAATTTTACAAGGCGTGCACCAAGTCGCCCAAAAATCAGTTACAGTCACACCGGATTGGGTAGCTGTTTCAAATGAATCAGAATCTAATACTGAAATTGCCATATTTCCTCCTACTCTTTACTTATATTGTACTTACTTCTAATAAGTAATGCAAAAAAATATGAAAAAGTGTTTGCTTTGTTTTCAAGCAGCCTTTATACTAATGTAAATTATGATTGAAAATGAGAAACAGCTCAGACGGAATTTTGGATTTTTCACGACCTTATCGTTGGTAATCGGAACTGTGATCGGTTCCGGCATTTTTTTTAAGCAAGGACGCGTTTTACAAGAAGCCGGATCCACAAAAGCTGCTTTATTGGCCTGGTTCGTTGGCGGTGTGCTCACACTTGCTTCGGCGATGTCAGTGGCTGAATTAGGTTCGGAAATGCCGCAGACAGGTGGTATCTACATATATATTGGCAAAATATTCGGCCAGTTCTGGGGATTTTTAGCCGGTTGGATGCAAATTTCTTTTTACGGACCTGCCTTGATCGCCTCTGTTTCTTTTTTCTTTTCAACTTTGTTTATTTCATTTTTTAATTTACCAAGTACGATGGCTATATTTGGTTTTTCAATCAGAACTGTTATTTTAGTTGCGGCTGTTTCCTGCCTTTTGATCGCATTGATGAATATGCTTGATAATCGTGTCAGCCGAACTTTTGCATTGACGACCACAAGCCTGAAACTTATTCCGATCCTAGCTTTGATTATTTTTGGTCTTTTTTTTGGACACGCTGGCGCAACAGCCAATTCGGTCAATCTGTTATCTGAGCAAGTAGGAAAAGGTAATTTTGGCGTTGCAGTCCTGTCTACACTGTTTGCCTATGACGGCTGGGTTATTATTTCGAATCTTGGTGGCGAAATCAAAAATCCGCAAAAAACGCTGCCGCGTGCAGTAACGCTGGGAATTACGATTGTTTTGATCGCTTATATGGGTGTCTCATTTGGTGTTTTTAGTTCATTACCGGCTGAAAAAATTGTCTCATTAGGTGACCAAGCACCTTTCCGCATTATGAAACAAGCCTTTGGTCCACTGGGTGGCCGATTGATGGATATCGGTGTGATGATTTCTGTTATCGGGACCTTGAATTCAAAAATATTGAGTTTTCCGCGTGTTGTGTTTGAAATGGCTGATCAACAGCAGCTGCCTTTTTCTAATCTGTTTCACAAGCTTGGTAAAAAATCGAAAACACCCAATTATGCAACGGCCTTTGAAATAGTAGTTGCCATTCTCCTCTTGAACGCTTTTTCTTCTTCTCAGGATCTTTCCGACTGGCTCGTTTTTGTTAGTTTCTTATTTTATCTGTTGACTTTCATCGCTGTCTTTATTTTGCGTCATCAGCTAAATAGAAAACCGCATTTTGCCGCACCTTTGCACCCGCTTTTCCCGCTGTTGGCGATCATTGGGACTATATTTATTGAAGTATCAACGATCGTAAATGCCTTTAGCGATCCGACTGGTCAACAGTTATTTGGTATTATTATTTCTCTGCTGATCGTGGCAATTGGTATTCCGCTGTATTATTTACAAAAATTTTATAAACTATGAGTATGACTGAATTCAATTATCCTTCGCTAGCGATCATCGTTCCAGTCAATAACGAAGAAGATAATATTATTCCTTTTTATGAAAATGTTCAGAAAAATCTGACACAGGACGCACTGAAGTCTTTGCCGGGTAGTTTGTCGAATTTGAAAGTTGATATCTGGTATATTGACGATGGTTCCGTGGACAAAAGTTTGATTGAGATCAAGCAAATTCAGCAAGTTGATGCCTCAATTCATTTTGTCTCCTTTTCACGCAATTTTGGCAAAGAAGCCGCTATTTATGCTGGCCTCAATTACGCCAAAAACTATGATTTTATTGCTCTGATGGATGTTGATTTGCAGGATCCGCCTGCCTTGTTAGCACCGATGCTCAAAAAATTAGTTGATGATCAATTAGATATTGTTGCGACTAGAAGGTTGGACCGAAAAGGTGAGAATCCTGTTATCAGCTGGTTTTCGACTGTCTTTTATCGCTTTCTTTCTAAAATATCCGCCACGAATATCGTCAGCGGTGCTCGCGATTATCGCATCATGACTCGGCAGGTCACAAAAGCGATCTTATCAATGCCGGAAAATCAACGTTTTTCCAAGGGACTTTTTACTTGGGTCGGTTTTAAAACTGAATATATGAGTTATGAGAACATTACTCGAAGCAAAGGCCATAGCAAGTGGAGTTTTTGGAAACTGATCAAATATGCCATGACGGGTATCATTTCGTTTTCAACATTTCCATTGACAATGGTCACCGTATTGGGCTTATTAACGACCTTGGTGGCTATGATGGGCGGCATTTTTGTGATCGTGCGCAAGCTTTTGGATCCGACGATCGCAATCGGTGGTTGGACAACGATTACTGTGATCATTATGTTTTTTGGCGGCCTGCAGATGTTTAGTTTAGGGATCGTTGGTCGGTATATTGCGGCCATTTTTTTAGAGAGCAAACGGCGGCCGATTTATGTTGAGAAAGAGAGCAAGTAAGCGAAATAGAAGGCATATAATCGAAGGTATGATTACATTAAAAAGTGTCAATGAAATAAAAGAAATGAACACAGCTGGCGATGTGCTTGCCGGCATGCACCTCATGTTAAGAAATTTGATCAAGCCAGGGTTGGACACTTGGATTATTGAAGAAAAATCGCGGGCTTACATTGAAGGCCATGGTGCAATTGCGAGCCAAATTGGTTTTGAGGGTTTTAAATATGCTGTGACTGTTTCGGTGAATGATGAAGTCGCACATGCTTTTCCGCGCAAGGGATTAATTTTGGAAAACGGCGACCTTGTGAAAGTAGATACTGTTGTTGAAAAAGATCATGGTTTGGCAGACTCCGCTTGGACTTATCGCGTCGGTACTGTCAGTCCTGAGATCGAACGCTTGTATCAAGTCGCTCATCAGGCGCTTTATATTGGTATTGACCAAGCGGTTGTTGGCAACCGGATCGGTGATATCGGTGCAGCAATTGATCATTATGTGACTGATGAAAATCATTTTGGAAACGTTCGTGAATACATTGGCCATGGCATTGGACCGACAATGCATGAAGATCCGCAAGTACCTCATTTCGGCGTTGCAGGTCACGGCCTGCGCTTGCGGCCGGGCATGACGATTACGATCGAGCCAATGGTCAACACGGGAACTTGGGAAGTCAAGACTGATTACGCTGGCGACGGCTGGACCGTATCAACTAAAGATGGCGGCTGGTCGGCACAGTTTGAACATACCTTGGTTATCACGCATGATGGTCCGAAGATTTTAACTTCTCAGGATCCAGAAATTGATGATAAATATCTGATCAAAAATTGGAACAACTTCGAAATTTAAATTTGAAATCGTAGTATTGGACGTAGATGACGCAGACGATCAGCAAAATTTCAACACAAAAAACCAAGGGCCGTTATAATTTAGAACTTGACGGAAAATTTGCTTTTGGTGTTTCGGAAATGACGCTAATTAAATTTGGTCTGATGAAAAATCGTCAGCTGAATGAAAAAGACATTATCGAGATCAAAAAATACGAAGAAAGTGCCCAAGCTATTTCCAAAGCTTTGACTTTTTTATCTCATCATTTAAGAACAGAGAAAGAAGTTTTGCAAAAATTACGTGGTCTGGATTTCAGTCCCAGTGCTATTCAATCAGCGATTGCACACTTAAAGGCAGAAAAGTATTTAGACGATCGTGTTTATGCTGAGAATTTTGTCCGTACACAAGCTAATTTATCGTCGCTAGGACCAGCTGTCATCGATAGAAAATTGCGAGCGGTCGGCGTTTTCCAAAATGATATTGATGCAGCACTGAAAGATTATCCGGTTGATGACCAGATTGAAAATGCTTTTAATTTAGCTGAAAAATTTCAGAAACATTATGCGAAAAATTCAATTATTCAGCAAAAACAGAAAATTAATCAGGCTTTATTTGCTAAAGGCTATCATAGCGATTTGATCAAACAGGTAGTTGAGCGACTTGATTTTCAAGTTGATGAGGACCAGCAGCTAGCCAATGTACGTGCTGTGACCGACAAAATTTGGTTGCGTTATGAAAAATACGGCCGACAAAGAACTTATAAAGTGCGTGCTTATTTATACGGCAAAGGCTTTCCAGCAGAACTGATCGATCGAGTCATTGGAGAAAAAGATCATGGGTGAAAAAGGCGAAATTGTTAAAGAAGAGAAAAATTTTCACGGCGATATTTTTGATGTTGTCAGTCGAAAAATCAAAACACCGGACGGCTTGACGGTTAAACGGCAAGTTGTTTTGCACGGCAACGCTGTTGCTTTTATTGCGCCTGTACAAATTGATGGTCAAACAAAATTCGCATTAGGCACAGAATATCGAGCGGGTCTTAATGAAGAACGGACGAGTTTTCCAGCTGGCTTGATCAATGATGGCGAAGACCCGAAAATCGCTGCTCTTCGAGAAGCTCGCGAGGAATTGGGATTAGATTATCGCAAGGCTAAAGAAATCTTTGTGATTACGACTAGTGAGGGTTTTACAAATGAAGCAACTCACTTGATGCTTTTATCTGATTTAGTCGGTAAGGTCGACAAAGATTTTGATCCTAGTGAGTTTGTGAAAACAATTTTTGTAACTTTCTCAGAACTCCAAGCCAAGATCGAAGCTAAAAGTATTACAACGGCGCCGGCAATTATTAGTTACCAGTGGATGAAACTGCATCCGGAAATTATTTAAAAAACTTAAGCCTAAAAGACGGATCTTTTTCTGTGCTAAACTTTAAACGAAGACGAAATGTCTTGAGGTAGGATTATGGCTAAAGACGCAGCTCGCAATCCGCGAGAAGGCGACTTTATCACGATCAAAAGTTACAAGCACGACGGCCATTTACACCGGACTTGGCGCGATACAATGGTTCTAAAGACTAGTGAGAATTCGATCATTGGTTTAAATGACCACACGCTCGTGACTGAAGATGATGGTCGGCGTTGGGTGACCCATGAACCGGCATTATTATATTTTCATAAAAAATATTGGTTTAATATTATTGCCATGATTCGTGGAGATGGCGTTAGTTACTATTGCAATCTTGCTAGTCCATATGTCATGGACAAAGAGGCGCTAAAGTATATTGATTATGATTTGGACATCAAGGTTTTGACGAATGGTACAAAACACCTTTTGGATGCTGATGAATATGTTGACCATAGCCAGCTTTGGCATTACCCGCCAGAAATTGACGAAATATTGCAGGCACACACAAAGATTTTGATCAAAATGATCAATGATCATGCCGGTCCATTTTCCCAGGATTATGTCGATCTCTGGTACTCTCGCTATAAAAGTCTTGTAAAACATAAAATGTGATAAGTCGTAAGCGGAATTTGATTCCGCTTTTTCTTTTTGTCGAGCTGACAAACTGTTAGAATTTTAGCAAGGAGGCACTATGTCAAAATCGTTACCACGAGAAGATGCAGCTCATGTTGCGCAGCTTGCGAAATTACATTTTAACGATCAGCAATTAGATCTTTTAACTGGTCAATTAGCTAATATCTTGGATTTAGTTGAAACATTAAATGAGGTTGATACCGATGGCGTTGAACCAACTTATACTGTTTCTAATAATATCAATGTTCTAAGAGACGATATTGCGGTCAAATCTGGTCAAAAGGCGGCTTTACTAGCAAATGCACCTGAGACACAAGATGGTCAAATCAAAGTGCCGGCGATTATCGATGAGGAGAGCTGAGATGACTGATTTTTTTAATGAAAATTTAACCAGCCTGCACGATAAGCTGATCAATAAAGAGATTTCGGCCGTTGATCTAACTAAGGCAGCTTTAAAAAAAGCTAAGAATTCCCAAAGTGAAATTAATGCCTATATCACGCTGAATGAAGAAAATGCGTTAAAACACGCTGCTGAACTTGACGCAAAGGGTATCGATTTTCAGAATATTCTGTCAGGCATTCCTTTCGCGATCAAAGACAATCTCGTAACTAAGGGTCTTCGAACCACGGCGGCTTCACATATTTTGGATAATTTTGTGCCTGTTTATGACGCCGCTGTGATCGAAAAATTGACTAGTCTGGGTGCCATCACGATCGGCAAGACGAACATGGATGAGTTTGCCATGGGCGGTTCGACAGAGACTTCGTATTTTGGCAAAACAGCAAATGCTTGGGACCACACGAAAGTACCCGGCGGTTCATCAGGTGGATCGGCTTCAGCTGTAGCTTCTGGGATCGTACCCGTAGCTTTAGGCTCGGACACTGGCGGATCGATCCGACAACCAGCTGCTTTTAATGGCATTGTGGGTCTGAAACCAACTTATGGCCGTGTTTCTCGTTGGGGTTTGATTGCCTTTGGATCGAGCTTGGATCAAATTGGTCCTTTTACACGCACTGTTAAAGATAATGCACGTGTCCTCTCCGCAATTGCTGGCAAGGATCAGCGCGATACGACTAGCGAAGATCAAGCAGTTCCTGACTTTACTAAGGGTATTGAAGCAGGTGTGAAGGGCTTGCGTATCGGTGTGCCCAAAGAGTACTTTGCTGCTGGCATTGATGAAGGTGTCAAAAAAGTTATCAAACAAGTGATTGCTAAATTTGAATCGCTAGGCGCTGAAGTTGATGAAGTGTCCTTGCCACATTCCAAGTACGGAATTGCAGCTTATTATATTTTGGCTTCATCGGAAGCTTCATCTAATCTGCAGCGTTTTGATGGTATCAGATATGGTTTTTCGGCCAGAAAAGAAGGCGAAACACTAGAAGATCTCTATGTGCAGACGCGTTCCGAGGGTTTTGGTGCTGAGGTCAAGCGTCGTATCATGTTAGGTACTTTTGCTTTATCGGCTGGTTTTTACGATGCTTACTTTAAAAAAGGCGCGCAAGTACGGACTTTGATCATCCAAGATTTTGCCAAGGTTTTTAAGGATCATGATGTTATTTTAGGCCCGACAACGACTTCGACAGCTTTTGATCTTGGCTCAGAAAATGACGATCCAGTCAAAATGTACATGAATGATTTGTTGACGATCCCGGTTAATTTGGCTGGACTGCCAGGCATGTCTTTGAATGCAGGCTTCTCGGACGGCTTGCCCGTTGGTTTGCAGATCATCGGCAAACCCTTTGATGAAAGTACAATTTATCAAACAGCTTATGCTTTTGAGCAAGCAAGCCAGTTGTTTACGAAACATCCGGAGGTGAATTTCTAATGTCAAGTTTTGAAACCACGATCGGTCTTGAAGTCCACGTTGAATTAAAAACAAAATCCAAAGCTTTTTCACCTTCGCCGGTTAATTTCGGTGATCCAGCAAATGAAAATACAAATGTGATCGACTGGGGCTATCCAGGTGTTTTGCCAAGCGCTAATAAAGCTGCTTTGGAATCTGGCATGATGGCTGCACTAGCCCTGAATGCGCAGATTACGCGCAATGTTCACTGGGACCGAAAGAACTATGTCTATCCTGATAACCCGAAATCTTATCAAGTGACTCAACAACAGACACCGATCGGGCATGATGGCCATGTTCAGATCAAATTATCCGATAACCAGATCAAGCAGATCGGTATTAAAGAGCTGCATGTCGAAGAAGATGCCGGCAAGAATTCACATTCTGGTAAAGGCTACTCATTGGTTGATTTAAATCGTCAGGGAACACCTTTGGTGGAAATTGTTTCTCAACCCAATATTGCCAGTCCGGACGAGGCTTATTTCTATTTAGAAAAATTACGCCAACTGATTCAATTTACGGGCATTTCAGATGTCAAAATGCAGGAAGGCTCAATGCGAGTTGATGTGAACATTTCTGTTCGCCCGATCGGTGCGCCGCATTTTGGAACAAAGGTAGAAATCAAAAACGTTAATTCTTTCCAATATGTCAGAACTGCTTTGGCTTATGAAGAACAGCGCCAGCGCGATGAATTAATGGCTGGACACACGATCGGTCAAGAGACGCGTCGTTTTGACGAACCGACTAAGTCCACGATTCTCATGCGTGTCAAAGAAGGGGCTGACGATTATCGCTATTTCCCAGAACCAGATTTACCGCCGATCCATGTTTCTGATGACTGGATCGAAGAAGTCAAATTACATCTGCCTGAAGCAGCCGAGAAACGCGTGGACCGCTACACCAGCGATTTCGGTTTGCCCGAAAAGGATGCTGAGGTCTTGATCCAGACTCTGGAGATGTCTAATTTCTACGATGAAACTGTTGCAAATGGTGCTGATCCGAAGAGAGCAGCTAATTATTTGATCGGCGATGTGAATGCCTATTTGAATGATACTCAGTTAGATCTGCAAAATACTAAGTTAACACCGGAAAACTTGTCAGCCATGATCAAACTAATTGATGATGGCACGATTTCCACTAAACAAGCCAAAAAAGTCTTCACAGCTATCACAGATGGCCAAGAACCTAAAGCCTATGTCGAAGCACATGGTTTGGTGCAATTGTCTGATCCAACTAAATTAACACCGATGATCAATGACGTTTTGGATAATAACCAGCAGTCAATTGATGATTTTAAAGGTGGCAAGGACCGTGCGATCGGTTATTTGACCGGACAGGTTATGAAGGCCACTCATGGTAATGCCAATCCAAAAGTTGTTAATCAGATCTTGCTGACAGAATTAAAAAAGAGATAACGCCCATCTCAGCAATGTTGTTGTGTTTTAATCCACTTTTAAAAGTGGTTTTTATTTTGAGATTATGATCAATTGCTCTTGCTGGAATGCGTTTCCTCTATAATGAAAATATATGAAACGAGCTCGAATTATTTATAACCCATCCTCTGGTCGTGAAGCGATCCAACGCGATTTATTAGATATCATGAAAGTTTACGAAAAAGCCGGCTATGAAACGTCCATTTATGAGACAACGCCAAAGGCTTTTTCAGCGCGTGATGAAGCAAGGCGTGCTGCTGAAGATGGTTTTAATTTGATCGTGGCTGCTGGTGGCGACGGCACTGTCAATGAGGTCGTGAATGGTATTTCTAGTTTGGAAACACGCCCTCTCATGGCTGTGATTCCGTCTGGCACAACCAATGATTATGCGAGAGCTTTAAAAATTCCGCGGGATGATTTAGTTGAATCGGCCAAGACGATCAATCGGCATGAAACGATCAAAATGGACATTGGTGAAATTACTTCCGGGAATGCACAGCTTAATTATTTTATGAATATCGGCGCGCTCGGAACGCTTTCAGAACTGACTTATGAAGTACCATCGATGTTAAAGACACTTTACGGCTATTTAGCTTATATCACGAAAGGTGCCGAATTAATTACGCGTATTCAATCTGTACCAGTTCGCATCACTTATGATGGCGGTCAATTTGAAGGCGACGTCAGTATGATCTTGCTGGCTTTGACTAATTCAGTCGGTGGTTTTGAAAAAATTGTTCCTGATGCAAAATTAGATGACGGCAAATTTTCTTTATTAATTGTCGAAAAATCTAATATAGCGCAGCTTTTCAATTTGATCACAAAAGCGCTTAATAATGGTTCGCATATCAAAGATAAACTAGTGACTTATATTAAAACCAGCGAGGTCAAAGTGGAACCCTTATCTAATGACAAAATGAAAGTTAACCTGGATGGTGAATTCGGCGGTGTTGCACCAATGACTTTTAAAAATCTGCAAGGGCACATTGAATTTATCGCTGAGACTTCCAAAATGAAACCCGGTTCTAGAACAAAAGCACAAACAGCAAACGAAGTTATGATTAAAAGAGCTGAAGAAGAATTCAAAACAGCTTCTAAAGAAATGAAAAAGAATTCAGGCACACACAAGTGAACAAAAAAAGTTATTCCGATTTAGTCAAAAATCAAGAATTAATTGCTGATGTTGTCGATCTAACTTATGAAGGACTCGGCGTTGTGAAAGTAGCTGATTTTCCGATTTTTGTAGCTGATGCACTGCCTGGCGAGGTCATCAAGTTATCTGTCACACGTGTTTTGAATTCTTACGCTTTTGGTCGCGTGATCGATAGGATCAAAGTCTCCGCTGACCGTGTGACAATTAAACATCCCGAGATGATCGCGAGCGGCATTGCACCCTTGGTAAATTTGGCTTATCCAGCACAGCTGGTTTTTAAGCAAAAGCAGATTCAGCAGTTGTTTCACAAAGCGGGTATTGATGACGTTGAGATTTTACCAACATTAGGAATGGCCGATCCGACTCATTATCGCAATAAGACCGTTATTCCGGTCAAATTTCAAAATGGCAAACTAGTGACTGGTTTTTATCGGCGCGGCTCGCATAAGCTGGTACCGATCAATGATTATTATCTTAATGATCCGAAAATTGACGCTGCTGTTGGCACTGTTCGCGATGTTTTAAACGATTTTCACATAACGGCTTATGATGAGATCACCCGTCAAGGCTTGTTGCGCTACATTTTGGTGCGGCGCGGCTATCACACAGGGCAAATGATGATCGCGATCATATCGACGAAAAAAAAGCTGCCGCAAGAGCGGTCGATCATTGCTGCAATAACTGCGAAAATACCAGATTTAACCAGCTTGATCTTGAATTATAATCCCAAGCAGACAAACGTCCAGCTAGGTCTGGATAATCGCATTCTGTTTGGTGAACCCGTGATTCACGATACATTATTGGGTCTTGATTTCGAAATTGCAGTCAATTCTTTTTATCAGGTTAACCCACAAACGACAGCTATTTTATATACGAAAGCGGCTCAATTGGCTGAACTTAAAGGAAACGAACTTGCGATAGATGCTTACTCGGGCATTGGGACGATCGGCTTGTCGATTGCTGATCAAGTTAAAAAAGTCATTGGTGTTGAAGTCGTGAAATCGGCCGTTGATGATGCTCAAAAGAATTTACTAGCCAATCACATTCAAAATGCCGAATTTATTGCTGAAGATGCGCCAAAACAGTTTGCCATTTGGGCACAGCAAGGGATCAAACCAGATCTGGTCTTTGTTGATCCACCTCGAAAAGGTTTAACGATCGACTTGATTCGGGCACTTGGCATGATGAGACCGGCCAAATTGATCTACATTTCTTGCAATCCGGCTACTTTAGCGAGAGATGCTGTTTTGATCAAATCAGAAGGCTATCGCATTGCTAAACCTGTTTTACCGATTGACCAATTTCCACAAACGATGCACGTCGAATCGATCACAGTTTTTCAAACCGGATCTGACTGAGTCATTTAAAATACGTTCTAGGAGAATTAGAAAATGCATAATGTTTATTTCAGCCATGATGGCGGTGTTGATGATTTAGTTTCTTTGCTGTTGTTAATGCAAATGGATGACGTCAATCTGACGGGTGTTGGTGTCATGGGAGCTGATTCATATTTAGAACCAGCCTTATCAGCCACGCGCAAACTCATTGATCGATTTGGCCAAGGCCGCAAAATTACCCCAGCTGCCTCTGATTCTAGAGCCGTACATCCTTTTCCTAAAGAGTGGCGCATGGATGCTTTTTCTTTTGATGCTTTTCCGCTATTGAATGAAAGCGGTCAAATCAAAACACAGGCTGCAGCTAAGCCAGCCCATTTGGATCTGATCGAAAAATTGTTGGCTGAATCTGAGAAAACAACACTAGTCATGACGGGTCCTTTGAGTGATTTAGCCCGTGCCCTTGAAATCGAACCAACGATTACCAAAAAAATTGAAAAATTATACTGGATGGGCGGCACGATGGACAATCGCGGTAACGTGGCAGAGCCCGAGCAAGATGGTACCACTGAGTGGAATGCTTACTGGGATCCTCAAGCAGTCAAAAAGGTTTGGGATAGTGAGATTGAAATTCACATGGTTGGCTTGGAAAGCACACGGCAGGTGCCTTTGACTCGCGATATTCGCCAGCATTGGGCTTCGGAACGCCGTTTTCCAGCACTGGATCTGATCGGTCAAGGATATGCTTTAGTTCCACCCTTGGAACATTTTGAAACAAATTCAACTTATTTCATGTGGGATGTTCTAACGACCCTTTATAGTGAATTTCCGGATGTTGTTCAGAGCAAACAAGTCACTAGCGATGTCTCTGTTAGTGGCCAATCGGCCGGTCGAACCTTTGAAACTGATGGCGGTCGTCCGGTCACGTTGGTTACGAAAGTCGATCATGATCGCTTCTTTGAATTGATCGATCAGCTGGGTCAAAAAAGCAATTAAGACCTTTTTGGATAAAAATTAGTTAAAACAAAAAAGCCTGCTTAAGCAGGCTTTTTATGATGCTTGTTTCTTAAAATAATATCAATCGGCGACTAATTCACCGGAAGTGGCATCGTAATAATGTGTTGTGCCGCTATCATCGACAATACTGCGTCCTTTGATCTGTCGGCCTTGATCGTCAAAATAGAGATGCTGGCCATTGATCGTTTGATCACCAGTTAAGGCAATGCCATCAGCAGCAAAGTAAGCCCACGACCCATCTGATAATTCTGCGTAACGGTTTGTGAGCATGTCACCGGAATCAGCATCAAAATAGTGTAAGTTCCCTTGATTGTCACTCACTTCTTTACCTTTGATCTGTCGACCCTGTTGATCGAAATATAATGTTTGACCGGCAATTTTTTGAAGTCCTGTTAAGGCAATGCCATCAGCAGCAAAGTAAGCCCATGATCCATCTGATAATTTTTGAAAACGATTGACGATCATGTCACCAGAATCTGAGGCAAAATAACGCAACTGTCCGTTGGCATCTCTGACAGCTTGTCCTTTTACTGGTATGCCGTCTGATAGACCGAAATATTGATCATGTTTGCTGCCGGCTAATGTCACTGACGTCAAGCCCTGAGCCATGACACCATTTTGGTCAAAGTAGCGCCATTGTTTATTTTTATCCATGTAGTAATCATTGCAGGAACCTTGGCCGCGCTGATCGAAGTAATAACTTTTACCCGAGGCATCTTGCAAGTAGGCATCTTGAAGCTCGATCCCATTTGTTAAGAAATAATAATGTTT
This sequence comes from Oenococcus sicerae, assembly GCF_004102045.2. Lineage (GTDB taxonomy): Bacteria > Bacillota > Bacilli > Lactobacillales > Lactobacillaceae > Oenococcus > Oenococcus sicerae. Next base: position 533,455 of record NZ_CP029684.2, on the reverse strand, counting down.
ATTATTAATCATTTGAAAACCGATTTGCATATATCCGTTTTCATCGAAATGATACCAGTTGCCATCACTGTCTTCAATGAAAGTGTTTTTAGCCTGGTAACCGCTGGTTGAATAGTAGTTGATGCCTTGACCGTCTGAGATAAAGCCTGTGTCTGAGCTTTCGTTTAATAATTGTTTTGGCAAAAAAGCATTAGCGTGATTAGCGGAAACGACTTCGAAATAATTGTTGCTGGCCCAATCCTTTAAAACATAATAAGCACCACGGCCTTGAATATTGCTGCCGTTGAAGTATTTAGCTGACCACTCGGCAATTTTTTCGTCAGGATTCATCGGCATGCCGGTCGAAATCTGTTTCACCTGAAACAGGGATGGATATCGTGCCTTGATTTGATCCAGAAAAGCACCGCCATACAAAGCTTGGTAAGCACCGCCGCCTTTAATTTGGGCTGCATAAAGAGAATCGTCTATGACAGAATCTTCGTCATAGATACCGGAATCATTAACGCGGGTCGCAGCCACGATCTGAAGACCGGTCAAATTATAGATCTGATCCGGGACCCAGTCAGCCATGGCTGAAATGCCTGTAGCATGCAGTGCTTTGATCACATCTCGTAATTGAGCGACTGTGCCATATTTAGTCGGTGTATTGAAACCTAAATCATAGCGATCAGTAAAGGCATATCCATTTTGGACAATTGAATCTAAGAAACTCTTGTCCGTGCTGGAGCGATATTGTGGTGGGAATTCAAAATTTGTGATGCCCCAGCTCTTAAAAAGTTCGGTATTTTCAGCAATTTTTACATTGGCATAGTTCGATGTTTGGTTCGGGATGGACTGGAAGTTAGAGAAACCTTCATAGATTACTTGTGAATCAAGTGCTGCATTAGAATGCAGTGTTTGGCCATCGGTTGTTGTTTGTTCGCTGCTTTGTGTACGTGCGTCTTGCGTATCGGCAGCACCGACTGGTACCCAGACAGCTAAATAGCCAGAAACTTGCGGATTGGCCGTGCCGAAAATATCAGAGCTGTTAAAAATTAATTGTCCTAGCGCATTCGTATATTTGATATCGTTTGCCGGCACTGATTGATCAGATTCGTAACTATCAAGGCCATTGACTGTCGTGATCAGTGTTGGCCGATAAGCTTGGTTTTTATGCGCAGCCCCCATATTGACGACAACTTTATCATTGACAGCTAATTTAAGATCGGGATTATTGCTTTGAATAACCGCCATACCTTCTGTGCGTGTTTGCCTGCTGCCGATATCTTGAGCTGTCATGGCCTCTTGACCAAAGCGGACACTAGTCAAAACACCGCGATAACTGTCGTTTGGCATGTCCTGACTGCCCTGCATATATTGAATCGCCATCTTTTGGCCGCCGGCAGCATATTTGATCCGTGATTTCAACAGATTATTGATCGCATCATAATAAGGCGATTTGCTGGCCATATACTGACCATCATCAGTAAATAAATCACCATAATAAACACGTGGTACCGTATCTTTATTTGTCAGCAGAAGTGCATAAGTACTGGGGATGTTATATTGCGTAAATTGTTTATTAGTCTGCAATTGATCGGCATCGTAGATTTGAAAGGCCGCAGCTAATTGATCTGCCGTTGGTGTTAAACCATCGGAGCTAGAATCAATTTTTTCTTTAATAATTTCAGCGATAACCGTCTGAACTTCAGAATCATGAGCACGTACAAAAGAGTAATTTGGTTGTGCACCATTCGTGGCTGAATCATTGCTGCGATCGACCAGACTGTTTGTGATCAAGGGCTCCAAACCGCTTCTTTGCTGATGACCATTTTTATCAGTAAAAGGCATTGTTAATGAATATTTCAAAGACAATCGCATTTTATTGTCCATTGATAACTGGTTATCACCGTTATTTTTAACATATTCAGCGTCATTGTCACTCCAATCTTCAAGAATGGAAAGATGCTGATCTGATAAGGCATCATTTTGATCAACACTATAAGCTGCCTTAAAATAGTCGGCTGCGATCTGCAGCAAGTCGGCATCGACATTATCAACTGCATCGATGCGGATACTATCGAAATTAGCATCTTGATCGTTATTCGTGATCGAACCAAAATTTATTAGATAGTACATCCAATTTAATTGCTCAGCTTGAACGACTGGATTGGAGTTATCAACATCATTAGCTAAAAGAAAATCATAGCCGCCTTGTGTTGGATCAATTTTGTATAAAGGTGTGCCGGTTTGGTTAGTTGGTGTGCGGTTTAATAAACGATAATCAGAATTAGCATCGGGTGTGAGGCCGCTGTTGACGTACAGCAAAGCACCACCTTGCAAATGGTCCTTATCATCACCGGTTGTTTGCGATTCACTACTGATATTCCAATTGGACTGGCTTTTAACGAAGGCTGTCATGATATCTTTCAACCATTGCGTTTGGCCTGCTTGACTAATTTTATGTTCAACTTTAGCTTGTATATTTTCAGCAGCTTGATTGAGAAAATCTTGGCTGTCGTTATTAGTAAAAGCATTCTGCTCATCACTGAGGCCTAGACTTTTCATATAGTTTAGATAGTTAACTTGAGTTGTCTTATCCGGCCACCATGTCATTAATAAAGGCCTCATATCGTTGGCTGAGGATGTTGTCCAGTCTTGACCATCGGACAAAATATCTTTGGGGCGATACCAACTATCGGCGGTCAAATAGCCGTCAACAGATGTATAGTTGTCTTCACTCACACCTGCAGCAGCATTATGCTTGCTGTAATCATCATTTTCGCTGGATAACCCTTGCTGGAACTGATAAGTGTCAGTGGAGGCCAAAGCGCCGCTATCTTTATCGAAATATAAAAGTTTCCCATCTACTGTGATCGCGAAATTTTTCTTGGCTTGACCATTTTCATCAATAAAATAAGTTTTGCCGTTGATCGTTTGAATATTTTTAGCACTATAACCGGTTTGCTGACTGCTAGTATTATTTTGATTTGACAACTGACTGCTGGTATCATTGGCTGTAATCTGAGTGGTTTGACTCACTAGTGAAGCTGTTGGGGAGGTGCCCAGGTCTTTGTCGCTGCTTGCTGTATCGGTTGGTTTCGGGTCTGTGCTTGTCGTGCTGTTTGGCAGTGAATCATTGGTCTTGGTATCTGCCGTTGTGGCTGCTGCTTCTTTTACCGGATCGGTCGTGGCTGCTTGATCTGTCTGAGCTGCTGCTGTGGCAGCTACTGGATTTGCAACCGTGCTTTCAGCACTAGCTGATAGACCGAATCCGCTGATTCCAACTAGTGATAGGACACTTGCGATCACAAAATTTTTGCCAGACTTGTATAACTTTTTTCGAACAATTTTTTCTTTCTCTCTCACTAAATTCTTCCTGTCCCTTCTTAATGGAACACAACTTTTGTTGAACAACGTCGTTAATCAATTTGCTAATTATCCCTATAATGAATTGCTAAACCTGCAACGACTGATGTTTTCAATACATTGTGTTAATCCAATTGGGGGGCTTATTAAATATGGTCAACGTTTAACATTGTTGTCAATATTCAACTCGATGCCACCGCCCAATTTCTCCAATATACAATTGGGAAAAAATAAAAATGATAAATATGCAGAATTGCATATTGGCGAGTTGATTAAAAAATGAGTGAAATACACAGATCTATCATCAAACAAATCAGAAAGTTAAGAGGCATTTCTCAGAAACAGTTAGGCGACTTAGTTGGTTCTCAATCAACTGTGTCGCATATAGAAAATAATCAAACTGAACCTAGCGACTATACACTTTATTTGCTTTGCAAAACGTTGAATATCTCATTCGATGAATATTTTTGTTCTGTGTTCGGGCTTGAGGAATCTAATATTGAAAAGTTGGAAACAATTTTGCTGCATGCCTATGTTCGAAATGATCGTCAGCAGTTGCAGCAACTATGGATATTTTATCGTCGACAGTATCGTGACAAGAAAATGAATCGATTGATTTTTCATCAGACAATGATGATCAAAGCCACAATATGCCGTCTTGATACTAATAAGCATGCTAGTATCAGTGAAAAAAATAAATTGATCAATTTTTTTTCGATGTCCAAGAATGGCAATATTATGACTTGCGTCTTTTAACTTGGACGCTAAATTTACTAGATATTAAACAAATAAAACCTTACATTACACATATTATGAGATGTAATCAGCTTAAGAAAATTTCAAATTGTGTCTCTATTGGTATTGGCCAGATGCTTATCTCTGCTTTAAGCAGCAGCATTATCGGCCAAGAACGACAGATGACTAGTTATTTGTTGACTATAGCCGAATCTTGGCAAATACACCAGTCGGTTAATTTTAATTTCAAAACCTGGCTGCTGTTTTTGACCGGTATTGTCGAAAACCGTGTCCAGCATCAAGGCAAACAAAATGAAAAAATTAAACATGCTTATCGTATTGCTGCTTATCTACATAGCGACAGCACGATTGGCCTTTTTGACCGATTTTTAAAAAGCACTAGTTCTGGTTCGTAGACCAAATAATGATTTTTCATTGCAAACAATAAGCGTCAACATAGACTGCTAAAAAAGTCCAACAATTGCTGTTGGACTTTAATTTTGATCAGTATATATTTTATCTGCTTACTTGACTTGATTAATTGCCCATTTTGGCTGCTCGCCGGATAGAACCCGTACGACTTCGCTAGCAGAATCCACGGCCATGCGTGCCATGCACTCCACTGTGTTTGAGGCAATATGCGGTGTTAATAGCACATTATCCAATGTATAAAAATCACTGCTTAGTGGAAGTGGTTCGTCTTCAAAAACATCAAGAGCAGCAGACTGAATTTCTTTTGTTCTCAAAGCGTTGATAAGATCTTGTTCGTTAACTAGTGCACCACGACCTAAATTGACCAGCGAAGCAGATTTTTTCATCATAGCAAATTCACGTTTCCCAAAAGCGTGCGTGGTTTCATCGGTAACAGCTAAATGCAAGGTGATCACGTCTGATTGGCTGATCAAGGTATCACGATCAACTAAGCGGCCAACTGCTGTTTCTTTGACAAAAGGATCAAATATCAGGACATCCATTCCTAAGGCGTCAGCCTTTTTCGCAACTAGTCTGCCTATTCGGCCGTAACCCATGACACCCAATTTTTTGTTCGCTAGGTCAAAGCCCATGTGGCTGGACTTATAATCGAAATGTCCTTGACGCATCTCATCTGATATTTTTGTCAGATTTTTTGATAGATCTAAGATCTCAGCAATGGTCGTTTCAGCGACTGTAGCTGCATTGGCCATTGGTGTGATCGTTACCCAAACACCATGTTTTCCAGCGAATTGCGAGTCAACATTGTCAAAACCAACGCCATGACGAGCAATAATTTTTAAATTTGGAAACTGCTCTAAGGTCTTATTATCAAATGGATCTGTCATTAAAATAATGCCATCAGCATTTTTGCCGACTTTCAAAATACTTTCTTGACTATTGTCAGCAGCTTCGATCAAGTCAAAATTGTGGTCAGTCAGGTAATCCTTGCCTGCCTGTGATAATAATTTAGGTACAACGACTTTCATTTTTAAATTCTCCTTTATCTTAATAAATAACCACCATCAACCGGCAAAGTAACGCCAGTGATGTAATCCGATGCCGCGCTGGACAAGAAGACAATGGCACCCATCAACTCGGATGGATCAGCCCAATGATTAGCTGGAATATGAGCTAAAATTTCTGTATTACGTGCTTTATCGTCACGCAAAGCCTGTGTCATTGGTGTATCGATGTAGCCTGGTGCCAAGGCATTAACTTGAACATTATCTGTTGCCAGTGCATCCGCGTAGGCTTTTGTCAATCCTACTACGGCATGTTTGCTAGCTGTATAGGGGAAAATAAATTTTCCAGCTCGATAAGATTGCATCGAGGCAATGTTAATGATTTTTCCAGATTTTTGCTCGGCCATTATTCGGGCAACAGCATGTGATAGATAATAACCAGCATTTAAATTGAGTTCGATCACTGCTTGCCAATCTGTGTCCTTGAATTCTTTCCAGCTGCCTCGTCGTTGCAGACCGGCATTGTTAATCAAAATATCAATATGACCAAATTTTTTTATGGCAGTAGCGACAATTTTTTCAGCTGCACCAGCTTTAGTAATATCTTCCTTTAAAAATTCGATTTTGCGACCGCTGTTTTTAACTAGGTCTGCCGTCTGCTGCCAGCCGTTTTCGCTATGACTGACGACCAGAACGTCAGCACCAGATTTCATTAGGGCCTGAGTGTAATATTGCCCAAGTCCAGATGCACCACCAGTAATGATGGCTGTTTTATTATCTAAGCGAAACCACTCGCTGCTGAATTCCTTTAGATTTTTCATTTTTTCCTCCATAAAAATTTAATTGAACATGACAACTGCTAACAGCAGATTTAAGGCACATGTACCCCAAGCCCACGGAACACCAGTCATTAAGAATTTTTTCGTATCTAAGTTTGTGTACTCTAGTGCCCATAGATTCCAAGACTGAGTAATACAAGCCGATACAGCCATTGAAACTGCTGGTACGACGATTAGAGCAAATCCAAAATACTGATTGAAAAAACCAGTTCCGGCAATCACGGCCGCCGTGGCAGAACCAGCCCCCCAGACCATCAGCGGTCCTCTAAACAAAGCCAGCGGCGCTAAAATAGCGAAAACAATTGCAATGACCAATGGATCGTGAGGAATAACATTATGCAAGATCGTGCTGAAACGAGCAGTGTTTTTGATAGCGGCCGCACTAAACATTGTCAAAATAAACAGCATGACTAGCAGCCCTGAGATATCGGATACTGATTTATTGATTGTGGCGTTGATCATATCTAGGCAGTGATGATATGAGGACATATTTCCGGTTAATAAGAGTGCCAAAATAATTGATAGTAACAAGGCTGGTACTGGCTGCCAGCCAAAGGTTAAATTCATAAAGACTGGCATGACCGGAATGAAGTAGCTGTAGATCGGTGCTGATTTCTTTTTGTCGTCGAGATGCTGATTTTCGATTTTTTCTTCGTTAACATGAATTACTTTTGCATGCACGAGAATAAAAAGTATGACAACGAGCATCTGCACGATCATTGCCGCAAAGCCATAGGTAAGATATTTGCTTGCGTACAGAACTTTTGGGAAAAATAATTGAATTTGTTTAATAATCACGATATTGACATACATTGGTGCGCCGACTGACAAAACGAAAGCAACGACCGAGACGTTCTTCGGCAAACCAAGTGATTCGAGAATCGGTAGTAATATAACACCGACCGCAATGACTGCACCGACACCATAAGAACTCGTAAAGATAAAAGAGGTGACGATACAGACTAGAATGGCGGCCATAATTGGGTGTTTTTTGCTGACACGAATTGTTTGTTCGCTAATTGATCCAGCGATATTTGTATCAACAAGAACTCTTCCAAACCAAGATCCGAAAATAATAACGACGATCGTGGAACCGTAATCTAGTGCCGGTTGTGAAAAAATGTCGTTGATGGCAACTTTGTAGGGAATACCGCCGATGATCGTCCACAAAAGTGCCATGAAGAAAAAGCCGATCATGATATTGCCGCCGCGCATGACGAAATAAATGAATCCCAAGAAAGTTAGTAGTAATAGAATACCGATGATTAAGTTCATGATTTAGTTTGTCGGCTTTCTAAATAGTTTTCAAGAAGACCAATATCAGTTTTTAAATTATCCATGGTGTCCACTGGGTATTCCAAAGCAACTGGTAAATTCGGATCATTTAAATCCAGCAGTTTTTTCCAGTCTAATAATCCCTGATCAATTGAAACCGTTTCTGCTTTGTCGCCTTTTAAAACATAGTTTTTAATATGGATATAGCGTGTAAACGATGAAAGCTTTTGACTTGCTTGAACCGCATCCTGCTTTGTGAAGATCCAATTGCCTAAATCATTGACAAAGCCAATATTCACAGCATTTTTTCGAGCGCTTTGGAGAAAAGCGAGAATATTATCAGCTGATCCATTCAAAACAGTCTGATCATTTTCGACGTCCAGTTGAACATTTTTTGGCTGAATGGCTTCAATTTCTTTTTTTAAATTTCCTTTGTAAGTGCCAAAATCACCAATATTTAATTTGACATAACTAGCACCAAACAATAGTGCTTCAGAAAAATATTGCGTTAACCTGGAATTTATCTCTCCGTCAACGAAAAGAACGTCTGGGACTGAATAAAATAAGGTTAAACGTTTTCCCAATTTTGCATGATTAAGCGCTTCCATTTCACGTAAGTTATGTTTAAAATATTCTCGACGAACTTCAATGTTCCAAATTCCAGCGTTGATAAGTTGGTCAACAAGCTGTATCTGTGTCTGTCCATTCTCGTGTTGGTGCTGTAATACCAATGTATTAATGACAATTTGATTGTTTTTCATTGAAAGGACCTCCTAGTTTTTTAGTTTTTAGTTCTTTTCGATAATGAAAACGTTTTCCTAAAGAGCCAAATAAATCTTACAATGGATTTTTCATACTGTCAATGATTTTATATAAATTTCACAAAGAATGGCCAACGATCAATTCACTCTTGACTGTCACTAATTTTTGTTCGAAATTATTTTCCGTTATTTCTTTTAACAGTACATTTGCAGCTGTACTGCCAATTAATTTAGGGTCTTGTTGAACCGCTGTAATTAAAGGGTGAGTTAATTTTGCCCATTCCCAATCATCGAAAGCTGATAAGCCTAACTGATCAGGAACGATAATATGCTGCTGAGTTAGGATTCGCATCAATCGTAGTAAAAGAGGGCCTTTAATGGCAAAAACAGCTGTTTTAATTTGAAAGTTGTGTGTTTTTTCTTTTAAAATATCGAAAATTTCGTGATCTGAAGTATTTTCTGCGACTTCGATCAATCCTAAAATAAAGTGATGATTCTTTTTTAGATCATTTAAAGCTGAATAACGCTCTTTTCGAGCGGTATTCTCATTAACTGATTCGCTGAGAACTAGAATTTGCGGATATTGCATTTCCAGCATTAATTCACCGAGTTTTTTTGAGTATTCGTAATTGTCAGTCACGACTTCTGGCCAGACCGCATGTTCAATTCGGCGATCAACTATCACAGTTGGCACATTTTGTTTTTTTAAAAAACGATATTCAGCAGCCCTGTGGCCCATAGGCTGCAAAATAATACCATCTACCTGGAGTTCTAATAAGCGCTCGATTTGTTGGTGCTCCTTGGCCTTGGAGTTATTAGAATTCATCAGAATGATTTGAAAAGCATTTTGGGATAGAATTTCATCAATTCCTTTAAAAAGTAAAGAGGAAAAAAAATTTTCAACATCTGCAACAACGACACCGATCAAGTGACTGTTTTGTCTTTTAAGCATTTGTGCTTGTCGATTAACGTGGTAGTCAGCCTCTTTCACAGCCGTTTGAATTTTCTGCCGTGTCTTTGCCGACATTTTATTGTAGTTGCCGTTGACATAGCGAGACACAGTCGTGATCGATACTCCAGCCGTTTTTGCAACGTCATTAATTGTGGCCCTTTTATTATTTTTCATGTCCGACTGTTCATTTACTCCTGCATAAGCTATTTTGAACTATTTTCCTTTGTTATTTTCTTTTTTAGATATATCTTTTGCATAAATTCGTCTCTTTTGGATTATTTGTACATTTTATTTTAAAAAACGATTGACAAATTATTTTCGGCCGTGTAAGCTTCTAGACAATTAAATAAATAAAACAACGAACAGAAGAGTAACTTGTTGAGATGCCAAGAGAGCTGATAGTGCTGGAAATTAGCCTTTGATTCAAGTGAACCACACCTGCGAGTGCAGCCGAAATACTGCCGGGTCACCGTTATCGTCAGAGTCTTTGACTCAATGAGGCTGATTAAGTAATTGATCAGCATTAAGAGGTGGAACCGCGTAACACGCCCTCTCAATCTTTATTGATTGAGGGGGCTTTTTTTATTTATTTTGAGAGGGAGGAAAACATGAATTACATTATTTCAATCTTGCCGGATATTTTAAGCGGCTTGAATATCACGATCGGTCTATTCATCTTTACTTTAATTGGTGCGACGCCGCTTGGCGTGTTAATGGCAATTGGTATGCGGTCACAGTTTGTTATTTTGCGCTGGCTATTAAATGCCTATGTGTGGATTATTCGTGGAACGCCCTTAATGCTGCAATTGATGTTTGTCTACTGCGGACTGCCGATCGCGACGAATAATGAACTTGTTTTCCCAAAAATGACAGCCGCAGTTGTCGTCTTTATCCTAAACTATGCTGGATATTTGGCTGAGATTTTTCGTGGCGGCATTCAAGCGATTCCACAAGGCCAGTACGATGCAGCTCAAGTCTTGGGTATTAGCCGTGGTCAAACATTTAGAAAAATCGTTTTGCCGCAAGTCTTTAAAATCGTTCTTCCCTCATTTGGTAATGAAGTGATCAATTTGATCAAAGATACCTCTTTGGGATATGTGATCAGTCTTGTGGATATTCTCTACATTGCTCAAGGGCACGCGGTTGCTGATGTGACTCTGCTGCCGTATGTCATCGTAGCTGTTCTGTATTTGTTCTTTACGGCACTGGCGACCTTGATCATGAAAAAAATCGAAGCAAATTATCGGGAGTGGCAATAATGCTGAAAATTCAAAATTTAACCAAAACATATAATGGCAAAATCATTTTCCGAGATTTGGATCTTGAAGTGAATAATGGCGATGTTTTAAGTATCGTGGGGCCATCAGGTATTGGTAAAACGACGCTGCTGAAGATCATGGCCGGTTTGGAAACGGCAGATTCTGGCAGTATGCTGATCGATCAGCAGCCGGTTAATGTTTCAGAGAAGAATCAAAATAGACTAATTGGCGTTATCTTTCAGGATTTTAATCTATTTCCGCAATTTACAGTTTTGGAAAATATTAGTTTGGCACCACAACTGGTCAAAAAAGTTCAGCAGCAAGATGCCGAGGAGAAAGCCCGACATATCTTGGCCGAACTCGGGATCGAAGATAAAGCCAGTCTATATCCTTACCAATTATCAGGCGGGCAAAAGCAGCGAGTGGCTATTGCTCGGGCCCTAGCAATGGATCCCAAAATTCTAGCTTACGACGAACCAACCTCGGCTTTAGATGAATTTTCAACTGACCAGGTCGTTGATGTTATTAAAGAACTCAAAGCAAAATCAGTCACACAAATGGTCATTACACATGATATGCCGTTTGCTAAAAAAATTTCGGATCGAATATTTGATTTTAAAGAAGAGGTTAAAACAAAATGAATACATCTAATAGCAAGAAAAAATTATTTGTCAATATCGGCATCGTTGTCCTGATCATTGCAATTATCGCTGCTGCCATCGGTTACGTGACGCTCAGACCTAAAGCAAATAAGACGGACGGCTGGTATAAGATCGATCAAGCCAAAAAAATAACAATTGGTTTAGATGACACTTTTATTCCAATGGGATTTCGTAACAAACAAGGCAAGTTAGTTGGCTTTGATGTTGATCTGGCTGATAAAACATTCAAGAAATTAGGGATAAAAGTTAAATGGGAACCAATCAATTGGGCTACTAAGGAACAGCTATTGAATAATGGCCAGATCGATGCGATTTGGAATGGCTATACAGTCTCAGCGGCCCGCAAGAAAAAAGTTGCCTTCTCAGTTCCCTACAAAAAAGGTACACAAGTACTTGTCACTCTGTCGAAGTATAAAATGCGTTCCTTTGCCGACATGCAGGGCAAAACACTGGGTGTCCAAAATGCTTCAACGGCTGATACACAATTCAGTCAATATAAAAATTTGTTGAAAAAGTATGTTAAAAGTCCTGTAGAGAAATATGACACGTTTGATAAAGCTTTTATGGATCTAAAAGCTGGACGTATTCAAGGCATTTTGGTTGATTCGATGTACGCGGGCTATTATATTCAACACCTATCGGACTCTAAAGATTATCAGATCATCACTGGCGCTTATCCAACTGACAATACAGCGGTCGGTTTTAGAAAATCAGATAAGTTATTGCGTCAAAAGGTAAATGCTGTTTTGGAAAAATTCCAAAAAAATGGTCAGATGAAATCTTTACAGCAGAAATGGTTTGGTAAGGCCGACAGCAACCTGAAATAAGCTAAAATTTAGTCGATGCTGATTTTTAAACAACAAACATTAGCTGACAGTCGAAAACTCGCACATCGTTTGGCGGGTTTTTTGTCGGCTGGCGATCTGATTCTATTGTATGGTGATCTAGGGGCCGGCAAAACAACTTTCACGCGCGATTTAGTTCAAGAACTAGGTGCGGATAAAAATATCATCGTGAATTCACCAACTTTCACAGTCATGCAGCAGTATACCGGCCATGGTTTGGCGTTTCCTGTTTATCATTTTGATGCTTATCGTTTGGAAGGCATTGGGGCAGCTGACCAAGGCTTCGAAGATTATATCGGAACTGATGGTTTGACTTTGGTTGAGTGGCCTGAATATATGAGTGATATTTTACCTGACCACTATCTTAAAATCACTTTTACCTATGCTGGAGACAGTCGCAATATTGATTTTTCGGCATCTGGTAGTCATTATGAGAGGATTCTGAAAGCACTATGAATTTTCTAGCAATGGATTTCGAAACAGCTAGCAGTGATCCCTGGTCAGCTGTGTCGCTGGGGCTGACTCTGGTAGCTGATAACAAAATTTCTCAAAATTGGTATTCATTGATCAAACCGGAGACTGCTTTTTCGTATTGGAATACGGAAATTAACGGATTGACAGCTGATGATGTGATTGATTCACCAAAATTCCCGGCTGTTTGGGACGAAATTAAGAATTTGTACAGTGATTATCCGATCGTTGTTGGTCATAATATTCGTTTTGACAATAATGTTTTGCAACAAACGCTACATTATTATGGCTTGAAAGCGCCACATTATCTTAGTCTTGATACGGTGGCAGTCTCTCGAAAATTTCATCCAGAAATGGCAAACCATAAACTAGATACAGTAGTCGCTGATCTGGGTCTGAACTTGGCGCACCATCATAATGCAGCTGATGATGCACAGGCAGCAGCGGAAATTCTGATTTATGAAATTGAACATTTTGGTGAATCACGGATCAAAGATTTCGCCAAACTTACTTAAGGGAAATGGATGGCGCTGAAAATTATTCGCAATTATATAACCCGTCATGATCGTTTTAAAGAAGCCATTCCTTTACTGCCAGCCGGCATTATGATTCATTCGACAGCTTGTCTTGATGTTATGGCTGCTGATTGGTTTACAATGTGGCATAAATCGCTTGCTGCTGGTGAAATTAATCGTGAAGCAGCTGTCCATGCTTTTGTGGATGATCAGGCTGTCTACCAGTATTGGCCATGGATGATCTGCGGCTGGCATGCAGGCGGCAGGGTAATAATTACCCGCATTGCTATCGAGACTTGTGAACCGGCTGGAATTGAGTATGCTGAAGATAGTTTTGATTTGATTGTTTATGATTCGACAGTGTTTGCAAAATATTTTGAGAAAGTTTGGCAAGACGACATTCAATTATCACTTTGGCTATGTCAGCAGTTTCAGATCGCTCCTGGCAATATTATCAGTCATCATGAAGGTTTTTGACTGGTGTTGCAGCTGGCCGCCATGATCTGGAACATTGCTGGCGTTATCATGGAAAAACAATGTCTGATTTTCGTAATGAAGTTAGAAAAAGATTAAATAGGTGATACTTATGGCAAAAAAGAAAAAAGAAAAATTCCAGTCGATTAAAACGACGAATATTGGTGGGGATGATCCGTCAATGGACAATCTTTTCGCAAAGATTAAGTTAAGCGATAAAAAAGAAACAGAAAGTAAAAAAGAAAAACCAGTTTGAAGCCCCTTATTGAATATCGGGCTTTTCTTATGCTGAATAAGGCTAAATTATGCTGCTATTCAGGATAAAATAGAGATATGAAGTTATTTTGGAAAATTGTTTTGTGGTTTCTGGGCATTTATTTGCTTTTTAATTTGTTAGCGGCTTTTATCGGTTTGGCCTCATCTTTGATTTTGCCGGCTGCGATCATTTATTTCTTTTATCGTGCCATTTCCCAAAATAACAAAAAATTAAAAAATGCAGCCAAAAAAATCAGGAAAACGACAGGCTTATTGGTATATCGTCGAGATTGGTGGAAAATTTTGCCAGCTGTGCTATTGTTAGCCCCCTTATATTGGCTTAACCACATGCCAGAAAACTGGTTGTTTTATAGCATCGTCTTTACCCTGCTTCTGGCTTCCGGATATTTTTTCCTGACATCTTTTCGTCGCTGGGTTTATCTGGAAATCAGTGATTTTGGTCTGGTTCGGGTCGATCATAAGTACTTTTTCCGCCATAAAATTATCTACGACTGGTCTCGCGTGTACTACACGGAACTTTCGACCGTTGGTCTGAATTATCAGTTGTATATTGCCACTCTGGATGGTTCGTTTACGATCACCCAAAAAGATTTGAAGGATATCGCGATCCCGGAATTAAAGCAGCTTATTGATAGCTATATAAAGGCTGGTGGCACGCCAACTGCAGGAACTGCTGATGAACCGGATCTTGCCACTGCTGCTAATAAATTTGATAAATTTGCCAGTTCAATTTTAGATGGCAGCAACTTACTATTGGACAAAGCAAAAAAGAATTTGGACAATTATCGCAGCCGGTCCAAAAGAGTGAGTGATGGTAGTACAGCTGATTTAACACCGATTGTTATTTTTAAAGGTGCCAAAAAAACACGGCGGCGTTTTGCCGAATTAACAGCTTTTGGTTTGGAATTTGTTGAGCCGCAGAAAATAGCTAAAAAAGAACAGAAAATATTACGAATTGCTTGGGAAAACATAAGTGATATTAAAGTTGATGATTTAAAGGACCCAAGCCAGTTAGAATTAGATTTGAAGTTAGCTGAAGGGTATGAACTATCTCTTTTGATCGGTGATCGCGATAGCAATACAAAATACACAAGTTTGTTGCCAAGCAAAAACTTGTACCTGCGCGCCCAGACTTTAAAAGCACATAGTCAACATACCAGTATGACTGTCTAGGAGGACAAATGGCGAATATGAATGATTCGACCGAAGAAAGAGGCCAGCAGGAGCTAAAAGCATCCGTTTTGCCAACCCTGAATCCTGATGATCAAATTAAAGCAAGAGATCTAGCCAAACAACTGGACGGGCTCGATCCGGAACAGATCATTAGTTATGGTTCGGATGTTCAAAAAGAAATCTCGGATTTTTCTCAAAATGTGTTAGATCAGGTCTCTAATAAAGAATTGGGCGCCATTGGTGATAATCTGCGTGATTTGGTTGTTACGATCAGCGAGACGAAGCCCGATGAATTGGCACCGCAAAAAGCCAGTTTCGTTGCGAAAATTTTTGGTAAGATTAAGCGATCAGCATTAGAAGTACAAGCTAAATATGAAAAAGTTGGTCAGCAAATTGATCGAGCAGCCGAACAGCTATCTAGCCAGCAGCTAGGATTGACTAACGATAATAAGATGTTGGAAGGCTTGTATCAGCGCAATTTGGCTTACTACAAGCAATTAAATTTATATATTGCCGGGGCTGAAGTCAAAGAGAAAGACATCCGTGACAATATCCTGTCAGCTGCACAAAAAAGAGCTGCCAAAACGCAAAACCAGTTAGATGCACAAACAGTACAAGATATTTACCAAACACTAACTACTTTAGAAAAACGTGATTACGATTTGAAACTGACACGTCAGATCGCGATTCAGCAAGCGCCGCAGATCCGCCTTGTTCAAACAACTAATCGGCAATTAGCTGAAAA
The DNA here is from genome assembly GCF_004102045.2 of Oenococcus sicerae. GTDB lineage: Bacteria > Bacillota > Bacilli > Lactobacillales > Lactobacillaceae > Oenococcus > Oenococcus sicerae. The sequence goes on along the minus strand of NZ_CP029684.2, from coordinate 517,689 downwards.
GATCCAGTCATCGATCAATACTGCAATTCCTTTATGGAAAAATCAGATCGCAATTGCGCTCACTTTGTTCAAACAACGCGACGCGATCAACACACAAAAAGCTGTTTCGGAAACAACTAATCATCTGCTGGAACAGAATTCGCAAATGTTAAAGCAATCAGCATTAGATACGGCTCAAGAAAGTAATCGTGGTGTGGTTGATATTGAATCATTAAAAAAATCGCAGCAAAATTTGATCGATACGATTCAGCAAACTATTAAAATTCAAAATCAGGGCCGTGAACAGCGTGCCCATGCGGAAACGGATCTGGTTGCCTTAGAAAAACAAATGAAAGAAGAACTGAGAAGAATTGCACACGAACAAAACTATCCTAGCGATTCAGAAAACAAAATTAATTGATCAATATGTTTTAAAAGTCCATTTTCAAAAAAATGGGTGCATGATCTGCTCGAGTACCGGTATCCAGCATACCGGTTTTTTTTATTTTGTCCTTAAGTGAATCACTGACAACATAATAATCGATTCGCCAACCAGCATTATTAGCTTTAGCAGCACGATTGCGCTGGCTCCACCAAGAATATTGTGCCTGGTCCGGATGCTGGAAGCGCCAAGAATCAATAAAACCGGAATCAAGCAACTGACCAAATTTAGTCCGCTCTTGGTCTGTAAAACCAGCTGATTCATGATTTGTTGATGGATTTTTTAAATCAATTTCTGTGTGAGCAACATTCAGATCACCTGAAAAAATAACTGGCTTTCTTTCGGATAAGCCGTCAAGATAGTCACGAAACTGATCGTCCCATTGACCGCGCAGTTCCAAACGTTTTAAACCATCACCGGAATTTGGGGTATAGACGGTCAATAGATAAAAATCAGCATATTCCAGCGTAATGACACGGCCTTCGTCATCCATTGTATCTGGCACATCGAGGCGGGGTTTATCGTATGAAATTGGTGCTTTTTTAGCCAAGATCATAACACCGGCATAGCCTTTTTTGGCCGGTGGGTTGCTAGTTCGTACAAATCTTAAGTAGCCTGGGAAAAGTGCTTCTAAACTTTCATCTTGTTTGTTGCTTAAACCCGTTTGAGGCAATTTAGTTTCTTGTATGGACAAGAAATCAGGCTGAGCAGCCGCAATTTTAGATAATGTTTCATATGTGAGCAAGCCTCGTGGGGACTTGTGTTCGATGGCAGCGTTTAAACTATCGATGTTCCAAGAAATAAAGTTCATACAAGTAAGTCTAAACCATGGATTGTGATCAGCAATGATAAAATCAAAGTATCGCAGATTTTATTAAACAATTTTCCAATATTGAAATATACAAAGACAAAGAAATTGCTGAATACGCTTTTGCACAAGTTGGCGGCATTGTTGATTACCTTGCTTTGCCAAAGACGCGTCAAGAAATGAAAAAACTATTGGCAGCCGCTGATAAAGCAAAACTAGCGGTGCATGTTTTAGGCCAGCTTAGCAACATGCTGATTTCCGATCAAGGTGTTGCAGGTCTTGTGATCATTACAAGCGAAATGAAGACGATCCATATTGATCAAAATAAAATTGTTGCTGATGCCGGTATTGATATGATTTCTGTTTCGGAATTTGCCTACGAACACGGTCTGTCTGGGCTTGAGTGGGCTGCCGGTCTGCCGGGTTCTGTTGGTGGTGCTGTCTATATGAACGCCGGCGCCTATGGTGGCAACACAGCTGATTGCCTTAAAAGTGTGATTGCTTTAGATCATCAGGGGAAATCAGTTATACTTACTAAAGAGAAGCTTGGTTTTTCTTATCGCAATTCCGGTATTCAGCGCAATGACTATTATATTGTGCAAGCAGTTTTTGAATTGGAAAAAGATGATCCAGCTGTCATTCGCCACTGGATGGATGAGTTTAATTTACGGCGTATCAGCAAGCAGCCTTTGAATCTGCCTTCGAATGGTTCTGTGTTCAAGAGACCGACTGGTTATTATGCTGGTAAATTAGTTAGCGAAGCCGGCCTGCAGGGCATACAAATAGGTGGCGCGCAGCTTTCGACAAAACACGCTAATTTTATTGTAAATGTTGATCATGCCACTACTGCGGATTATCTCGACCTGATCAACCTAGTCAAACACACCATTCGGCTGAAAGACCATATTGATATGGAATTGGAAATCAAAATGATTGGAAAGGGATTTACGGAGAATTAATGGAATTACTACTACTATTTCCAATAATTGTTTCTTTGATCGTTGCTAGTAGTTTGGTTGCGCATTTTTTCCCGCTTGTGCCTGTTAGCCTTCTTCAGATCCTTTGCGGCGTTGGACTATCTTTTTTCATTCATGGAAGTTTTGGTTTGGACAGCGAATGGTTTTTGCTCTTATTTATTGCACCAATGCTGTTTAATGATGCTTGGCGTTTTCCTAAAAGGGAATTGTGGCAGTTAAAAGCGCCGATCATTGCTAATGCGATCGTGCTGGTCTTTTTAACTGCACTCGGCGGCGGCTGGATCATTCACTTGCTAATTCCGGTACTGCCATTATCAGTTAGTATTGCTTTGGCGGCGGCCTTGTCGCCAACGGATCCTGTAGCGGCTGGCACGATTCTCTCGCGGATCAAGATCCCTGATAATTTATTGCATGTTTTAATGGGCGAAAGTCTTTTGAATGATGCTTCCGGGCTGGTTGCCTTCAAGTATGCGGTTTCAGCAACTATGCTGGGATCTTTCATCTGGCATGATGCATTGTTTAATTTTATTTATATTTCTGTTGTAGGCGCCCTAACTGGCTTCTTTCTGATTTCGTTTTTGGATTGGGGTACTGAATTCATTAGAAAACATGGTGCCAATGATGAAATTTTACAGGTCATTATTAGCATATTGACACCTTTTTTGATCTTTTTCATTGCTGAAGAAGTGGAACACTCCTCGGGTGTGATCGCCGTTGTTGTTGCGGGAATTTTGACCAAATTAAGAAATAACGCCGACTATAATTCTAGTTTTGAGTTTGATGTTTTATCTGAATCAATATGGCGAGCACTAGCTTTTGTTTTAAATGGCACGATTTTTATCATGTTGGGTATGCAGTTGCCGTTAGCATACAAAAACGCAATTATCAGTTCTCATTTAAATTTGTTTCGAGGCATCATTTATGGTGTACTGGTTTGGTTTGTTGTCTTTCTCATTCGGGCAATCTGGACTTACGCGAATGAGTATCTGAGTTTCAAAAAAAATCCTAATAACTCATCAGCACCATCCTTGATGGGATCAGCGATTATGGCCTTTTCTGGGGTACGTGGTGCAATTGCACTAGCAGCAGTCTTGTCGATTCAGTCTGTTTCCGGAGATGCTTTTCCACATTATTATTTGCTAGTCTTCATTGCCGGTGTGGCGGTGATTTTATCTTTAGTTGTTGCTTCAGTCATGCTGCCGATCCTGACTAAACGCGCAGGCGCTGTATCATCTTTGCCGGTTGATGTGCAGCTCATTGATCAGGAATCAGAATTTAATATTAACGAAATCGGTCAAAGAGAGAAGAAACATAAATTTATTAGTGAGGAATCAGCTCGTATTTTTCAATTACGCTCAGGTGTTCAGGCACTCAAATTGCAGCTGCATGATGCTGAATTCGGTAACCAGGTCGTTAATGCCAAACAAGCGGTTATTTACGATCTTGTGTTTGATCGCCAGCAGAAGATCAATGATCTGCAATTAAAAATTGATCAACAGTCTGCGAAAAAATTGGCTACAAAAGAACGTGATTTTCGCGTGATCGCTTTGACTGCTGAAGTGAAAACAATTGAAAAATACAGAGGACAGCGAAAACTTTCAACACCTGTCTACCATGCTAATATGCGTGGTGTTAAATGGTCGTTGCGTGATGTCGGACGTAAAAGGAGTTTTTCTTTTCAGTGGTTCTTACGCCTTATCCGACGTACTCTGCAAGTGGCTGAAATGAAGATCAGTCGTACGGATTCAGTTCAGGCAAAAAAAGAAAACGCTATGATTCACCGGGCACGAGCCAAGGCTGGTATCAAGGCTTTGACTGACTATTTAGAGACGAAGAAAATTGATAAATATGATCAGCAAGCAGCCTTTAACACGATTATCAACTATCGCAGCTGGTTGGCGAAAATCAAAGCAAGCCGCACTTTTAATAAGAATTACGATGCTTCGATGATGGAATTATCTTTAAGTGCGCTCAAAGCAGAACGAGATGCTGTACAACAATTGTTTGAAGCCAATCGAATTTCACGTTTGCTAGGCATTAAATTATTGCAAGAAATCAACTTCGCTGAGACCTCAGCCCTTTCGGCCGACGGTAGTTAAGTTATACTGAAATCAATGAATTTAGCTAACATCTTTACATATGAAAATCTGGTTCATTTAGGCGATATTCTGATCATTTGGTTTGTTCTTTATAATGTTGCCAATTGGGTTCGCGGTACTCGTGCAATGCAGTTGGTTCGCGGCATTGTTATTTTGATTTTTGTACGTTTGATCGCTTGGTGGTTTGGTTTTGATACGGTTTCTTGGATTCTGGATCAGGTTATCAATTGGGGACCGATTGCATTAGTGGTGTTATTTCAGCAAGAAATTCGCCGTGCTTTGGAAAACCTTGGCACAAAATCCTTTTTTCGTCCGTCAGGTCCGTCTGTGCCCTCTGAAGAGATCGTCATGACAGCCTTGGATCAGGCGCTGCCTTACTTGTCCAGACGCCGTATTGGCGCTTTGATCGCAATTGAACAAGAAACAAGCTTAGCTGAAATTATCGAGACCGGTATTACGCTGGATGCTCAAGTTAGTTCGGCCTTGTTGATTAATACTTTTATTCCCAATACACCTTTGCATGATGGTGCCGCTATCATTAATGGTGATCGTTTAGAAGCAGCAACAGCTTACTTGCCGCTTTCTAGTAATCCTAGTACGTCAAAAGATTTAGGTACTCGCCATCGCGCTGGACTAGGTTTGGCCGAGTCAACCGATGCGATCGTCATCATTGTTTCTGAAGAGACAGGTGAAGTGTCGATTGCTCACAAGGGTGTGTTGTATCGCAGCCTGAAACCAGAAAAATATGACCAGTTCTTGCGTGATCGTTTAATTCCGGAAAATGAAAAAAATCGTAGTGCTGTTTTCTCTAATTTAGCTAGCTGGATAGCTGGTTCCGCTAAAAAAAAGCATGACCAAGATAATTCAAAAAAGGAGAATTCTTAATGAAATATATTAGTTCTCTTTTTCGGGCAAAATGGTTTCAATTGATCGTGACATTAGCCATGGCGATCGCGCTCTTTGTCTATGTAACCGGTACGATCGGCAGTCTTAGCAGCAGCCGTAATCATGAAAATCAATTAATTACGACGCAGACGGCAGACCTGAATATTCCGATTAATATCATCATGAATGACAAGAAGTACTATGTTTCTGGTATTCCGCAAACGATCAAAGTTAAGGTAACAGGCCCTTCGGGCCTTGTGACGGCAGCGCAAAATTCACAAACAATTCGTGCAACGATCAACCTTGAAAAACCTAAAATTGGTTCTCAGCAGGTCCAAGTTCATTTGACAGGGTTGTCAGACAGCTTGGCTAAAAAGCTAGATCCTTCGTCTTTAACTGTCAATGTGTCGAGAAAAATTTCCAAAAGCGTTCCGATCATTGCAACATATAATCGAGATAATATTGCTAACAAGTATGTTGTTGCTGGCTTTAAGATCTCTCAGGTCAAGGCAACGATTGTCGGACCTTCTGATCTGGTCAAACTGGTTAATCATGTATCGGCAAGTCTGAGTGTCCCGGCAAACACAGAATCTAGCATTACAAAAAGCGTTGCTTTAAAAGCGGTGGATAAAAATGGTTCGGTCGTTTATGTTGATATTACACCGAATTCAGTAGTTGCTTCTTTGGATGTCACGAGCCAATTTACAGTTAATAGCAACGCGACTGAGACGAAAACTGTTTCATTGAATCCTAAATTTACTGGTTCTAAATCAGTTTCCAACTATAATGTGACATTGAGTTCATCAAGTATTCAAATAACGGGTGCTAAGGCGACGGTCGATAAGATTGATTCATTGCCTTTGACGGTAGATTTGGATCAAATTAGTAGCGCTGGCGGTGTTTTGACGATCAAACCGTCTCTGCCGAAAGGTGTCAATGAAATCACGCCTAAAGCGATTGAGGTGTCGATTACCTCAAGATCGTCAGCTTCATCAAGTTCAGGGGGGAATTAGTGGCTGATTATATGGTTTTTGATCTTGTTGAAGAAATTACGCGTTTGGATGGTTCGACTTATGAGGAATTAGGCAATATTATTATTAATGGTCGGGCCGAGTACGCAGCCGAGAATCATTTCATTCAGCAGGTTCGAATTCTTAAATTGAATATTCCGCATTCGAATCACGTAGAAAAAGTGGAAAGGTATATTAATGAGCATTATTCCGATCCAGGATTCTCAATGACTAGTTGGGAAGAGTGGCGTAAAACACCAGAAATCCAAAAAGAGATGCAGGCCATTTTGAACGACAACCGTTTAGGCTAGTTTGTCTATTTTTTCGAGGACGGTCGTTGTGAAATAGCCTGAACGAATTTTGTTTGAAAAATGCTTGAGTTTGTGAAAATCGATCTCAGCATTTTTTATTTGTTCACTAATATCATGAAGGTTATCAATTGTGATACCGATGTGATTTTGTAAAACAATCTCTGCAATTGCCGCTTGCTGCCAGACGATAACGGGGATATCAGCTGCCAAATATAGGCTGAGTTTGTGTGGTGAATTAATTTTTTCATAGTTTTGATAACCAGCTTTTTTTGTATTGGTATCCCAAACTAATCCCCAGTGACTTTCTAATGACTGCGCAATGATTTCCGGACTTAATGCCTCGTGGAAATTCACCTGATCCTTATTTGCTAGTGACCATTTTCTCGGCACTCGGCCGAATACCTCCAAAGGTAAATTGAGTGAATAGTCTTTTAACCAACTTGCTTTTGTCAAACTGCCAGCATATGCCAAAGTTTCTGGCAAACGGCTCGTGGAACTATTTGTGTCCGTGAGATAATCGAATAATCCTAGTTGAAAAACAGTGGAATTAGCTTTCAGCATCACTGCCGCCATCGCTGAATTATGAACGACCAAAAAATCTGCAGCAGCTAACAATTGCCAGGCAGCTCTATTTGATTGCTGATCTAAAATACGCAATGGTTCAAAATCGTGGATCATCAATCCAAAACGAGCACCGATTCTCTGAACATTTTGTAAAAAATCCAGTTCCCAAGCATCACCGAGATAGCTGGGATATTGATGGATAAGCAGATCATTTTTTTGGATTAAGTTTAAGTCAACCGTTTGGCTGGCTCGATCAATTATTAAAGGATGGTAGGCATGTTTTTCAGCGATCGCCGCAAAATCCTGTTTGGCTTTATCGGCGCCGATCGGCATCCATGGTTCGTAAGTTAAAGTCACCCAATTCATATATTAACTATAATAGAAGCATGAGAAAACCGATTATTATTGCCAATTGGAAAATGAATTTTTTGCGTGATCAAGCTGATCAATATGTGGCGAAGTTGATTAAGAAACTAAAAAATGATCGACAAATTGAAGTTGCAATTGCCTCTCAAGATCTTTTTTTACCGGATTTGATCAGAATTGCCGATGAAACACCAGTTTCGATCGTTGCTCAAAATGCGCATTGGGAGAATTTTGGACCTTTTACAGGCGAAACATCACCAAAAGCCTTAGCTAATATCGGTGTTGACTATGTGATGCTTGGTCATTTTGAGCGGCGGGAATTATTTAATGAGACAAATTCCACGGTTAATTTAAAAGTTCGAACGGCTTTGAACAATGGCATGAACGTTATCGTGGATGTCGAGGAACTCGAACAAGTTGCACCAGTCTTGGAAGGTGTTTTAGAAGAACAGATGCAGCGTATCATGATTGGTTTTGAACCGACTTTTGCTATTGGCACAGGTATGTCTGCCAGTACTAAAGGTGCTGAGGATGTTGCCGCCCAGATTCGAAAAACGATCAAAAAACTTTATGGCATTAACGTTGCTGATGCAACACGCATTCTATATGGCGGCTCGGTTAATCGGGATAATTTAAAAGATTTGATCAATCAAGTGGACATTGATGGTGTCTTAGTCGGCAAAGCGGCTTTAGATTTTCAGACTTTTTGGGAATTGGTCCAGATTGTACAAAGAGCTGATCAAAAAAAGTGAAAACGTTTACATTTTGGTCATTTTCTTTTATAATGAAGTCGTTTTGAAATTAAACGCAGCAAAGTGTGTCGTCAATTTGAAAACACAACTCTGAGATGAATGGGAAGCTGCCAAGCGGTGGTGCAGCTAGCAAATTATGTCTTCCCCAAGGAGATAAAATGGTTGAAATGTCTTTGGAACATATCCGCAAGGTCTATCCAGGCCAAATTGTGGCAGCGGTGCCTGATTATAGTTTGAAAATCAAAGATGGCGAATTTACAGTCTTCATCGGCCCTTCGGGATCAGGAAAATCAACAGTCCTGAGAATGATCGCCGGCTTGGAAGATATCACTTCTGGCGAATTCAAGATGGATGAAAAGCTCATGAATAATGTTGAGCCAAAGAATCGTGACATTGCGATGGTTTTTCAAAACTATGCTTTATATCCGCATATGACAGTTTTTGATAACATGGCTTTTGGTTTGAAACTACGTAAAGAACCGAAGGATAAAATTAAGGCAGCTGTCGATAAGGCGGCCGATCTGCTTGGTTTAACAGATTTTTTGGATCGGAAGCCAGCTAATTTATCCGGTGGTCAACGGCAACGTGTTGCTTTAGGTCGTGCAATGGTTCGTGATGCCAAGGTAATGCTTTTGGATGAGCCTCTTTCTAACTTGGACGCCAAATTACGTGTCGAGATGCGTTCTACGATTGCTAAACTGCATCAAGAATTAGGCAACAATTTTATTTATGTGACTCATGATCAAATAGAAGCGATGACAATGGCCGACCGAATCGTTTTGATTGATCACGGTGTCATCCAGCAAGATGGTTCACCGGAAGATCTGTACAACAATCCTGGTAATAAATTCGTGGCTGGTTTTATGGGCTCACCTTCGATGAATTTTATGAATCTCACTTTAAAAGGCGACACGTTGATCTCTAAAGACGGCAAAGTCAACCTGCTCGTGCCCAAGGGAACTTCCAAGTTCTTAAAAGAACAAGGATACGAAGGCAAAGAAATTGTCTTTGGTATTCGGCCAGAAGATATTCATACTGAGCCGATCGCTAAGGATACTTATCCTGGCGACACCATCAAGGTTCGGCTGGACTTAGTTGAGCCTTTGGGTGCTGAAACAATGTACTATTTTCAAGTTGATAATCAACAGTTCGTGGCGCGGGTCGGTGCTCGAGAACTATCTCAGACTGGCGATCGCACGGAACTGACTTTCCAAATGCCGAATGCACATTTCTTTGATCCCACAACGGAGTTAACGATCGTACCTGAAGGAACGAAAGTATACAAAAGTCCGACAAGACAAGATTCTGATGTTGCCAATACCAAGGGAACTTCACTTGAAGGACAAAAGTTTTCTGCCAAATATTAATGATTGTTTTAAAAACACAGTTTGTTTGCTAAACAGATTGTGTTTTTATTTACATTTAGATTTTTCGTATGCTGAGGTCTGCTAAAATATTAGGTGTTGTATGGAGGAAAAATATGTCATTAATTGCAAGTATTTATGCGCGTGAAGTTCTTGACTCACGTGGAAATCCTACTGTCGAAGCTGAAGTATATACCGAAGATGGTAGCTTCGGTCGAGGCATTGTTCCATCTGGTGCTTCAACCGGCGAACACGAAGCTGTTGAATTGCGCGATGGTGATAAAAGCCGTTATTTGGGCAAGGGTGTCACTAAAGCTGTTGCCAATGTCAATGGTGTTATTTCCGATGCCTTGGTTGGCAAATTCGATGCTGCTGACCAGCGCGGCATTGATTTGGCTATGATCGCATTAGATGGTACGCCTAACAAAGGCAAGCTTGGTGCTAATGCCATTTTGTCTGTTTCGATTGCTGTTGCAAGAGCAGCTGCTGAGGAATCTGGTTTGCCGCTTTATCAGTATCTTGGCGGACCTAATTCATACGTTTTGCCAACACCAATGATGAACGTTATCAATGGTGGTGCGCATTCAGACAACAAGGTCGACTTCCAGGAATTTATGATCATGCCTGTTGGCGCTAAGTCTGTTAAAGAAGCGATCCGTATGGGTTCTGAGACTTTCCACAATTTGAAGAAATTGTTGGAAGCTGATGGCAAGAACACTGGTGTTGGTGATGAAGGTGGTTTTGCCCCTGATTTCGCTAATAACGAAGAGCCTTTGCAATATCTTGTTAAGGCAATTGTGGCAGCGGGTTACAAGCCTGGTGTTGATATTGCCTTGGCAACAGATGTTGCTGCTTCGGAGCTTTATAACGCTGATACGAAGAAGTACAAGTTAAAGTGGTCAACTGGTGAAGAGTTTACAGCTCCTGAATTTGAAAAGTATATCGAAGGTTTGGTTGCGAAGTATCCAATTGTATCTGTTGAGGATCCGCTGGATGAAAATGAGTGGGATGACTGGGTTGAAATGACCAAAGAATTGGGCAAGAAAGTCCAAATCGTCGGTGATGATTTCTTTGCTACGAACACTGATTATCTGAAAAAGGGTATCAAGTTGGGTGCTGCCAATGCGATTTTGATTAAATTGAACCAAATTGGTACTTTAACTGAGACTTTTGAAGCAATTGAGATGGCTAAGGAAGCTGGCTATACGGCTATCGTTTCTCATCGTTCTGGTGAGACCGAAGATACGACGATCGCTGACTTGGTTGTTGCGACAAATGCTGGACAGATCAAGACTGGTTCAATGAGTCGAACTGATCGTATTGCCAAGTATAATCAATTAATGAGAATTGAAGATGAACTCAACCAAGGCGAACCAACGGGTGTTTCGGCTTATAAAGGCATCAATTCATTCTACAATTTGAGCGCTGATGCTAAAAAAGAGATTCAAGGACATAAGGGCTAATTGATTTCTGGAAAAAGTCGGACATTAGTTCGGCTTTTTTTAATAGTTGAAATTAATTGAAGGAGGAAAAATGAAAATTACGATTATTGGGGCAGCTGGACAGATACCGAGTTATTTAATTCCGATGCTCCAAAAACAAACTGATGCACAGCTAACTTTATTTGCACGGCAAGCAACACAACGTCTTTTGGATTTTTCCAATCCGCGTGTGCGTATTATTGATGGGGATGCAACTAAGGCTAATGATGTCAAAATGGCCATCACGGACGCTGATGTTGTTTTCATGGATTTTGATGGACCTGAGGCAATTAAAAAAGTGATCACAGTGATGGACCAGCTTGCTAAAAAGCGTTTAATCGTTGCCGGGCTGTTAGGTGTTTTTGATGAGGTGGCAGGTGCTTTTGGCAAATGGAATAACAGCATGATCGGTGGTGGTTATCGTCCACATAAGCAGGCGGTGACAGCCTTGGAAAACTCTGACCTTGACTATACCTATTTGCGTATGACTTGGCTTTACAACCAAGATGGTAATACACGTTATGAGATTCAAAAAAAAGGTCAGCCTTTGATCGGTGCTCAAGTAACGCGCCAGGCGATTTCACAATATGTGATCGACTTGATTCAAGATCCAAAATTAGGTATTCGTGAAGCTAATGCTGTTGTTGAGCCAAACACCAATTTTGCTAAACCTAGTTTTTATTAAGTAGCATCTGTTTTTTGTTTGGAAACGTTCCTTAACTAGGGACGTTTTTTATTGACTTTATAATCTACAAGTGTAGACTAATATGTAGATGACAAATGTAGATTATAAAAAAGAACAAATTTCAAGTGCAGAATGGCAAGTGATGCGGATTATCTGGTCGCTTGGTCAAGTAACGACTACCGAACTGATCAGCTATTTGAATAAAAAAGAATCTTGGCGTCCGTCAACGATCAAAACGCTTGTGATGCGTTTGGAAAGAAAGGGCTATTTAACCGATGATGGCGTGAGTCGCGGCCGTAAATTCAAAGCGCTGGTTTCTGAAGACTCAGCTATGCTGCAAGCTGGCCAAGATTTATTTGCAGCAATGTGTGCGATGAAAAACGGCATGGTCCTGACTGACTTGCTGCAAAAAGTAGATTTGTCAAAAGATGATATTGACAAAATGATTGCTGTTCTACAAAAAAAGATCGTTGATGCACCGAACATGGTGGCGTGCAATTGCTTGCCGGGAACGAAGGGAAACTGCTGATGAAAATGACTGATGGCAAAAAAGAAACAATGGATATGTCTGACATGAAAATGACTGATGGCAAAAAAGAAACAATGGATATGTCTGACATGAAAATGACTGATGGCAAAAAAGAAACAATGGATATGTCTGACATGAAAATGACTGATGGCAAAAAAGAAACAATGGATATGTCTGACATGAAAATGGCTCATGAGAGTATGATGATGTCGGCTGATTTTGAAAAGAAATTCTGGGTCTCCCTTGTGTTGACGATTCCAGTGTTATTCATGTCTGATTTGATGGGTGCTTTAAAAACAGCCATTCTTGTCTTCCCTGGATCTCAATGGTTATCGGCTGGACTCGCCAGTATCATTTTCTTTTACGGCGGCGGCATTTTTATTAAACACGCACGTATGGAACTGCAGATGAGAAAACCTGCCATGATGAGTTTGATCGCAATGGCAATTATCGTTGCCTATCTTTACAGTCTATTTACTTTATTTACAAACATGAAAATGGATTTTTGGCTGGAGCTCACAACTTTAATCGATATCATGCTGCTGGGTCATTGGTTGGAACAAAAAGCGACTTCCAAAGCGAGTGATTCGCTCGAAAAAATGGCTGCTTTGCTGCCGAGTGAGGCAATTGTTTTACATGGCGATATGCAAATGAAAATGGCACTATCCGATATTAAGATCGGTCAAACGGTGCTGGTCGGAGCTGGCGAAAAAGTACCGGTCGATGGCAAGATCGTTGATGGCAGTTCTGATATTAATGAGGCGATGGTGACTGGCGAAAGTCGGCCTGTTGCAAAAAAACTAGGTGATCAGGTCATCGGTGGTTCTTTGAATGGTAATGGCAGTCTAAAAGTGCTCGTTACCGGAACAGGGCAGTCGGGTTTTGTTGCACAAGTTATGGACATGATCGCCAAGGCGCAGCAGCAAAAATCAAAATCGGAAAGTTTGGCCGATGAAGTCTCTAGCTGGTTGTTTTATATTGCACTCGTGGTGGGCATTATAACTTTTATTAGTTGGTATATGTTCACGAAGAACTTTGACACTGCCTTGGAACGCCTTGTGACCGTCTTGGTTATCGCTTGTCCGCATGCTCTGGGTTTGGCGATCCCGTTAGTAATAGCACGCTCAACTTCGATTGGCGCGACAAATGGGCTGCTGGTACGTAATCGGCAAGCTATCGAAAATGCCACAAAAATTGACACGATCGCAATGGATAAGACAGGCACACTGACAGAAGGCAAGTTTATTGTTTCCGAATATACAAATGACCAAGTTCTGTCCATCATTGCAAGCTTGGAAACAAATTCTACCCATCCTTTGGCAAAGAGTATTGTTAGTTTTGCCAATCAAAAAAAGCTGTCTTTATTGGCAGCACAAAATGTTAATGCGATTGCCGGTGTCGGCTTAGAGGGTGATGTCAATGGCAAACATTATCAATTAGTTTCAACGAAATATCTTATGGATCAACATATCGTGTTCGATGAGAAACAAAACCATCGATTGGCTGATCAAGGCAATTCGCTTTCCTATCTTGTTGCGGATACTCACGTATTAGGCTTCGTAGCCCAAGGTGATCTGATCAGACCACAATCCAAAGCTTTGATTGCTGGGTTGAAAAAACTGGCGATTAATCCCGTGATGCTGACTGGCGACAACACAGGTTCTGCAAAAATTGTGGCTGATCAATTAGGGATCACTGACATCCATGCGGAGCTATTGCCTGCTGATAAAGATAAAATTGTGGCTCAGTATATTAAAGAGGGCCACAAAATTGCCATGGTTGGGGATGGCATTAATGATGCGCCAAGTCTAACTCGAGCTGATATTGGTATCGCAATTGGTGCTGGTACTGATGTTGCCGTTGATTCGGCTGATGTTGTTTTGGTTAAATCTGATCCAGCCGATATTCTGCGTTTTCTGAAATTAGCTAAGAAAACAATGGCCAAAATGATTGAGAATCTTTGGTGGGGTGCTGGTTATAACTTGATTGCGATTCCCCTGGCTGCTGGTGTTTTGGCGCCCATCGGCATTATTCTTTCACCTGCTGTCGGCGCGGCAATTATGGCTTTGTCAACGTTAGTGGTTGCTTTAAACGCAATGACTCTGAAAGCTTGATCCAAAATGCATTTGAAAACAATAAAAAAACTGCAATCAATTTTGCAGTTTTTTTATTTTGTGATCAAGACATCTATCTTGGCGTTTCTGACAACGAAGGCCGTTACCGAACCGATTAATAACTTTTCAAATTTTGTTAATCCAGTTGCACCAACGATCAACAGATCTGCATTGAATGCATCTGGAATCTTGTAAGCGATCAGCTGTCTTGGCGAGCCGTACTCAACATGTGTTTTAACGTTTTTCACGCCAGCTGCTAACGCCCGCTTTTTCAATTTATCCAAGTTATCCAAAGCTTCGTTGGTTAATTTCTCCAAAAACTTTTCATCAAAAGTTCCCATGGATTGAAGTGATGGTGTATCGATCACATGAGCAATAACGAGCGTTGTTTCCTCACCATGCAGGGCTGCCAATGTCACGGCTTTTTTGAAAGCATCTGTTGCTTCTTTACTTCCGTCTGTTGCAATTAGAATTGTTTTATATGCGATATCCATACCTCTATTTTAGACATTTTTGAAATGATTATCAATTTGTACTATGCTTGAACACATTGATTACTTTTTTGAGGGAATGTAGCCGTTTATGAAAAAAGCTTACTTGCTGATCGCTTTTGCGACCTTAATGTTTAGTTCGATGGAAATAGCTTTAAAAATGGCTGGTGCCAGTTTTAATCCAATTCAATTGAATCTGATTCGTTTTTTTATTGGAGCCTTAGTGCTCTTACCGTTTGCGATCAAGTCGATTCGGAGAAACACCGATCTAACGCCAAGACTGGCTGATTTTGCCATTTTTGCCCTGACTGGTTTTATGTGTGTCATTATTTCGATGTCGCTTTTTCAGATTGCGATCGTCGTTGATGAAGCCTCAACTGTTGCGGTTCTGTTCTCTTCAAATCCAGTGTTTGCGCTCATTTTTGTGGTACTGATTTTAAGGGAACGAATTGCTCGAGCAGAGATAATTTCGACAGTTGTCTCCATTATTGGGCTGATCGTCATTGCTAATCCGGCGCACTTGACTAACCCCTTGGGTCTGACTTTAGCGCTGCTGTCGGCCTTAACTTTTGGTCTATATTCGGTCATTTCTCGTTTTGGTTCTGTCAAACTCAATTATGATGGCATCACGATGACTTGTTTTACTTTCTTTGCTGGATCGCTGGAATTACTGATCATTGCTTGGGTTTCGAAGATCACGGTCGTTGGTAGTTTTTTGAGATCAGTTGGTTTAACAGACTTTGCAAACATACCCATTTTGCGCGGTATCAACCTCGCTCATTTGCCCATCTTGCTGTTCATTGGTGTCTTAGTTACTGGTGGTGGATTTGCAGCCTATTTCATGGCGATGGAAATTACAAATGTTTCAACTGCAAGTCTGGTCTTTTTCATCAAACCTGGGTTGGCTCCGATTTTAGCCACGCTGATTCTGCACGAAAAAATTGTGCCAACAACGATCATTGGTATTGTTATTATTTTGATTGGTTCAACGCTCACTTTTATTTCCAACTATCGGCGTACGCATTTGCCGATTCGTCAGAAAACAGCCGATTAATTAATATTTCATAAATAAAAAGATCTTAAGTGAATTTAAGATCTTTTTATTTGAAATCAATTTCTGGATTGTTTGATTTAAAGGCAGCAATGATAATTTCGATGGCACCCATCACAATGACGATTGGCGGCCAAAAAAATAAAATGACAAAAGCAAGTGGATAGACGGCTAACCATGAAGAATGCAGGTAACTGTAAATAGGCATTAGCTGTATTTTTTTAGCTATGTCTGAATTATTGGCCCTTGCGATTTGCTGGGATAGATTGAGATAACTTAAGGCCCAAGCTATATTAACGGCTAAATAAAAGATAGCTGGTGTGCTGTTAGCGGGATGTTCGCTGATAAAAGCAACAGCAAAGGGGATGAGCGACAAGGTGAACATCCATAACATATTGGACCAGTAAACGGCTTTGTTGATGCGCTCAGCCAAAGCAAGCAAATAATGGTGATTGTACCAAGAAACGCTGACATCAGCGAAAGCGATCACATAAGCAATAAAATAGACACCGTTTTCTTTGACGAGACTTTGCCAATCGGCAGTCTTGGGAACATGAAATTCTAAGACCATGATCGTGACTAAAATAGCCAAAATGGCATCTGTAAAGGCCTCGATTCTTGCTTTATTCATATGGACTATTTTAGCAAAAGCAATTTTTATTTTGTAAAATTATGATCTGGATCAAGCAGCATGTTTCAGACGCAGAGGCTTAGAAATAGTAAAAAAGCTGACTAAATTCAGCAAGACTAAGCCGCCGCTGACAATGAAGACACCGCGATAACCGACAAGGTTTGCCACAAAAGAACCAAGCAGCGGACCAAAAACGTTTCCCATTGCTAAAAAGCTTTGATTATAAGAAAAAATTCGGCTTGTAAATTCCTGTGGTGTCTCATGAGCTAGAATAGCCTGAATAGCTGGGTTCATCGCTGCAGTCGTTAATCCAACGAAAAGGCGCAACACCACCAGCAGCCAAACGTTTGTGACAAAAGCCATCGGAATCATTGATAAAACACCGACAATAAATCCCCCAATGACAAGTTTTTCCGATCCGATCCGATCACCTAAACGGCCGAATTTGGGCGCAAAGATGATTGCGGTGATCCCTGGAGCGGCTGCTACCAATCCGGCCATCATGGATAGTTGACCTAAATGAGGTGACATTAATTGTCGAACGAATTGTGACAGGATCGGATTGATAGAATTGGTGACCAAGTTGACAACCATGGAAGTCACAAAGAGACCTACGATCATGACAGGGAATTTAACAGACTTCAAAACTGATGGCTGCTTGCCCTTTGGTTTTTCTGTGACTAAGGTTGATTTGTCTTCATGAACGCCGATAGCTGTCAAAAAAGTCAGTAGGAAGAAAATGGCGCCAGTAATAAAAAAGGGCATGCGATAGCCAAAAAGATCGGCTAAAAAACCACCCAGCAGCGGACCAACCAAAGCACCGGAAGTATAGCCGGTGACAACAATTCCCAAAGCTTGTCCGGAAAACACTTTTGGCGTGTCTTTAGCCACTAACGCATTTGCGTTAGAAACATAGCCATTAAAAAAGCCCATTAAAAATCTGAGACCGATCAATTGCCAAACATTTGATGAAAATCCTGTCAAAGTATAAACGATCGACATGCCCAAAGCGGCTCTTAAAAGCATAGGCTTGCGACCGATACGATCAGCTAATCGTCCCCAAATGGGCGAAACGATCGCAGTCATCAAAAAGGTCGCCGAAAAAGCGATACCGGAATATAAATTAACCTGTGCTTTTGTGAAATTTCCCAATGATTCAGTGAAAAGACTTAAAAAAGGCAGTACTTCACCAGAACCCATGCCGATCATAAAAGTTCCGAACCACAGGATATAAATATTTTTCCGCCATTTTGGTAAACGATAAAATTTATTCAGCATATTTCCCCTATATTCGTCAAGATATAACGTGTTTCAAAGACGTTTGACAAATAACTTACTGTATTTTCGATAGTCCGGGTCAGGACTTAATTTAAAAACATCAATTCTCTATAAAAAATATCTTCACTATGGTTCGTGTTAATTAGAAATTGAGTTGTAATGAGAAATCAATCGGGTACAAGACCCATGCGATTCCTATTAATTGAGAAAGCTAATAGGGATAAGATAAACTTAAGCAGTGCACCAACCATTTGCTATCGAACAAATGTTGAGACTACACTTGGCAATTGCCATTATACGCCAATCTTATTTGTACGATCCATGTGGCTTGGCTGTTTTTCAGAACTAAGGAATGACTTAATGAATTATTCAATCGCGGAAGTTAATAATATTGTCCAAGGAAAACTGTTGAACATTACTGATGCTCAGGCTGCCCGCCTATTCGTAAGCGGCATCGATTTCGATAGTCGTCAGATTCAGGCCGGCGATCTTTTTTTACCGATCGCTGATCACGATAACGTTTCGGTTCACAATTTATTTGCCGATTACACAATTGCTGAAAAAGACGGTCACAATTTCATTCAGGCTGCCATGCAAAAGGGCGCAGTTGCCAGTTTAGCCGATCATGAGATAGCAACTGAACTGCCCTTGATTCTCGTAAGTGATACACAATTGGCCTTGTGGCGGTTAGCTCAAGATTATTTACAAGGAATTAATCCAAAAACGATCGCAGTGACCGGCAGTAATGGTAAAACGACTACAAAAGATCTAATTGCTTCGTTGCTATCGATGAAATTTCAAGTACATAAAACACATGCCAGCTACAATAATGAAATTGGCGTACCGATGACTATCCTGAAGATGCCTGCTGCTACGCAGGTACTCGTTATCGAAATGGGTATGGACCGGCCTGGGCAGCTGACAGCTTTGTCAAAATTGGTAAATGAAGATATTGCGGTCATTACAATGATTGGCGAGGCACACATTGCCTTTTTTAAGACACGTGCCAAAATTGCCGATGCCAAAATGGAAATTACCGCTGGCCTGAAAGAAAATGGTGTTTTTATTTATAACGGAGACGAACCCTTACTAAGAGAGCGCTCCCACGCTATTAATAGTAGGAAACTAACTTTTGGCGAACAGGAAGGCAACTCTTTTCAAGTGACTGATATCCAAGAAGATGCGCGACTTATTTTTAAAGTTAATCAGCGGCGGCATGCCGTACAGCTTCTTGGCAAGTTCAATGCAGATAATTGTGCAGCCGCCATCGCTGTTGCTAAAGAATTTTCTTTTAGCGATGAGCTGATTCAAAAAGGCTTTGATCACTTGGAACTGACAGCAGATCGTTTGCAGCAGCTTGTTGGTTCAAAAGGCGAAACAATTATCTCAGATGTTTACAATTCGAATCCAACGGCTGCACTAAAAGCACTCGATATTTTAAAAGATTTTCCTGCGAATGGGAAAAAGATACTCGTACTGGGCGATATGCTGGAATTAGGCAAAAGAGAAGTGGATCTGCATTTATTATTAAAGGATCCGCTGGAACATGATGCTTTTGATCGTGTCTATCTAGTGGGCACTGTTATGAAACATCTCGCTGATCAGATTGAAGCACAATGGTATCCTTCAGATTCTCTAAATGAATTGATTATCGATTTGCAAAGCTATTTAAGTGAAAATGATGTAGTATTATTAAAAGCCAGTCATGGGATTCATTTAGAAAAAGTAGAACGAGCGTTGATTTAATTTGCAAATAGTTTAACAATCCCGTACACTAAAAAAGAATGATTAGCTACGTTTGAGCAACGGATTTTGCAAGTGGCACATTTACGTTTTAAAATTTAGGAGATTATAATATTGAAATTTGAAGAATTTGGACTTAGTCCAGAGCTTTTGTCTACGGTCAAAAAACACGGCTACGATGAAGCGACCCCGATTCAGGAAAAAACGATTCCACTGATTTTGCAAGGAGTCGATGTCATCGGACAGGCACAAACCGGAACTGGCAAAACAGCTGCCTTTGGTTTACCCATATTAGAAGAAGTTGATCCAAAAGACCCGAAGATCCAGGCCTTAATTATCAGTCCGACCCGTGAGCTCGCGATGCAGACTGAAGAAGAATTGAGCAAGCTTGGTTCTGATAAACACGTGAAAACACAAGTTGTTTTTGGTGGCTATGATATCCGCCGTCAGATCCAAGCTTTAAAACAACATCCGCAAGTATTGGTCGGCACACCTGGTCGTTTGATTGATCATTTGAACCGCCACACGATTGATTTTCGTTCTATCAAAACTTTGGTTCTTGATGAAGCTGATGAAATGCTTAACATGGGCTTTTTGGATGATATCGAAACAATCGTTCACTATACGCCGGATGATCGTCAGACTTTGCTTTTTTCGGCTACAATGCCGGAAGACATTAAAAAAATTGGTGTCAAATTCATGGAAGATCCCGAAGAAATTCACATTGCTTCTAAGGGTTTGACAATCGACTTGGTTGATCAATATTTGGTCAACACAAGAGAATTTGAAAAGTTTGATGCGATGACTCGCTTATTTGATGTTCAACAGCCAGAGTTGGCGATCGTCTTTGGTCGTACGAAACGCCGTGTCGATGAACTGACCAAAGCTTTGCAGCTGCGTGGTTATAAAGCTGCTGGAATTCATGGTGATTTAGATCAATCTGCTAGAATGCGGACGCTGCGTTCCTTTAAAAAAGGTGAATTGCAGTTCTTGGTTGCAACCGATGTAGCTGCCCGAGGCTTGGATATTTCTGGCGTGACCCATGTTTATAACTACGATATTCCGCAGGATCCGGATTCTTATGTTCATCGTATCGGTCGTACCGGTCGTGCTGGCCGTCATGGTGTCTCAGTGACATTTGCGGTCCGGGGTGAGATTGATTATCTGCGTGCCATCGAGAAATTGATCAACAAGCGTATGGCTGCTTTGAAGCCGCCTACAGCTGAAGAGGCGCACATCGCCCGCTTAAAGAACGCGAAGGCTGAGACTTATGCTGTTTTGGATAAGACGACAGCCGATTCAGTTGAAGATGAAGCAACTGAGATCGCTGCAAAATATGACAGCAAGATTTTAGCTGCTGCCTTGTTGAGTGCTTTGTCAAAGGATGAAGAAAGAACTCGTCCAGTTGATATTGCACAAGAAAAGCCTCTGCCGCGTCGTCATGGTGGTTCTTCTGATCGTGGTGGTCATGGTTATCGCGGCAACAGCAGTCGTTCTAATGATCGTCGTGGTGGCGGTAGCCATAGTAATGGTCGCGGTCGTGGTGATCGTCGCGGTGGTTTTAAAGAGGAATTTGTGATCGATCGTGGTCACAAACCTGCCGACCGTCGGGATCAGCACATTCAGGCTCGTCCGAAAGGAGTTGCTAAAGCAGCCCCGAAGAAGCGCGAATTTAAAATTATTAAAAAATCATGAGTTATAAGATCGGAATCGATATTGAATCTATCAGCGACGTGAAAGCGGCCGCTGAAAAACATAAACAGTTTTTGGAAAAGGTTTTGACTCCGTCCGAACAAAAACAATTGGCTGGTCGTAAGGGCAATGAGTATTATGCCTATCTGGCCAGCCGTTTTTCGGCTAAAGAGTCCTATGCAAAAGCAACGGGTTTTGGTATTGGCGAACATGTTAATTTTACGGATATTGAAATTCTAGATGATAAAAACGGGGCGCCATCGATGAAAGTCTTCCGCCAATCCCGTTTTGCAGGTGCTAAAAATTATCAGATTTCCATCTCGCATAAGATAAAATTAGACATAGTAGCTACTGAAGTACTGATCGAGGTTGAAGATGGTAACAGCAATTCATAGACCAACTTGGATGAGCGTCAATTTGGACGCCGCCACACATAATTTACAAGAGATCAAAAAGTGGACCAAAGCTGATAAAGTTTATGCCGTTTTGAAAGCGGACGGATATGGTTTAGGCGCTGTTCAATTAGCAAAAGCTTTTCAAGAAACGGCTGCGGCTGATGCTTTTGTGGTTTCGAATTTAGATGAAGCGTTGGAACTTCGACGGGCTGGTTTAATTTTGCCAATTTGGGTTTTGGGCGCTTGGGACTATTCAGATTTAACTTTGTTTGTCCAAAATAATATTGTTATTACTGTTCCTAGCCTTGATTGGCTAATGCATTTACCTGCTTTGGCTGGTACTTTAAAAATAAGTCTGGCAATTGATACAGGAATGACCAGAATTGGTTTTGATGATGCCGATCAGATCGCACAAGCGAAGAAAATAATTGAGACTAATCCACGATTGGAACTATTTTCTGTTTATACGCATTTTGCGACCTCGGATGATGCTAGCGCACACAGCAAAAAATATTTTGATCAGCAGGCTGTACGCTGGCAGCAATTGGTTGTTAATCAGGGATTTGATCCAAAATTGTTTAGCATGGCTAATTCGGCCACCAGTATTTGGCACAATACAGATCCAAGGATTTCTTTTGCAGCCATTCGCCCAGGGCAGCTGATCTCTGGTGTTAATGTCAGTAATGGTGATTTGCCGATGCCTCAGAAACTATTTTTGGAACGCGTTTTTGCTGTTTATTCCCAGTTGGCAGATGTTCGTTTCGTTAAAAAGGGTCAGGCACTCAGTTATGGCGCCACAGAGACCATGCCTGAAGATGGTTATGTGGCCACCATGCCCTTTGGTTACAATGACGGCTGGTTGCGGCGGATGCAGGGCAGCTCTGTGATTATTGAAGGCAAGCGGATGCCGATTTTGGGTCGAATCACAATGGATCAGACCATGGTTAAGCTGGATAAAAAATATCCAATTGGCACACGCGCAACCTTGATCGGTAAGGATGGCAAGGAACAAATTACAGCCGAAGAAGTTGCTCATTATTCGCATACGATCGTTGATGAGATTCAAACCACTTTGGCGCCGCGTATTAAAAGAATTTATACCGGTGACTTGGCCGAGATTATAGGTGCCAACAATGGTTAGAAAAAAAATTCCAGAACGTGGTGATGTTTATTATGCAGATTTGTCCCCAGTGATTGGATCGGAACAAGGTGGGATTCGACCAGTCTTGATTTTACAGAATGATACTGGCAATCTCAATTCACCAACTGTTATTATTGCAGCTATGACTTCCAAACTAACCAAAACGAAGCTGCCGACCCACGTTTGGCTACCTGCCAGTGCGACGAAACTTAAAAAGCCGTCGATCATTATGCTTGAGCAGATCAGAACGATCGACAAACGTCGTCTGCATGATTTTGTTGATACGTTAGAGGAAAAAAATTTAAAAGACGTTGCTAGAGCGCTGAAAATCAGTCTGAATATTGACTGATTTTTTTGTTTGTTAATAGATTATTTCACAAAGATATGATAAAATTTTGCAGTAGGTGTCTGTGAAACACTTAACATACTTTTGGAGGAATTATGGATATTGTGAAAGCGATCCAAGTGACCTTTGAGAATGCTAACGTGACTAAAGCGATCGTTTCGACGATTTCGATCATTCTCTTGGGCTTTTATCTGCGCAAACGAGGAACTTTTGGTGCTGATTTCGGTAAAGTGTTGACCAAGGTTGTTCTAGCTGTGGCTTTGCCGGCCTTAGCTTTTAACTCCTTTATGCAGGGTATTAATTATGAAACTTTTAAACAAAGCATGAATGTTTTGATTTGGGGCATTTTAATTTATATTGTTTTGATTTTTTCAACTAAATTTATGTATCTGAAATATAAGGGTGATAGGCAAGATGTGTTGCGCGTTCTGACTGATTTTGGGTCGACCACTTTCTTCGGTATCCCTATCGTTGCCGGTATTTATGGACCGACTTCGACCGCTGTTATTTATGCATCGGTCTTTAACATTGGTTATCGTGTATTTTTGTATTCCTACGGATATATTAAGATGTCCGGTTTGAAAATGGAAATCAAAAATCTGAAACAAATGTTATTAAATCCAATTGTAATCGCAACTTTTGCCGGTCTGATTCTTTGGCTGATTCAAAATCAAGCTTGGATTCCACATATGAATGGTTTGGATGCAACTGGTGCCAAGGTTAATGTGGCTTTTTATAGAATTGATGCAACTGCGCCTTGGATCAGCCAGCCGTTAACCTACTTAGCCGGTCTTGCTTCACCTCTAGCTTGGTTGGGGATTGGATCAACTTTAGGTTCAATTTCATTAGGCAAGGCAGTTACAGACAGAGATTCTTGGTACTATTCTTTTAACAAGGTTATCCTTGTGCCTATAATTAACGTTGTTTTACTGGCTCTTTTGGCTGTGACCAATATCCTGCCGGTTAATTCAGAAGCATTGGAAACCATTATTATCATGATGGCAACACCAACCGCGGCTGTGGCCTCAACTTATGCGATTGGTTTTGATCGTGAAGCTGTTTTGGCTTCAAATGCGTCTTTGCTATCAACGGTCGTGGCAACTGTTTTAATGCCGTTTTGGATTGTTATTTCACAAGTCTTAAGCTCAACTGGGCTTTTTAAATAAATTTTGATCAGGAGAAAATATGGCATTTAAAATTGCTGCATACGGTGTTCGCGAAAACGAAATTGAAAGTTTTCACGATTTAAATAAATACAGTTACGATTTAAAACTCATTCCAGAGAATCTGACTCATGAAAATGTTCAAACGGCACAGGGCTGCGACGCTGTCTTATTGCGTGGCAATAACGTTGGTGACCAACAAAATCTTGATCAGCTTAAAGAATATGGCATCAAGTATGTTTTCACGCGGACGGTTGGTTTTAATCATATTGATTTGAAAGCAGCTCAAAATAATCAGCAGCTTGTCGCTTATGTCCCGGGTTATTCGCCGCTTTCGGTTTCTGAATTAGCTTTTACACTTGGCTTGACTTTGCAACGCCATATTGCTTTAGCCACTTCGAGGACTGCACGGGGTGACTTTAAAGTCCACACCGACGAGTTTGCAACGGAAATTCATGATCTAACTATTGGCATCATTGGCACTGGACGTATCGGACGAGAAGAGGCAGCTCTTTGGAAAGGCGTGAATGCAACTGTTGTTGGTTTTGATCGTTATCCATCGGATGCCAACCAAGACCTTTTGACTTATGTTGACGAGGATGAACTTCTTTCAAGATCTGATATCGTTTCACTGCATGTTCCTTATTTTCCGGATTCAAACCATCATTATTTTAATCAATCTTATATCGATAAAATGAAGAACGGTGCAATTTTAGTGAATACTGCGCGGGCGGAAATCACGGATGTTTCAGCTATTTTGGATGCTGTTGAAACGGGCAAATTAACTGGTTTTGCGACTGATGTTGTCGAAAATGAGGGCCATATTTTTGGCCATGATTTTGCCGGCCAGCCAACCGAAGATGATTTAGCTGATCGAGCTTTGCGGCTTTATCCAAAAGTAATCATGACACCCCATATTGGCTCTTATACGCGAGAAGCCTTACACGATATGATCGCGATATCGTATGAGAATTTCAATGATGTATTGACGACTGGCAGCAGTAAAAATCTTTTAGCGGCTAAATAAATCGATTCAGAGACAAAAACTACCGTTTTTTATGAGAAAAATGGTAGTTTTTGTATACTGTTATAATTGCAATTTTTACAAGCATTGCATACTATTAAATAAACGAATAGAAGGGAATAAAATGATAATTGGGAAAAATTTGCTGGACGCTAAGCGTGTTGGCGTCGATTTTCGTATCAACGGCGAATGGCTGACTGCACTTTATAACGTCGATCTTTCCGTAAAACCTGGAGAAGTACTTGCATTGGTTGGCGAATCTGGTTCTGGAAAATCCACCTTTGCGATGGCTGTGATGGCCTTACATAACCCTAATCAATCGCGTGTGACTGGATCAATCATGCTTGATGGCCACCAAATTGTTGGTGCTACTGAAGCAGAAATGGAGGAATTGCGTGGCGTTAAAGTTGGCATGATCTTTCAAGATCCGCTCTCAGCTTTAAATCCTTTGATGAAGATCAGCGATCAAATCCAAGAATCAATGTCAGTTCACACGATCGTTCCAAAAGAACAGTGGCATGATCATACGCTAGAATTACTCAAAGAAGTGGGTATTGCGAAACCAGAATTGGTTGCTAACCAGTTTCCTCATGAACTATCCGGCGGCATGCGTCAGCGTGTCATGATCGCTATTGCCATCGCCAACGAGCCTGATCTTTTAATTGCTGATGAACCAACAACAGCGTTGGATGTCACAATTCAATCTCAAATTTTGGATTTGATTAAAGACATTCAAGCTAAAAAGAATATTGGTGTTCTCTTGATCACCCATGATCTTGGCGTTGTAGCTGAAATGGCTGATTCTGTGGCCGTTATGTATGCTGGACAAATTGTTGAACGCGGTACCGCTAAACAAATTTTTGAAAATCCACTACATCCTTATACACGTTCTTTGCTAAGAGCTAATCCTTCGCTCGATACAATTGATGACAAACTATATGTGATTCCAGGAACGGTTCCAGCTTTATCAGAAATGGATCACGCGCGTGATTTATTTTTGGAACGTGTGCCTTGGATGCAGACCGAAGCAAAGACGGAAGTTCCCGATGCACCGATGGAACCAGAAAGTGGTCATTTTGTTCGCGGCAAAGCTTGGGAAACGTTTAAATTCCAAGATGGCTATGTTGAGAAGACTCGTCAAAAAAATGGAGAGGCTAAATTAAATGACTGAATTATTGCGCATTACAGATTTAAAAGTTCATTACCCGATCCGAACTGGTTTTTGGAATCGAATTAGCGATTATGTTTACGCAGTTGATGGTGTTAATTTTTCAATCAACGAAGGTGAGACTTATGGACTAGTTGGCGAGTCGGGTTCTGGCAAGACGACGATCGGTTCTGTGATCGTCGGACTGGAAAAGGCCACGACTGGGCAGGTTGTCTACAAGGGCCAAGACGTGACAAAAGCTTCGACACGTCGCAAGATGAATTACAATCGCGATGTTCAGATGATCTTTCAGGACTCCATGTCCTCTTTGAATCCACGCAAAACGGTTTATCAAATTATTGCCGAACCATTACGTAATTTTGAACATCTTGATAACAATGCTCGCGATAAACGCATCAAGCAGTTGTTGGATATTGTTGGTCTGCCGCAAAGGACACTTTATCAATATCCTTTTCAGTTTTCCGGTGGTCAACGCCAGCGTATCGGGATTGCCCGAGCTGTTGCAACGAATCCAAAGCTGATCGTTGCTGATGAACCTGTTTCAGCTTTGGACCTTTCGGTTCAAGCTCAAGTGCTGAATTTTATGAAAGATATCCAAAAGGAGTTCAATATTTCTTATCTCTTTATCAGCCATGATTTAGGTGTTGTGCGCCACATGACTAATAATATTGCTATTATGCATCTTGGCCGTTTTGTTGAGATCGGCACTCGTGATGATGTCTTTGAGGATGCGCAGCATATTTATACGAAACGGTTGTTGGCTGCGATACCTGAAATGGATGTTGAAAATCGTGATAAGAATAAGGCTCATCGTTTAGCTATTGAACAGCAATATCAAGAACATCATGCTGACTATTATGATGCCAACGGTCGTCCTTATCCAATGCGTAAATTAACTGATACGCATTCGGTAGCGATGACTAAAGAACAGGCTCAAGCAGCCGGAGTAGCATCCGGTACAGCTGAAGAAGAAGCCTTGGCCAAGGGAGGGAAATAGACATGTGGAAGTTAATATTACGTCGTTTTTTGATCATGATTCCGCAGCTGTTGTTAATGACTGTTTTGCTGTTTGCGCTGGCTAAGATGATGCCTGGAGATCCTTTTACGGGCCGTTTTTCTGCGCATACGGATATCCATACGCTTCTGAGATTAAAAAGAGAAGCAGGTTTGGACGACCCTTGGCCGACACAATATTTTCGTTGGATTGGCAACATTCTACATGGTAACTTTGGAAATTCTTATGTTTTGCAAAAGCCGGTTGCGACTTTATTGGGACAACGAATTCAAAATACGGTTTGGCTGGGTCTGTTAACGATTATTTTGATTTATTCGATCGGGATTCCAACGGCAGTTGCAGCTGCTACCCACGAAGGATCTTTCCGCGATCGTTTCTGGACTACTTATAACTCGATTACTGGTGGTATTCCAGCTTTCGTTATGTATATTTTCATGCTTTTTCTCTTCGGTTTCACACTAAATTGGTTCCCAACAACCGGTTCGGTCAACATTGATGCGAATGGTTTTTGGTCAATTCTCGGCAGCCGCTTATATCACATGATTTTGCCGGCACTTTCAGTTGCTTTGTTTAGTACTGTTTCGCTTTTCAACACCTTGCGTACTTCGCTACTAGATGCCCGTTCATCCGACTATGTTCGAACCGCTAAAGCAAAAGGAGTTCCAAATCGGCAAGTCTTTTGGCGGCACATTTTTCGTAATTCAATGCTGCCGGTTGCATCAACGATTGGCTTTGATATCGTTGGTGTCTTCTCTGGTGCAGTTATTTTGGAAACGGTCTTTGGTTATCCCGGCATGGGGCAGCTGTTCGTACAGTCCATTACGACACGAGATTATACGACGATGAATGCAATTATGCTCTTCTCCGGTACGTTGACTTTGCTAGGTTCAATGCTTAACGACATCATCATGTCTTGGGTTGATCCAAGAATCAGGATTAAATAAAGGAGACCGACAAAAATGGAAAATATACAAAAAAAACAGGCTGCGTCTTCACATTCTCATTCATTTATGAAAGCAGCGGTTCGTGAATTCAAGCGCGATAAAGTGGCGATGGTGAGTTTCTTTTTCATCATTATTGTCATTTTAGGCGTCTTCATTGGATCTCTTTTCATTCCGAAAGATGCTTTTACGAATGTTGATATCATGGACACTAATTTAGCGCCGCTGCAACATGGCCACTTACTTGGGACTGATGATGGCGGGCGAGATGAATTTCTCTTGCTGGTGATCGCAGCACGCAATTCGCTCTCAATTTCAATTCCGGTCACAGTTGTCATTATGGCTGTTGGCATCTTTTTAGGCTTGATGTCGGCTTATTATGGCGGCTTCTTCGATTGGATCTGGATGCGTATAACAGATTATTTGTCTATTATTCCGACTCTGATGATTTTATTGACGATTTTAACGATTATCAATAATTACAATATTTGGACGTTAGTTTGGGTTATTTCACTTTTTTCTTGGATTTCTTCAATGCGTTTCTTTCGTGCTTTGACATTTGCTGAACGAGAAAATGATTATGTCAAAGCTTCGAAATTGAGCGGCTCCAGTTCGCTTTCAATTATGTGGACACAAATTTTCCCTAATTTAAGCTCCCAGTTTTATGCACAGACTGCTTTAGCTTTTGCTGCCAACATTGGTTTGGAGACAGGAATTTCTTATTTAGGCTATGGATTGCCATATACGACCCCATCTCTTGGTACTTTGGTTAATAAGGCAACTGATCCCGAAGTGATGACTCAGAGCCCGTGGATGTGGTTGCCAGCTTCTTTGCTGATTTTGGCACTTTCTGTTTCTTTGATTTTTATTGGTCAAGCCTTGCGTCGTGTCGCTGATCAGCGACAGTCTTTGGCATAAATGTACTAACGCTTACATTCCGAACGATCGCCTTGAAAAAGGCGTTTTTTTGTGAGAAATATCTAGTAAGTTTATTGACAAGCCTTTAATCTTCGTTTAACATTATTAGCAATTCTTAGAAGAATGAAGGAGAGAGTTTCCAATGACAAAAATTTCTAAATGGTTTGCCGCTACGACGGCATTTGCTACATTGGCTGGGACATTTGTGTCTGTTGCCGCTCCGCTTTCTGCAAGCGCAGCAACCAAGATCAAAAATCCTTTCCCTGTAACAGTAAAGAGTTCTAAAAAAGCGATAAAGGGTGGCACGTTGCAGTTTGCCGAAGTATCGGATACACCTTTCGTTGGACAATGGGTTTCATCACTCTCAACGGAACAAACTGATGCAGATGTTGAACAGCCAGCTAATGAATCACTTTTTTGGACTAATTCGCAGTTCAAGTTCAAAAATGGCGGCCCGGCTAATATTAGTTTTGATGACAAAGCTAAAACAGCAACAATCACTTTGCGTAAAAATTTGAAATGGTCTGATGGATCACAAGTAACGGCTAAAGATGTTGAATACGAATATGAAATCGTTGCTAATTCAGCCTATGGCTCATCTCGTTGGACCGATTCCTTTGATGATATTGTCGGTTTGCAAGCCTATCATGAAGGCAAAGCCAAGACTATTTCCGGCATCACTTATCCTGATGGTGAGAATGGCAAAGTATTGAAGATCCAGTTTAAAGAAATGAAGCCTGGTTTCACTCAATCTGGAAATGGTTATTTCCTTGAAACAGCTGAGCCATATAACTATTTAAAGAATGTTGACCCGAAGAAATTGGTTTCTGACGCTAAGACGACTACTAAGCCATTGACAACTGGTCCTTTCAGAGTTAAAAAGATTGTTCCCGGCGAGTCAATTTCTTATGAAAGAAATCCTTATTATTGGGGTGCTAAACCAAAACTGAATGGTGTTAACGTCACGATCGTTTCAACCGCTAAAGCCGTCGCTTCGATGAAATCACATCAGTATGATATCTATAACGGCTTGGGCAATGACCAATATAAACAAGCCAAGAACGTCAAAGGTTATACAGTTACTGGCAACCAAGCTTTATATTTCCAAGCTCTATATTTTAACCTTGGACATTATGATGCTAAAAAATCAGTCAACGTGACTGATCGTAAGACACCCTTACAGAAGGTTGACCTTCGTAAAGCCATGGGCTATGCAAGGAACGTTGCCCAGGTTTCTAAAAAATACGATAATGGCTTAACGGTACCGGCTAACACAACGGTACCACCTGTGTTCAAAAGCTTTTGGGATTCATCTGTGCCAGGTTACTCAGCGACACAGAATTTGAAAAAAGCTAATAGCCTATTAACTAAAGGTGGTTTCAAATGGCATAACAGCAAGAAACAAGATTATCGTATTGATCCTTCCACTGGCAAGAAGCTGACTCTGATTTATTTGGCTCGTTCTGGCGCTACCAATTCTGAAATCGTTGCTCAAAACTATATTCAGCAATGGAAAAAAGTTGGTATTACAGTTAAACTTTACAAAGGAAAGCTGACTGACTTTAATAGCTGGGTTTCAATGACGACCGACCCTACTGCTGATCAAAATTGGGACTTTACTGACGGCGCTTGGTCAACTTCATCTGAACCTTCTCAGACGGATCTATTTTCTGCTTCAGCACCTTTCAACTTTGGTCACTATACTTCTAAGAAGTTAACTGCACTTTTGAATGCGACTAATTCTCAGAAATCTCTGAAGACTTCATACCGTATTAAGCAGTTCAAGAAGTACCAAAAGTATGTTTATGATACTGCCTTTGTTATTCCAACGAAATATGAAATTAACTGGACACCAACGAATAAGCGGATCAAGTCTTATACTTCTGCTTATGGCAATGCCGGTACTACAACTGGTAACTGGTGGACAACAGCCCAATTAGTTTCTAAAAAACCATTAACCAAGTAATTGGC
Source organism: Oenococcus sicerae (assembly GCF_004102045.2). Lineage (GTDB taxonomy): Bacteria > Bacillota > Bacilli > Lactobacillales > Lactobacillaceae > Oenococcus > Oenococcus sicerae. Next base: position 486,355 of record NZ_CP029684.2, on the reverse strand, counting down.
TATTCTAAAAGGATCTGATAATTCAGATCCTTTTTTATATCGATTTAATGAAAATTTCACGAATTACCGTTATGATGGATAGGTCATGAAAAAAAAATATGTTATTTTAATCTCATTAGGTTCATTACTAGCAGCAGCTTTTTTTATCTTTGAAATGGTCGTCCTGTACCAACAGGATCAAACTAGTAAAGCAGCAGCCAGCAGCAGTTCTGCCGCTGCTAGCAGTAGTTTAGCAGCAGCCAGCAGCAGTTCTGCTAACAGACTGAATAAAAAATATTCTTTGAGTGAGTTGAATAAAATGGATCTGCCGCAATTATCAACCACGATCGGCTCTCAGGAAACCAAGGTTACAATCGATACAACCGATGGCACGATCGTTGTCAAAATTTTTAATAAATATGCACCTTTAGCAGCAGAAAACTTTTTAACGCATGCTAAAGAGGGCTATTACAATAATTTGAATTTTTTTCGGGTGGTAAAAGATTTCATGGTTCAAACTGGGGATCCAAAGAATACCGGTCTAGGCGGTGCATCCATTTGGAAATCCGGCACGCATAAAAATACTGCCATTGATTCTGGAACTGGTTTTAAAAATGAAATCAGCCCAAGCTTGTACTTTATTCGCGGGGCAATTGGCATGGCCAACGCCGGTACGAATACTAATGGTTCTCAGTTTTTCATTGAAGAAAGCAGCAGCAATGTGCAGTCGACCATTACGAGCAAGAGCTCTTACCCGACAAAAATTTATAATGCCTATAAAAATGGTGGAACTCCTAGCCTAGATGGAAAATATACGGTATTTGGTCAGGTGGTTTCCGGTATGGATATTGTTGACAAAATTGCTAGTTCAGCCGTTAAGACAAATACTTCAACTAGTGAGAAATCTGAACCAAAAACAGCGATCAAAATTACTAAGATTACGGTTGGTACTGAAGGTGCTCAGTGATTGTTAAATACTTCATTTGTTCTTTTTTGTGAAAAAAGCTAGCCAAGCTACTATAATAGTGTAGTTATGTGGAAGTATCTGAAAAGGGTTTTGATCGGTAAGCCATTGAAGACTAATGACACCGGTTCCCAAAGTTTAAATATTTTTAAGGCGTTAGCTCTGTTGTCTTCTGATGCGCTATCTTCAGTTGCATATGGAACTGAAATGATCACAACTGCCTTGTTGGCTGGTGGCGCGGCGGCCTTATGGTTTCAGTTGCCAATTGCAGCTTTAGTCTTAGTTTTATTAGGAGCTATTGCGCTCTCATATGTGATGATTATTCACGCTTATCCGTCCGGTGGCGGTGCTTATGCTGTTGCCTCACAAAATTGGGGGCACTGGGTCGGCTTAGTTGCTGGTGGCTCATTATTGGTCGATTATATGCTGACTGTTGCGGTTTCGGCTGCTTCAGCGACCGATGCGATCAGTTCGGCTATTCCAGAAGTCCATCATTTTGCCTTGTTCTTATCTGCCGTGATTGTCATTTTATTGATGCTAATGAATTTACGTGGTCTGCGCGAGTCTGCTAATTTTTTGATGGTGCCGGTTTATTTCTTTATTTTAGCTATGTTTGTCATGCTGGCCGTTGGTTTTGTGCGTCTTGGTTTAGGCCAAATTGTCTATCACGCACCAACATTGGCTGAGAAAATTTCTCCGACAATGAGTGTTGGTTTCCTATTATTCATGAAAGCTTTCTCGTCAGGATCCTCTTCTTTGACAGGTGTTGAAGCTATTTCGAATTCTGTTCCAAATTTCAATAAGCCTAAAGAACATAATGCTGCTAAAACATTAATTATTTTAGTTGTCATTCTTGGCCTGTTCTTTGGTTCGATTACGTTTTTTAGCTTTTTCTTGGGAATTGTTCCCAACGGTCAAACGACTGTCATGGCACAGATCGCCGATGCAATTTTTGGCCGCAATGGTATAGGCTTTTATATTTTTCAATTGGCGACGGCTTTAATTTTGACAGTTGCTGCGAATACCGGGTTCTCGGCATTTCCAATGTTGGCTTTTAACATGGCTAACGATAAATTTATGCCGCATTTATTTAAAGATAAAGGTGATCGACTGGGATATTCCAATGGCATTGTCAGTCTTTCAGTAGGTGCGATTGTTTTGCTGCTGGTCTTTAAGGGCCGCGTTGAAGCTCTGATTCCGCTATATGCAGTCGGTGTTTTTGTGCCTTTCACACTTAGTCAATCCGGTATGATCATTCACTGGTGGCGCCAGAGGGGCAGCTACTGGGTTTTCAAAGCTTTTGTGAATTTTGTTGGTGCGATGATTTCCTTTGTTCTTGTTATATCTATGTTTGGCTTGCATTTTGCCGGGGTCTGGCCTTATTTGATTCTAATGCCAGTCCTATTGCGCTTTTTCTACGGTGTCCATTATCACTATGTCAGTATTGCAAAACAGCTCAAATTAACGCCAGCTAAGGCTCGAGTTCATCGTCATGATTATGATGGTGCGATGGTGATCGTTTTTATGGGCAACGTCACTCGTGTGACCGTTTCGGCAATGGATTATGCAAGATCGATCGGCGATGAAGTGATCGGGATGCATGTTTCTTTTGACACGAATATTAAAAAAGAACGAGAGACAGCTAAGGAATTTGAAAAATATTTTCCTGGTATTCGCTATGTCGATATTCATTCTAGTTATCGATCAGTTATTCAACCGTCACGCGAATTTATTGATTCGATGAGCAAACAAGCGACTAAGCGCAACTGGTCATTAACAATTATGGTGCCGCAATTTGTTCCAAAACACTGGTGGCAAAACGCTATGCATAACCAAACGGCTTTCAGATTGCGTAATGCTTTCATCTCTCGTGATGATATTACGATATCTTCTTACTACTATCACCTTCGAGACTGATAGAATGTTTATTGTGAGTAATCACAATTACGGGATGTAGCTCAGCTTGGTAGAGCACCACGTTCGGGACGTGGGGGTCGTGGGTTCGAATCCCGCCATCCCGATTTTAGAAAATTTGTATTGTCCTTGTAAACTTTTAACATTTTCAATGCGATAGAATATAAATTAGCAAAAAGTTGTTAAATCAGCTTTTTTAATTTGGAGTAAAGGGTTTTATGAGCATATTTATTAAATTAAAATGGTTCTTTAAAGAAAATTGGCGAATGTACTCAATCGGTATATTAATGCTATTTTTAACGGACCTATCACGTGTGATTCCACCATATATGATTGGTCTTTTTACTAACAAAGTTGTCGATCATAAGTTAACTTGGTCTTATTTAATGATCTTTTTAGCTATTCTACTTTTAATTTTTCTATTGTCCTATTTCTGCCGCTATGGTTGGAACACACATATTGTGAAGGGAGCCGCATTACTGGAACGGACTTTGAGAAAACGTTTGTATGATCACTACATGGAAATGGATGCACCCTTCTATCAAAAATACCGAACAGGTGACTTAATGAGTCATGCCTCAAACGACTTGTCTTCGATTCAGCGAGTAGCTTCGGGCGGAATTTTAATGGCCTTTGATTCAACTGCCAATATCATTCTCGTGGTTATTTCGATGATATTATTTGTTGATTGGCGTCTGACGTTGATTGCGATCTTTCCATTACCTTTTTTGGCAATTGGTGTTTCTTGGATTATGCCGCGTCTGCGCCGAGCTTTTACGGCCTACCAAGAGGGATTTTCAAAAATGTCCGATCATGCGCAGGAATCCTTTTTAGGTATGAAAGTAATCAAAACCTTGGGGCAGTCCGAAGAGGACATTCAAGCTTTTGATCAGCAAACGGATCAGCAAGTTAAAATTAATGCACAAGTTGCTCGAGTAGATTCGCTATTTGATCCACTGGCAACGGTCGTAATGACTTTTTCTTATGTCTTAATGATTATTTTGGGCGGTCAATTCGTTCTAAACAAGACGATCACCATTGGACAATTGGTTAGTTTTACAGCCTATTTAGGCCAATTGGTTTGGCCAATGTTCGCTTTAGGCCAATTGTTCAATGTTCTGGAACGAGGCAATGCATCGTATGACCGAGTGATGGATCTAATGAGTGAAGAAAGTTCGATTCATGATGACCCTAATGGCCTCTCCGAAATTGGAGTTGGTGAACTGAATATTCGCGTTAAATCATTTAATTATCCAGATGATCCTAAAATTATTCTAAAGAATATCGATATCAAGCTGGGTGAGGGGCAAACACTAGGACTGGTTGGGCCGGTTGGATCTGGAAAAACAACCATGTTGCGGCTTTTGCTGCGTGAATTTGATTCCTATGATGGCGAAATTGATTTTTCTGGTCACGACATCCGAGACTACAAATTATCTTCTTACTTAAGTGCAATTGGCTATGTTAGCCAGAATAATTTTCTCTTTTCCACTAACATTGCTAAGAATATAGCCTTTTCGAATCCAAAAATACCACGCGCTGAAGTTGAGAAAGTGGCTAAATTAGCAGCCTTGCATGATGATATTATGCAGATGCCCAATCAGTATGATACAGAAGTTGGCGAAAATGGTATCACGCTTTCTGGTGGCCAGCAGCAGCGTGTCGCAATCGCGCGCGCTTTGATCGTGAACCCTGCTATTCTAATTTTGGATGATGCCTTATCAGCTGTAGATGCTCGAACTGAAAAGGAAATTTTGAATGCTTTAAAAGGCCAGCGGCAGGATCAAACGACGATCATTTCTGCTTCGAGAATATCGTCTGTTATTAATGCTGATCAAATTCTTGTTTTCAAAAATGGCAAAATTATTGAGCGTGGTCAACATGAAAACTTAGTTGCTCAAGACGGTTATTATGCTAAAACATTCCACGAACAGGAACTAGCTTCTCATTATGAAGCTAAATTAACAGGAGGTGAATAATGGCCGAAGAAAATGCTTCTGAAACACAAGCAAAGAATAGTGTTTGGGCGCAATCGATCAAAGTCCATGATCAAATGGCGGTTGTCTGGCGTTTGATCAAGCTGGCTCGACCATCGTATTTGATGTTTGCCGGTGCCATTTTGTTTGCTGGAATTACAATTATTTTTGATGGTTATCTGCCTTTTATTCTCCAAAATTTCATGAATAAACAGCTCAATGACGCTAGTACGTCGGTGAAAGCAATCGTTTCTTTTGCTTTGATTTTTGGCGCAATTCGAATTTTTTCAGCGCTGTTGTTGTATTTTCAAAATTTTTGGTACACACAGGCCTCTGAAGTAGCATTGAATAACGTTCGGAAAAAGTTGTACAGAAAACTCCATTCTTTGGGAATGCGTTATTTTGATCAAGTACCTGGTGGTGCTTTGGTAACGCGTGTCATGAACGACACGGAATCGTTCTTTGATTTTTGGCAATTATTTTTAAGTTTGATTTATGCAATTTTTTCGATTATTAGTATTTATATTTTCATGTATTTTTCTAATTCAGGCTTGTCGCTTGGGCTTTTGTTTATTGTGCCGGTAACAGTTTTCACAATTTGGATCTATCAAAAGTATTCTTCGGCTGTTTATCGTAATATGCGATCCAAATTATCTGCTTTGAATGCTAAATTGGCTGAGTCGATCAATGGTATTGAGACGATCCAGAATTTTCACCAAGAGGATCGCATGAAGCATGAATTCGCTGATATTAATCAAGAATATTTCAATGCTCGTTTTAGAATGGTACAAATGGATTCGCGTTTGCTCGGCCCGATGAACCAACTTCTTTTGGGGATGTCAACTGTATTTATTCTTTGGTTTTTAGGCAACCAGTCCTTTTCTTCGGCTGTTGCTGGTGGCACGATTTATGCTTTTACAAACTGGATCGAAAATATTTTTAATCCTTTGAATAATGTGCAGCAGAACCTGTCGACTTTTCAAGACGGAATGGTTTCCGGTTATCGTGCTGGAAAAATTTTGGACGATATCACTTACGAGCCAGCTCAAAATGACGGTGCTGACGAGAAAATTACAGAGGGCAAGATCGAGTTTAAACACGTGGATTTTTCCTATGATGGTAAAACAACCATCTTACACGACTTGAGTTTTACAGCTGAACCGGGTCAAACGATCGCTCTGGTTGGTCACACTGGCTCGGGAAAATCCTCAACGATCAATGCACTGATGCGTTTTTATGAATTTCAAAAAGGACAAATTTTGATTGACGGTCATGATATTCGTGATTTGGATCCTGTTGATTTTCGCAGAAAAATGGGATTGGTTCTACAGGACAGCTTCATGTTCTATGGTGATATCAACTCCAATATTCGCATGTACGATCAGTCAATTACAGATCAGCAAATCAAAGAAGCGGCTAAATTTGTGGATGCAGATAAGTTCATCGATTCTCTGCCGAAGACTTACGAGACACCTGTTTTAGAGGGAGGGTCGTCACTCTCGGCCGGTCAGAAACAATTGATTTCCTTTGCACGAACGATCGTGCGCGATCCTAAAGTTCTGATTTTGGATGAGGCGACAGCTAATATCGATACACAGACAGAAGCGGCGATTCAAAATGCTTTGAAACACATGCGCAGTAATCGTACGACGATAGCTATTGCGCACCGGTTGTCGACGATCAAAGATGCTGATTTAATTCTAGTTTTGGATAAAGGATCGGTCGTTGAACGTGGCACACATCGGCAGCTGCTAGCTAAAAAGGGTTACTATTACGATCTTTATAAAATGCAAAGTATGGAAAACGCCGGCAAATAAGGCGTTTTTTATTTTGTTTTACTATCAGGCCCGAATATTCGTAGCAAATATCTGTATAATTTTTATAAACTGGAGACAAAATTTGAAAGGAATTTTTATGGTAGAAGAGAAAAAAGACGATATGATTCAATTTATCGGCGTTGAAAAGTACTATGGCCACTTTCACGCTCTGAAGAATATTAATTTGACAATTGAACGCGGTGAGACGGTCGTGCTGATCGGACCTTCTGGTTCGGGAAAATCTACCTTGATTCGTGCGATCAATGGTTTGGAACCGATTCAAGAAGGACATTTGATTGTTAATGGCTTTGATTTGAATGACCCGAAGACGGATATTGATAAGATTCGTAAGCGTGTTGGCATGGTTTTCCAGCATTTTAATTTATACAATAATAAATCAGTTTTGGAAAATGTGATGCTGGCACCCAGAATTGTGAACCATGTGCCTGAAGAAGAAAATGAGAAGTATGCCTTAGAACTGCTGGAGCGGGTTGGTTTGCAAGACAAGGCTGGTTCTATGCCCAGTATGCTTTCTGGTGGTCAAAAACAGCGTGTTGCGATTGCACGAAGTCTCGCTATGAAACCAATGGCACTCTTGTTTGATGAACCAACATCTGCACTTGATCCGGAAATGATTGGTGATGTTTTACGTATCATTCAAGGAATCGCTAAGGACTCAGATCTGACCAGCTTGATCGTGACTCATGAAATGAATTTTGCTCAGAATGTAGCGAATAGAGTAATTTTCATGGCAGATGGTGAAATTCTCGAAGACTCTAAGACAAGTGACTTCTTTAAGAAACCCAAGAGTGCTCGTGCGCAACAATTTGTTGATCAAGTTCAAAACCATTAAAGAAAAAGGAGGGGGTTTCAGTGGAGAAAACAAAAAAAAGACAGATCGGTATCGTTTCGTCTTTGATCCTGACACTGCTGATTATTTTTGGTATCGGTTTCGCTTCAGTTGTTGCAGCTCAAAACGCGAAACATGTTGATACTTGGGCGCGTGTCAAGCGCTTGGGTGAGATCCGCTGGGGTGTTAAAGCGGATACGAAATTATTCGGTTTAATGGATACGGCGACTGGTAAGCCAGAGGGGTTTGATGTTGATATTGCTAAAGCTTTAACGGTTCAGCTAGCCAAACAATCTGGTGTGCCATTAAAGGCTGACTTTACCGTTGTGACCTCGAATACGCGAATTCAATTATTAAAAAATTCAAATATTGATGGTTTTATTGCAACAGCGACGATTACACCGGAACGAGAAAAAATTATTGATTTTTCTAATTCCTATTTCAAAGCCGGCCAGGCTATTTTAGTTAAAAACGGTTCTGGCATTAAATCAATTAAGGATCTTAACAACAGCAAATCAACGATTATTGGCGTTGTGGGATCTAATTCAGTTATTAATGTGAAGAAATTTGCGCCTAAAGCTAAGGTACTTGCCCTAGGTGATTACGGTCAGGCAATGGCGGCTTTAAAGGCTGGACAGGGTCAAGCTTTAACAACTGATAACGGTATCTTATACGGCTTAGCGACAGAGAATCCAGGATACTCGGTTGTGGGTGGCGCTTTTACGACTGAACCGTATGGAGTTGCTTTTGATAACAACCAGCCGGATATGGTGAAGCAGACCAATAAAGCATTGAAGACGATCATTGCTAATGGCAGTTATAACAAATTGATTAAAAAATGGTTTCGAGGTGTGCCTGGATTAGATTGGAGGTCACTAGAAAAATGATAAATTTATTGACATCTAATTTTAGTGTTTTTGTGACAGCTTTTGGCTATACTTTGGTTTCTAGTCTAATAGCTTTAGTGGTGTCGACGATTTTAGGAACTGTGTTTGCGATCTTGCAAATCGTGCCAAGCAAAACAGCAAGAGTTATTGCTAAAGTATATGTTGAAATATTCCGAAATATTCCGTTGCTGATTATCGTCATGTTCTTCTATCTGGTTGGCACTAGAATTGTTAAAATTGACGGTTTCACGGCAGGTACTATTGGTTTGTCGCTCTATACCTCCGCTTTTATCGCCGAAACAGTTCGTGCCGGTATTAATTCGGTCGGCATTGGTCAAACTGAAGGTGCTCGTTCTAATGGGCTGAGCTTTTGGCAGACACTTAGAATTATCGTATTGCCGCAGGCTTTTAAAATTGCCATTCCATCACTTGGCAATCAGTTTATTAATTTAGTTAAAAATTCTTCTATTTTAGCTTTCGTAGCTGGTGGTGATTTGATGTACACGGCTAATAATGTTGCTGCTGCAACCTTTGATAGCTTTAATTCCTATATTATTGTTGGTATCTTTTATTTGATCATTACGCTGCCTTTGAGTTACTACATGAAGTACTTAGAAGCAAGACTAAAAAGGATAGCTTAAGGAGGATACTATGAATATCGTTGTTGCAGGAATATTTGACGCTTTTACAAAAAATAATATTAACTATCTTCTTGGCGGACTCGGAATCACGGTTGCAGTTTCGATCATTTCTGTTCTTGGTAGTTTGATCTTCGGCGCTTTTATCGGCATTATTATTTACGAAAAAATCCCTTTCTTATCAAGGTATGTGTCGATTATTAATGATGTGATCAGGAATTTGCCGCTTTTGTTAATCATCTTTTTCATTTATTTCGTCTTGCCGATGATCGGTATCTATTTACCAGTTTTTTGGGCAACTGTGATCGCGATGATCGTGTTTGAATCAACTATGCTGGCTGAAATTATTCGTGGCGGGTTGTTGGCCGTTCCGACCGGTCAAGCAGAAGGTGCTCGGTCAGTCGGCATGACAAATCAACAAGCGCTGCTGCACATTGTATTGCCGCAGGCAATTAAAAAAATGATTCCACCGATTATTTCTCAACTGATCTCCTTAGTGAAGGATACGAGCTTGGCAGTTGGTATTGTGCTATCAGAGATGACCTTTAGAGGACAAATTGTTTATGCACAAAATTCGAATTATACGATTCCGGTTTTTGTGGCTTTGGCAATTATGTACTTTATTTTGAACTATGGATTATCGCTGATCGCCAACTGGTTTGATAGCAGAATGGCAGCTTAATGAAGGCCTTCGGGTCTTTTTTTATTGATATCTATGTTAGAATTGAAACAAAATTTAGGAGGAACAATGGTTAGAGTACAAGATGATTTGTTTGCGGCAATCAACGAAGATTGGCTGAAAACGGCAAAGATCCGTCCCGATATGCCTTCGGCGAGTGCTTTTACAGATCTATATTTATCAATCGAAGATGACATGCGTGCTGATACAGAAGTCTTTGCTAAGGGCGAAAAAAATTCGCCAGCGTATTTAAAAAATTTTATTGATTTCTATAAATTAGCTAATGACTGGCAAACCAGAAATGCCCAGGCAGCTCAGCCCGTCGTCCAGTCTTTAAAACGCATTACAGCTCTGACTAGTTTTGAGGATTTTTCTAAAGCACTGGCAGATTTAGACTTATCTGGATATTCAACCAGCTTCAATGTTGGCGTGACACCGGACTTCAAGCAGGCTGATCGTTATATTTTTTGGGTGGATGAACCTGCGACAATTTTACCTGATTCCACTTATTATGCTGCCGATAATCCACAAAAAGAGCCTTTACTGGCTACTTGGTCCAAAATGACGACTCAGTTATTGATGACTGCTGGTTATTCGGCAGACGAGGCTGACAAAATTGTTCAAGATGCTAAACAGTTTGATGCTTTACTGCCTGATCTTGTTTTGAGTCGTGAAGAACAAATGGCTTATTACAAGAATTATCATCCCAAAGCGATCCATGATTTTGCAGCTTATTTGACCACGATTGATCTGCAAACATACGTGAACACATTAGTTGGCAAACCTGTTGATAAAGTCATTTTATCTTCTGAGCGTTTTTGGGATTCAGCTAAGGATGTCTACACTGATGCTAATTGGTCTATTTTCAAAAGTTGGCTGATCGCAAAAAATGTGGCCAAGTTCTCGAGCCTTGCTTCTTATGATCTATTTAAACAATCCGGTACTTTTTCTAGAGCATTGACGGGTGCTGCCCAAGCAGCCGAACCAGCTCGAGAAGCTTACGCTTTAGCACATCAGCAATTTGGTTTTCTTCTGGGCGAATATTTCCGAATTAAACATTTTTCTCCCGAAGCGAAGCATAATGTTGAAACGATGATCAATAAAATGATCAGTGTTTATCGTGATCGTCTAACTCATAATGACTGGTTGGGATCAGATACGATCAAAAAAGCAATCAGCAAATTGGATCATATCGCTATTAAAATTGGCTATCCAGATCAAGTACCACTACGTTTCTTGAAAAGAAAGGTTGATTTGCAGACCAGTTTGTTGGAAAATTTTGAAGTTTTGTCCAAACAAGAAGCGCAATTCTCGCTGGACCGCTGGAATACAAAAGTCGATACAACTGAATGGGGCATGACAGCTGATACAGTGAATGCCTATTACGATCCGCAGACCAATTCGATCAATTTTCCAGCTGGTATTTTACAGGCGCCTTTTTATGACTTTGATCGTGGTGCTTCAGCGAATTATGGTGGCATCGGTGCTGTTATTGCACATGAGGTTTCTCACGCTTTCGACACAAATGGTGCTCGTTTTGATGAAAAAGGGTCATTAAATAATTGGTGGACCGATGAGGACCTAAAGAAATTTACAGACAAAGCTCAAGCGATCGTTCGATCATGGAGCGGTTTGGATCTCGATGGGGCAGCTGTAAATCCAAAATTGACTTTAACGGAAAACATCGCCGATCTTGGCGGCTTAAGTGCTGCATTGCAGGCTGGTCATACAGACGCCAATTTCTCATCTAAATCGTTTTTTACGACCTGGGCCACCATTTGGCGTATGAAAGCCAGTGCCGAATATATCAAACTTTTGACTAGTATCGATGAGCATGCGCCAAACAAGTTGCGTGCTAACGAACCAGTTAAAAACTTTCAAGAATTTTTTGATGCTTTTCATATTGAAAAGGGCGACGGTATGTATCGTGCACCTGCAGATCGCGTTAGTCTATGGTAATGACATTCAAAAAAAACGGCTTGAAGGCCGTTTTTTTGTAGATAATTAAGATGATGCTATTAAATGATAACGACAATTCCAAATATCTCATCAATCGAGAAGTATCATGGATCAAATTTAATGATCGTGTTTTAGCTCAAGCAAATGATCAAAGACATCCTTTGTTGGAGCGCGCTCGCTTTCTGTCGATCACGCAGAAAAATCTTGATGAGTGGTTCATGGTGCGTCTGGCTTCGATCCATCAGATGGCGCAGCTTCACCTGCAGACCAGAGAACCAACGGGTTTGACGCCGCCTGAAGAGCTAGATGTGATTTCTGCTGCGGCCGGTGCTCAATTAAGAAAACAGCATTCTTTGTATGCGCGTTCCTTGGTACCAATGTTAGCCAAGGATAATATTAATATTTTGGAAATCAGCGAATTGGAAAGTTCTCAATTTGATTGGTTGGCGAAGTATTTCAAACAAGAAATTTTCCCTATTTTGACGCCTATGGCTGATGATGGCACACGCCCCTTTCCTTTTTTAGCAAATGACAGTTTAAATCTAGGAATCCGTCTTGTCGCGACGGCAGCCAAGAAAAAAGGAAAAACGGAACACTATGCTTTTATTCAAGTACCAAAAAACTTACAGCGTGTCATTAAATTACCAGTTGGCAAGGTACAAGCGTATGTACTGATCGAAGACGTGATTCGTGTTTTCATTAATCTGCTTTTTAATGATTATAGTGTTCAAGAAGTAGCTGCTTTTCATATTTTACGTGATATGGAGCTAGGAATTGCCGAAGAGGATTCGCCGAATCTTTTAAAAGAGGTACAGACGCAGCTGAAAAAACGTGAACGTGGACAAGTTATCCGTTTGGTTGCCGAAAAACAGATGTCTAAAAAGCTGGAACGCCATCTTCAAAAGGCGTTGCCCCTCAATAAACGCCGTATTTATCGTGTTTCTGGTCCAGTTGATCTCGCTTTTTTGGATACTTTGATCAAACAGGTTCAACGTCCGGAACTCATGTATACGCCTTTTAATGCCAAATTAGATAAGACTTTGATGGGCAGTGGTATTTTTAAAACGATAGCTGATCATGATGTTATTTTGCAACACCCTTATGATGATTTTGCGCCGGTCGTGAATTTAATCAATCAGGCAACTGATGATCCGAATACAATGGCCATTAAAATGACTTTGTACCGGGTTTCGGATCATTCACCGATCGTTGCTGCTTTAGGGCGTGCTGCCGAGGCTGGCAAACAAGTGACGACTTTGGTGGAAGTTAAGGCTCGCTTCGATGAGGAAAATAATGTTCACTGGGCTGAAGAGTTGGAAAAACAAGGCGTGCATGTCATGTATGGTTTGCCAAATTTAAAAGTTCATTCAAAAATGACTTTGATCATACGCAAAGAAGCAGCCGGGATCAAACGTTATATTCATGTGGGCACAGGCAATTATAACGATGTGACGGCGCGCCTCTATACAGATATTTCCTTATTTACGGCTAATGATGATTTAGCTGATGATCTGACGCAGATCTTCAATTATTTGACCGGTTATTTTGCACCGGAAAATCTTAAAATGGCTTATATTTCACCCAATGGTATTGCTGATCGTTTATCGCAATTGATTGATGCAGAGGCGCAAGCTCAGACTAATGGCAAAACATCCGGCATTTGGATCAAAGCAAATTCTTTGAATGATACAGATATTATTGATCATTTGATCAGTGCTAGCCAGGCTGGTGTTCCGATCCATTTATTAATTCGCGGTATCGAGACGTTACGGCCGGATATTAAAGCCATGACATCTAAAATTAAGGTTCATTCGATTATTGGCCGCTTTCTAGAGCATTCTCGAATTTATCGTTTTGCTAACAATGGGACGCCTTTGACTTATATTTCCAGTGCTGATTTAATGCCGAGAAACTTATATCGCCGTGTGGAACTATTAGTACCGATTACCGATCCAAAATGCGAGTCTCAGATTGCTGAGATTTTTGAAACAATGTGGGCCGATACCGTCAATATGTGGAAAATGAAATCAGACGGCAGCTATTTAAGACACTCTAAACGCCGCCGCCGAGTTGATAGTCAAGCATTATTTATGGGGCAGGAGTTTGTTGACGACAAATTCGCTGAAAAATTTGTTGGTGATAAATAAGGTAGACTGGAAGCGGGAGATTTTATGACAAAATTTGCAATCATTGACTTAGGATCAAACTCTGTTCGTATGACTATTAGCCAATATCAAGAGAACGGCGGTTACGAGGTTCTTGGCCGTTTTCAAGAAATGGTCCGCTTATCGGCCGGTATGGGTAAGAAACGCATTTTACAAGAGGATGCCATTAATCGAACGATTCAAGCGATCAAGAACTTTAAAAAAGAAATTAGCAAGTACGATCAAATTACGGTTCGAGCAGTCGCCACGGCCGCTGTTCGCCAAGCATCTAATCAGAAATATTTTTTAGATAAATTCGAAACAGCTTTGGACCAGCCATTGGAAGTGATTACAGGCCTGCAAGAAGCCCACTATGATTACATGGGTATTATTGAAACTCTGCCGATCGAAAACGCACTGATTCTTGATACCGGCGGCGCTTCTTCTGAATTGATCATGGTACGCGACAAAAGAGAAATTCACGGCATTTCGTTACCAGTCGGGTCAGTCAATTTAACAGAAAGCTATTTAGAAAAAGATCAAGTAACTGCGGTTTCGCTTTTTAGCGCGATCACGGCCCTACAGCGGCTTTTTCGTGATGTTTCCTGGCTTTTAGAGGTTAGAAATTTTCCAATTATTGCGATTGGCGGATCAAATCGAACTTTGGCTAAAATTTCCCGCCGCGAAAAGGAAATAGTTGGGCTGCCGATCCATGGCTATCATCTGTCATCTGATGAAGCCAATCAGATTTTCCAGCAGGTACTAGCCAGTAATCTGAAGGAACGTGGGGATCTACCAGGCTTAGCCAAGGCTCGCGCAGACATTATTGTTGGTGGTATGCTGCCATTGATCAAACTGTGCCAATATGTTGATGCTGACCAAGTCATTTTTTCGCAATCCGGTTTGCGCGAAGGGATCTTGTTTGAAGAAATTCAAAAAGTGACCGGACATGAGGTGCTGGATCCAAGAGTAGATGAGGCGGCCGATACAGAAAGCGACGAAGTTTAGGATTATTAGATGAAACATTTTTTTGCAAAATCAGGTCTTTTTCTTTTTGCGCTTTTTTTAGGTTTGGCAATTTATTTATTCCAAGCTGATTCTCAGCATGATCTGGCTTCAACGAAGTCCGGCCAGCCGATAAAAGATTATCATTATATCAAACCTGATCTTTTTTCTATTGATCGCAAATCCAATTTTTCAGCAACGAGGATAAAAAAAAGTAGCCCTCTTGCGACGAAAATCGATGCGGAAATTAAAACAAGTAATTTCTCCGGCAGCATTTTGCTTGTTAGCCATAATAAGATTTTAATAAATAAAGGTTATTCTTACGCTGATCGAGCTAGTGCTAAATTAAATACACCAAAATCCCTTTACGGTTTGGCCTCAATTCAAAAAAGTCTGACGGCTTTGCTGATTATGAAACAAATTCAGGCTGGTAAACTGACCTTGCAGACAAAATTAAGTCGTTTTTATCCTAATCTACCTAATGCCGACAGTACTACAGTCCAAAATTTGTTAACAATGACATCTGGGTTATCAGCTGGATCCGGGCCAACAGCTTTGATGAGCGATAGCCAGTACATTGACTGGTATATTCAACACACTGTTCAAAAATTCCCAGTTGGACGTTTTCATTATGATGCGACAAATTTTAAAATTTTGGCTGGTATTTTAGAAAGTATCACAAAAAAGAGTTATCGCGATAATTTGGATGCGGTTTTTGGCCGTAAATTTGATTTTGTGAATGGTACTGGCTTTTCTGCCAGTCCTGATCGAACCTTTTCCTACAAAAGTTTCGTGACGCAAAAAGCGGCTAATAATGGCGATGCTTATTTAGCACGTGAAGTGGCTACTGGAAATTTATTTACTACGACTGGCAATTTATACCTTTATTTTCATGAATTATTTTCCGGAAAACTGATTCCACCAGCTATGATTTCGCAAATGTTTGCCAAGGTCAACGGTTTTCCCTATGCCTCGGGAGCTTATAATGAACCGAAATTTTATAAAGCTCATGGCTATATTTTGGGTTATGAGCCGACCGTGTTCATCAGCAAAGATAATCAAACGACTGTCATTATGCTAGCTAATACTGCCAGCAAACCTGCTTGGCAGGATCTGGCTGAGAAAATTTTCTGGCAGCTGATGACTAATTGATTTTGACGTCTGCTAGAATTAGTTTGTAGCCGCAAAGAGTGGCGATATCGACATATGTTAGCAGTTAAATCTTATACAAAAGAATATATTGATCGATCAGAAGGACAGACACATTTGTTATTGGATGATATCCAAGCGAATGATCAAATCTTTTTGCAAAGTGTTTTGCTGGCCTTAAATGATCGTTTCAGTAATCGTATGCATACCATGGAAAGTAATATCACGTCTAGTTTCAATGCTTTGACGGAGCTTCGTCTAGTTGCTGAAGCGATCAAGAGTGGCAAACCGATCGTGTTTCCGAAACATTTTCAGTACGAAAGCATTTTTTCTTTTCAGAATGGCAATTCGATCAAGCTGACTCGTGAAAAATTACTTGCTTTCATTGAACTATTTTTCAAACAAATTCGACAAATTTTCCAATTAAATTAACTGATTTATAAACTAGCAGTCTTGTTGCTAGTTTTTATTTTGCCTTAACCGAAAGCTTACTTTTGTTTAATATTGCTAACCAACAATGAACATATAGAAAAGGAGGCAAGGCCAATGTACTAGGCGAAATCATCAGTTAACTAATTAACTGTTTGACAGCCTTAAATAATTAAAATGTCATTTTAAAAAATAACTGATAAAATGTAAGTATGAATTTCTATGAGCCAGAAGTAAATAATGATGATCAAGTTCAACAGAATATTAAAGCCAAGGGACGTCATCTCATGTTTCTCTCTGCGGATTGGTGCGGCGATTGCAAAGCAATTAAGCCTTTCGTGCAAAACATCAAAGATGAAGTTGCCAAAACAGCTGATTGGTTTGACGCCGATCGTGATGCCAATTTAGCCATTGCAAAAGCACAAGGCTTGCGTGGTATTCCAGCCTTTGTCTTATTCGTTGATGGCAGACAAGTTTCGCATATCGGTGACGGTGAGCGTTTAACGCCGAAACAAGTTCTGAATTGGTATCAGCAGACCCTTTAAAATAGCCAAATTGTCCAAAAACCAAAAGTCACTTTTTGGTTTTTTTTATTTACTTTCACTTCCCGAAGTGACATAATTCACTTAATTTACTTTTTTTGGAGGATTATTTTGGGTATTTTTAAACGATCTTTTCGTCGTGATTCGTTGGCACAGTTCGCAAAAGCCGATGCACATCTGAAACGGGTTTTAGACACGAAAGATTTGGTTGCGCTTGGCATTGGCACGGTTATTGGTACAGGAATTTTCATTTTGCCAGGAACGGAGGCAGCACAGGATGCAGGGCCAGCTGTCGCAATTAGTTTTTTAATTGCCGCAATTATTTCTGGAATTTCCGGCATGGCCTATGCAGAATTTGCAAGTGCGATGCCAGTAGCGGGTTCTGCCTATTCTTACGGTTCGGTCGTCTATGGACAAGTGGTCGGCTGGTTTTTGGGCTGGTCTTTGATTCTGGAGTATTTCTTAGCGACCTCTGCTGTTTCAGTTGGTTTTTCATCATATTTAGGCGGCCTTTTTAAAACGAATCATATTCATGGCTTTGATTCTTGGTTAGCTGGTCCTTTAGAGGGCGGTATCGTCAATTTACCGGCCGTTATTCTACTGTTAACGATTTTGGTGATTCAAATGATTGGTTTGTCGACGACACGTTGGGTGGAAAATATTTTCGTTGCTATCAAGTTAGTCATCTTGGCTATGTTTATCGTTGTGGGCATTTTCTTTACTAAACCTGGCAATTACATTCCCTTTTACCCGAAGGAGTTTCAATCTGGTCCCTTTGGTTTATCGGGCATTTGGGCGGCTACTTCGGGCATTTTCTTTGCTTTCATTGGTTTTGATACGTTGGCTGCTCATACAGCGGAAGTCAAAAAGCCAAAAACACAGATGGCGCACGGTATCATTTATACAGTGCTGATCGCAGCTGTTTTATACACCTTGTTTGCGATTGTTTTAACAGGCATGGTGAACTATAAGCAGTTAAACGTCAGCGACCCGGCGTCATTTGCCTTTACTTATGTTGGACAGAAAGGCTTGTCTTCAATCATTGGTATCGGTTCGATGATCGGTATGTTTACAGGAGTCTTAGCATTAGTGTTCGCTTCTTCGCGTCTCATATACTCTTTTGGACGAGATGGCTTATTACCAAAATTCTTAGGCAGGATCTCTGGTAGTCAACATGTGCCTTTTAATGCTTTGTTAATTGCAGGGATCATTGAAATTGTCTTGGCTGGTGCAGTGCCGCTCTCTGAGCTGGCTTCTTTGATCAGTGCGGGAACGTTGGCAGCCTTTACCTTTGTTAACTTTGGTATCCTGTCCTTGCGAAAAAGAGCGGATATCAATAATGCTGATGGCTTTCAGGTTCCTGGTTATCCAGTCGTGCCGATCATTGGCGGCCTAACAAGTCTTTTTTTTATCACGCAGCTTAAGCAGGAAACACTTGTTATGTTTGCCATTTGGACAATTATCGGTCTAGCGGTTTATTTTTTCTATGGTATTCGGCATTCGAAACTGCAACAAGATAATGCTTGAATTTTAGCAAGATATCGTGTTAAAATGGTAACTTGTTAATGCCCTTTGGCCAAGTTGGTAAGGCAATGGCTTCTGGTGCCATCATGCGCTGGTTCGAGTCCAGCAAGGGCAATCATGTGTCAGAAAGATCTATCCAAATTAGGGTAGTTTTTTTTATGAATTATGTTCTGTATTCCCTTTATCTGTGTTATCTTTATTGCATAGATTTTAAACAAGTTGATCCGGATAGTAGTTTTAAAGCAAAGCTTAGAGAGTTGACGGTCGCTGGAAGTCAACGTGAAGCAGCAAAACGAACATGGCCGGTGATTGGTTAATGCGAACGGTTCACCGAAAGCATTAAACGGATTGGTCTTCGTTACTAGACACGCCATTAAACTTTGACTCATATGTTAAAGCAGATGGTTGGCAAGGTTGATCAGGTAACTGATCAAACAAGCAGGATGGTAACGTGCTAAGTCACTTCTGTATTGAACAGGAGTGGCTTTTTTTATGTCTGATCAACAGTAGCGAATCTAATATAAGTATATTAAATGTTATCTGAGTGGCGTCGAGTAACGGTTACTCAATTGCCTCATAAGCAACAGTCAATAGGTTCGACTCCTATCGCCACGTTATGTTTATGAAAAGAAAGGAAATGATTGCAAGATGGATTCTGATCTAACGCTGCGTGCTGGAATCAAAGATACGATTCCAACTATGTTTGGCTATATGGGTGTTGGTATGGCTTTTGGTGTCGTGGCAAACACGAGCCATTTGCCATTACTAGCGATACTGTTGATGTCTTTGCTGATTTATGCAGGTTCTGTAGAATTTGTCGTCACAGCTATGCTCGTGGCCGGTGATCCAATTTCAGCGATTATTCTCTCTGCCTTTTTAATCAATTCGCGCATTATTTTAATGAGTATCTCAATTTCGCAATACTTTAAAAGGGATAGCATGCGACAGAACTTTTTTATTGGCAGCTTATTGACTGATGAAACTTTTGCTTTAGCTATGACGAAAATCAATCAAACGGAAGGCCGGTTAACGCTTGCTTGGTTCAATACAGCTAATATACTGGCTTATTTGTCTTGGATATTAGCAACCGCTGCCGGCGCGCTCTTGGGCAGTTTAATTAACGACGCTAAGCAATTTGGACTGGATTTTGCCTTAGTAGTGATGTTTATTGGTCTGCTTTATTTGCAAATTATCAATGATCATAGCAAAAGTATTCAGTTGCAGCTGACGGTAGTGTTCGCTGTTGCTGTCATGATGTATTTTTTCATGCGATGGCTGCCAGGAGAACTTGCGCTATTATTAGCCTCGATTTTAGGTTGCTTTTTAGGAATGGGATTGTCGAGATCACATGCTGACTAAAGTTTATCTGACAATTATATTATGCGGTCTTGTGACTTGGCTGTCGCGGAGTCTGCCATTTTTGCTGCTGAAGAAGGTTAAACTGCCGAGTTGGTTGGTGGATTTTTTGTCTTTTGTGCCAATCGCTATTATCACGGCAATTTTATTTGAAAATTTGTTGACAGTAAAAAATGGTTACTGGCCAATTTTAAATCTGGATAATTGTTTGGCGGCTGTACCATCGCTTGTAGCTGGTCTGCTAACTAAAAATTTGCTCGTGATCGTGCTTGTTGGTGTGCTGGCGATGGCCTTATTGCGATTATCGGGAACTAATTAAAGTCATTCTGCAATTGATCAGCAAGTTCTTTAGCGATTTCCGTGACGATACTACGAGCAGTTTCTAATTTACTTTGTACTGGCAAAGTCTGTGGTCTTTCATGAGGACGAATAATTGTGACTTGATTATCATCAGCGTTAAATCCAATACCTTTTTGACTAACATCGTTAGCAATGATCATGTCTGCGTGTTTTTTGACCAGCTTGTCTTTGGCATAGTTGAGCAGGTCTTGCGTTTCAGCAGCGAAGCCAACCACGAACTGATTTTTCTTAGTTGCGGCGACCGTAGCCAGAATATCAGGATTTTGAACTAAATTCAGCGTCAATCCTTCATTACCTGTTTTTTTAATTTTTTGTGTCTGCTGCTGACTTGGGCGAAAATCAGAAACAGCGGCTGCAGAAATAAAAACATCGGCTGTTTGAAAATGGTCACTCACAGCAGCCATCATGTCATCACTGCTGGTCACTTGGATGAGTTGGACATTAAAAGGCACTTTGAGTTCGACAGTCGAAATTAAGGTTACGGACGCACCAGCTTCGACAGCCGCTTGAGCTAAAGCATAGCCCATTTTTCCTGACGAACGATTACTAATGTAACGTAAGGGATCCAAGGCTTCTCGAGTACCACCAGCTGTGATCAAGATTTTTTTATTTGCGAGTTGACCATGTTTTGCCAATAGACGAACTTGAGCCTGATCTAAAATATCATCAACGTCCGGCAAATGTCCTTTGGCATCGTAGCCCTCTGCTAAAAAGCCGACGACCGGATCGATCACAAGCAGACCATCTGCTTGGATTTGTTTTAAATTACGGCGGGTGGCTGCGTTGTGCCACATCTGATCATTCATGGCGGGTGCTACTATCTTAACCGCTGAACTAGCTAAGATCAAAGCTGAAGCAGTGTCATTGGCCAGCCCATATGCGATTTTGGC
This sequence comes from Oenococcus sicerae, assembly GCF_004102045.2. Taxonomy (GTDB): domain Bacteria; phylum Bacillota; class Bacilli; order Lactobacillales; family Lactobacillaceae; genus Oenococcus; species Oenococcus sicerae. The sequence continues at coordinate 465,293 of NZ_CP029684.2, read as the reverse complement.
GATGAAATTCGCTGTGGCCGGAACGACAAAAATAAAGTCAGCCCAACGGGCCCAAGCTACATGAGCCACTTCGCCATCTGTTTCTTTAAAAATATCTGTTAAAACTGGATACTTTGTGAGCGTCGAAAAAGTTAAAGCTGTGATGAATTTTTCAGCTGACTCGGTCATGGCCACACGAACCTGTGCTTGATTTTTAATTAATGTTCGAACCAAAATAGCTGATTTATAGGCAGCGATACTTCCTGTGATGATAACCAGCACATGTTTATCTTTAAAAAGGGTCATTTTTTTAAACTCCTTGGGCCATTACTGCTCACAGATTTAGTCATGGTTATTTTATCAATTTGGTGACGATCTGTTTTGTGAACAATGATGTCAGCCTCTTTTTTCATTGGTTCAATAAACTCGGTCAAATTTTTTAAATCTGTCTTCCGCCAGGTCTGATCGATCAATGTCAGCTGTTTTGCTGGCGTCATGTGAGAAAGAGGGTAATAAAAACTGTTAGGATCTTGTTTGCTATTGTCGATAAAAGCCAGCGTACGCTTTAAAAACCATTGGTAAACGAGTGATGTATCAGCGTCAATGTAGATGGATAAATCATAATCATGGATTCGAAGCGCCGTAACACCCTCAATTATCAAGATTTTGGCCGCCTTTATTTTTTCGTATTTGTTAACAGTGATATCGTTGATCGATTGAGAATACACGGGTACGCTCACACTAGCTGCACCTTTTTTTAATTCGCCAATTTTGTTCGATAAAGCAGTTAAATTGTAGCTTTGTGGGAAACCTTTTTCTTGAAAAATATCTCGTTTGACTAATTCTTGGTTCGGAAAAATAAAAGCGTCAACGGAAATAACCGATACAGTCAGACCAGCAGCACTTTGGGCCAAACGGTTTGCAATTTCTCTAGCGATCGTTGATTTGCCAACTGCAACAGAACCTGTCAGTGCGATTACATAAGGATTCTCATGATGCTGGCCATATTTTTTTAAAATGATCGATAGCAAATTATCCACTATTTAATTATGCAGCTAAGCGGCGATTTGACGACGATTTTTGTTTGGTTTGCTAACGAAAAATCGATAGTTGATTTTCATCTTTTCTTATGCCTATAATAGCGTAATTTAATTTTCGTTTAATGGAATGAGAAGGAAGGAGATCATGAAAATGAGAAAAGCAAGCGTTACAAAGAAAGCAGGCGTTTTATTATTAAGCGGCTTGCTGGCAACAAGTCTGGCAGCTGAAGCTGTTTCACCGCTGACCGCCAGTGCCAAAGCAAAATCGAAGCTCTATTTTTCCATGCCAACGGATTTGACAACAATGGATACGGCTCTGATCACGGATGCTTATGCCGACCAGATCGCAGATAATGTTCAAGAGGGCTTGCTCAGTCGGACGGCCAGCGGCCAGATCAAAGCTGGACTAGCTGAGAAATGGCATCATAGTTCTGACGGCAAGACTTGGACCTTCACTTTACGAAAAGGGCTAAAATGGTCGAACGGTGATAAGCTGACTGCGGCGGATTTTGTCTATGCTTGGCAGAGAGTAGTTGATCCATCGACGGGCAGCCAAACTGCTGATAAGTATTCAGGCGTGAAGAATGCTGATGAGATTCAAGCTGGCAAGGCCAAGGCAACGAGTTTAGGTGTCGTTGCCAAAAATGACCGAACATTAGTTGTAACACTGGACCATCCAATGCCGCAGTTTGAGCTGGAATTAGCCGCCCCAACATTTTTTGCACAAGATCCAAAAGTAGCGAAACAATATGGCAAAAAGTTGGGCACTGCTTCTAGCAAACAAGTTTATGATGGCCCTTATAAATTGGTGGGCTGGAATGGCACCAATGGCAGTTTTACTTTGCTTAAGAACAAATATTATTGGGATAAAAAACATGTTAAGACCAATGAAATTTCTGAAACTGTTGTTAAAGATCCAACCGCTGCGATCGCATTATACAAGCGTGGAAAACTTGACTTGGTCGCACTTTCATCCCAACAATCAGTTACAGCCAATAAAAACCGTTCTGATTTCAAGGAGTACGCCGGTGACGCAACTTACTATCTAGAATATAACCAAACTGGCAAGGTTAAAGGTTTAAACAACACGAAGATCAGACAGGCTTTAAGCTACGCGATTAACCGTAAGGCGATCGCAAGTCAGATTTCGGGTGGCATGTATACAGCTGCGACGAGTCTTGTTCCGGCTGGCGCTGCGGGTAAAACGGCTTCAGGAGAAGATTTTGCCAAGGCTGCCAAAAAATATACAGGTAAATATTATAAGTATGACTTGAAGAAGGCCAAAAAATTGTTTAAACAGGGTCTTAAGGAAACTGGTTTGACAAGCTTGAATATCGCTGTAGAGGCAACAGCTGAAAGTCCTGTTTCGAAACCTGAAGTTGATTATCTGCAGCAAACCTGGCAGCAGTTAGGCAACATCAAAGTGACGGAAAAATTCGTGCCCTTTAAACAGCGTCTACAAGACCAGCAGAATCAGAATTTTGATGTGATGGTCGCTGGCTGGTCGTCAGATTATGCCGAACCAACTGGCTACCTGACCTTATTCACGAATAACGGTACGAACAATGATGGTCGCTGGGTCTCTAAAACTTACACCGATGCCTTCAATCGTGCAATGAATCAAAATGCTTTAAATCAAAAAGCACGTACGAAAGACGAAATTACAGCTGAACTGGCGCTTGCTAAAGATGCTGGCGCTTCGCCGGTATATTGGAATGCTTATCCAAGTCTGGTCAATCCAAAGCTCAAGGGTCTGCAGAACTTTAATGCTGGTAATTCCTTCTATTACAAGTACGCTTATGTAAAATAACTGAACTTTTGGCGAAAATAAAAACGGTTTTCAATTGCGAAAGCCGTTTTTTGTTTATTCGGATTTAATGTAATTGACGCCATCAGCTTTTGGCGCCTTTGTTTTACCAAAGAATATTGTCAACACGACGATCGTTAAAATGTAAGGGAAGATTTGCAGCCAAACCGACGGAATGTTTTTGATCACAGGGATTTGTGCACCAATGACAGATAACGATTGTGATAAGCCAAAGAACATGGATGCCAGCATCGCACCGATCGGATTCCAACGGCCAAAAATCATAGCCGCCATGGAAATGAATCCTTGTCCGGCAATGGTTGAAACAGCAAAGTTTAGCGCAATTGATTCAGCATACAGAGCGCCGCCAATACCGCCGAGCAAGCCGGATAACAAGACACCTTCATAGCGCAGGCGGGCAACATTTAATCCAAGGGTGTCGGCTGCTTGTGGATTTTCGCCAACAGAACGCAGGCGTAAGCCGAAACGCGTTTTGTAAATCACATAATAAGACAGAACTGCAACTAGGATCGACAACAAAGCTGGGTAGCTTGTATTTTGAAAGAAAAGTTTGCCCAAGATAGGGATCTTATCGAGCAGGGGAACATCAGAATAACCGAAGCTCTGATTAATTTGATTGGTCTGTCCCTTACCGTAAATAACTTTTATTAGGAAAACACCTAGGGCAGGTGCGATCAGATTGACAACGGTTCCAGAAACAATATGATCAGCTCGCAGCGTGACAGTCGCTAAAGCATGAAGCCAGGCGATCGCTAGTCCAACAATGGCACCAACAGCTAGTCCGATCCAAGGCGTCCAAGCGCCTAAAAAACTGCCAAAAGTTAGATTAAAGACAATTGAACTAAAGGCGCCCATCGTCATAATACCTTCCAAACCAACATTGACAACGCCGCCGTGTTCGGAAAATGAGCCGCCAACAGCCGTAAAGGCTAGCGGTGCTGAATAGATAATTGTCGTACTGATCAATAAAGCGAGAATTGATAAGAAACTCATACCTGAGCCTCCTTTTTAGTTTCTGCTAACTGCTTTTTTCGACCTTTAGTGCCGCCGCCTGAACTTTTATTAGAAGAAGCGTTATCAGCGCTTTTAATTTTCTCGATCAGCAGATCAATTAAATAGCCAGTTCCAACAAAGAAAATAATTAAGGCGATCACGATCGAGACAAGTTCAGTTGGTACGCCAGAAATGTTTGGCATACCAGCACCACCGACCGTCAGAGCTGAAAATAAAGCTGCCGCTAAAACAACACCGAGAAAGGACCCCGATCCTAATAAAGCCACAGCCATACCGTTGAATCCCGTCTCTGGTGTTGAGTTTTGGACAAAGACGTTGCCATAATGGCCAAGGCCCTCAGTAACACCGCCAAGTCCTGATAAAGCACCCGAAAGAGTCATAGCCCAGATTTGAGTCGCCTTTTCGTTGATGCCGGCATATTTAGCTGCATCGGCGTTTTTACCAACAGCCTCAATTGAATAACCTAAGGTCGTCTTCTTCATAACGAACCAAATTAAGAGTGTTGCGATAATCGCGATAAAAATACCAGCTGAAATTGATGATTGATTAGTTAAGTCAGAGAGCCACTTGAGGCTAATTCCGCCATGGTTGCCGACTTGATTGCTAGAATCGACTGTCTGCTTGATTGAATTTGGAAAACCACTGGTGATAGCATCATTGGCCAAATACAGGATCACGTAATTCATCATGATTGTGATAATTACTTCTGAGGCACCGAATTTGGCTCGCAAAACTCCTGGAATAAATCCTGCAATCGCACCAAGTCCGACACCGACAACACTAGCTCCAAGCACGATCACGAAACTGGGCAGCTGTGGAAAAGATAAAGCGAACCAAACGCTGCCGACCCAGGCAGCATACAATTGGCCAGACATACCAATATTAAAAAATCCAGCCTGCTGAGCAACGAGAAAGGAAAGCCCGGTCAGGATCAGAGGTGTCATCTGTGAAAAAATTTCTCCGATATTTTGCGGCGTGCCAAAGGCAGAGCTGATCAAGGAGCCGTATCCAGCAATTGGATTATAGCCAAAAAACAACATGATCAAAGCACCGGCAATTAGGCCAAACAGAACTGAGAGTACCGCGATCATGATCTTATTATTTGTCGTTTTCATTGCTTCACCTCTGTCTTAGCTGTTGCTAGTTCTTTTTGAGCATCGGAAACACTCAGTCCTGTCATCATCAAACCAAGTTCTTCTTTTGTCGTATTTTTGGCATCAACGATACCGATGATCTTGCCAGAAGAAATAACAGCAATTTTGTCGGACAGATCTAGGATCTCATCCAGTTCAAAGCTGACCAGCAGAATTGCCTTGCCAAGATCGCGTTGATTGGCCAACTGTTTATGAATATATTCGATCGCGCCTACATCTAAACCGCGAGTTGGTTGTGCAGCCACGACTAACTTAGAATCTCGTGAAAGCTCTCGTGCCACTACGGCTTTTTGCTGGTTACCGCCTGATAAGGATCCAGCAGCTTCTTCAATTGAGGTGATTTTGACATCAAATTGTTTAACTAATTTATTGGCGTGATCAGCAATCGCGGGCCACTGCAAAATACCCATTTTGGCATAGGGTGCTTCATAAAAACTCTGAATCACGAGATTATAAGCAAGTGACATATCCATCTCGAGTCCGTGACGCAAGCGATCTTCGGGAATATGCGATGTGCCGGCTTTGATGATCTTTCTTGGACTTTTATTTGTAATATCATCACCATCTAAGATGACTTGTCCGGCTTGGCAATGAGACAGACCCGTGATTGCTTGGACGAGTTCCGTTTGTCCGTTACCATCAATTCCGGCAACACCAATGATTTCGCCAGCTCGAATTGTGAGAGAAAGACCATCAACTTTTGTAACGTCTTCGGCATTTTTAACGGATAAATTTTTAATTTCGAGAATATTGCGGCCAGGTTTTGCAACTGTTTTTTCAGTTGTAAAGGATACTTTGCGACCAACCATCTTTTCGGCTAGCGTCAGGGCCGAAACATTCTTAGCATCAAAGGTCTCATATGATTTTCCAGCGCGAATCACTGTGACTCGGTCAGCAGCTTGACGAATCTCTTCGAGTTTATGGGTGATCAAGATGACAGCTTTGCCTTCAGCGGCTAAGTTTTTCATGATAACGATCAATTCTTGAATCTCTTGCGGCGTTAAAACGGCTGTTGGTTCATCAAAAATCAAAACATCGGCCTTACGGTAAAGTGTTTTTAGAATTTCCACACGTTGCTGCTGACCGACAGAAATATCCGAGACCAGGGCATCGGGATCAACGGCCAGTTTATATTTATCGACTAGTGTTTGAATTTCTTTTTTAGCCGTTTTTAAATCTAAAAATAGGCCTTTAGTTGTTTCTGCACCAAGAATGATATTTTCAGCAACTGTGAAGGCATCGATCAGCATAAAATGCTGATGAACCATACCAATACCAAGTTTAGCGGCCGCCGCAGGATCCTTGATCTTGATCTGTTTTCCTCGCAAAAATATCTCGCCGGAAGTTGGTTGCAATAGTCCCGACAAGATATTCATTAGCGTCGATTTTCCGGCACCATTTTCTCCTAGCAAAGCATGAATCTCACCATTTTTCACATCTAAATTGATGTCGTCATTGGCTGCAAAATCACCAAATTTTTTGACGATGTGCTTCATTTCAATTGCTGGAATTTCTTCTGTGGTTTGTTTTACCATGTTTTCCTCACGTATTCTTACTATTATGTAGGCTCACCCGCCAATAGCCAAATGAGCATTAAGATTATTGTACTGAAGCGTAAGATTTTGGATGAACGGGAACTTTAACGGAACCAGATTCAACTTTCTTTTGAGCCGCTTGAACAGCTGACCAAACACTTGCGGTCATTGAATCTTTAGCAAGGTAAACACCTTTTTGTTTGAAACCGAAACTAACGATCTTGCCACCAGGGAATTTGCCAGCCTGTGCTTTTTTAGAAATATCGATCAAAGACTGTCCGACTTCCTTGACAGCTGAAGCTAGAGTAAAGTTAGCTTTTTTGCCATCTTTATCCGTATAACTACCGTCTGCTTTTTGATCACGATCAACACCGATGACCCAGACTTTTTTATCAGCGGATTGTTTTTGGTTCAAAGCTTTTGCTTGTGCAAAGACACCATTGCCCGTACCGCCGGCTGCTGTAAAGATCACATCATCACCATTAGCATACATGGCTGAAGCGATCGTCTTGCCTTGAGCAGCGTCAGCGAATGAGTTTGCATATTGTACATCGATTCGAATATTTTTATTAACGGATTTCGCACCAGCGACATAGCCGGCCTGGAAAGTATCGATAACATCACCTTTGACACCACCAATGAAACCGATTTTTTGAGTCTTGGATGCTTTTGCTGCAGCTACGCCAGCCAAGTATGAAGACTGCTCAGTATGGAATGTGACAGAAACAACATTTTTGATATTAGGAATCACATCGTCAATAATGGCGAAATTGATTTTTGGATTTTGTTTTGCTGCCTGCTTAACAGCGTTTTCTAAGGAATAGCCAATTCCAAAGATTGTGTCAAACTTTGCTTGGACAGCAGAATTAATATTTGGCTTGTAATCAGACTCGTCATTACTCTGGAAATAGTTATAACCGCCATTTCCTTTTGACAAGCCTTCCTGCTTACCATATTTCTGCAAGCCTTCCCATGCAGATTGGTTGAATGAATGATCATCAATCCCTCCGGTATCGGTAATAATAGCAACTGATTTTTTACTTGAGTTGTTGCTAGAACTTGTCTTACCGTGATTCACACCTAGATAAACACCGATTGCTGCAACGATTACTACGACTATTCCGACAATAGTCCAACGAAAACGATTCATAAAACTCTCCTCACTTGATTAGCTAAAGCTTCACACTATCCGAGATTTCCAGCATATCATTCGGAATATCCTTTCAAATGCACTACTAAATAGCCTAAAAGAAGGATAGCTTATAAATATACGAACGTTCAAGTAGCAATGTTATTTTTTTACAATTTTTTTCTCAATGGCAAGACCTTTTTAACTTGTGATCAGCAGCTAATGGCAACTAGTTTGACAAAAAAATCGAAGAAGTCTTTAATACGATTAAAATATGTTTTGATGAATAAATTTGAAAGCCATAATGAGTTGAACAAAGTGATTCTGGTCTCGGATATCCATGAGAATTGGCAGGCTTTGAAACAAATTGTCAATCTGCCAGAATATGGTCAATCAGCCTATACCTTAATTTTTCTTGGTGATTATACAGATGCGAATGGCAGTAATACGCATGAACCGATCAAAGTGATTAATTTTGTCATGGACCAGGTCAAGCATCACGGTGCTTTGGCTATTCACGGCAATCACGATGATATGCTTTATGGCACAGCGATCGGTGATTCACAAAAATTTTTCAATTGGGGCCACAACGGTATGCTGGAAACACAAGCACGATTGGGATTAACGGCTAATGATATCAATATCGAGCTCACAAAGACGGAACTGCTGGAAAAGTATGCAGATTATATCGATTTTCTGGATGCGATGCCTTATGGTATTGAAGACCAGCACCGACTATTTGTTCATGCCGGGATTGATTGGCAACAGTCGGATTATCATGAAACAGCCGTTGATGATTTGATTTGGATTCGCGAGCCTTATTTCTTTAGCGAGACTGCCAAGGCTTCATTGTATGATCCAAGCGAACGGTCTGTGGTTGATTCGATCTGGCATGTTAATACAACAGATAAAGTGATCGTTGCTGGACATACACCGACTTATTTTTTGTCAGCTAATGGCAAAAATCCGATTGTCGCAATGAAACATAATCCCGATGATTGGATCCGTTATGATATTGATGGCGGTTCACATTCAGCTGACATGGAAGCAGCCTTGAATGTTTTGATCCTGGATAAGGACGGCCATGAAATTCGCCGAACTCGTTTAATTGCTTAATTTAGCTGCATAATGAAATAATGTCTAAATTAGCCGATGAAATTCTAAAAAGCTACAAAGCCAATTGGGAAAAGTTTTACGTCGTTGCTGTGACTGGATCGGTCGCAGTTGGTAAAACAACTATAGCTAATCAGCTGGCCCAAGATTTGAGCCAAGCATTTCCAGAGTTAACGACTGCTGTTATTTCCGTAGATGCTTTTATTTTTTCCAACCAGGAATTGCATGATCGTGGTTTGTTTGATAAAAAAGGTTTTCCAGACAGTTACGATCTCCAAGGTCTGCACGCTGCTATTTCACAATTCCGTGCCGGATCTCAAAACATTTTGATTCCAAAGTATTCTTTAGCAGCCAATGATATTGCAAAGGGAGAATTTGAAAAGATCACACGACCAAAAATCTTGATCATTGAGGGTGTGACTGCCTTGCAAGTCCGAGATTATGATATTTCAGTTTATGTCGACGCAGATGAAAAACTCATTTATCAGTGGTTTTTGAAACGGACACTGGCTTTTATACAGGCGGCTAAAAACGATCCGGCTAGTTTTTATTATCAACTGTCCAAAATGCCGATTCCGCAACTGATGCCTTTGATTGAACAGACTTGGCAACAGACAAATTTAAAAAATTTAAAGGAATTTATCGAACCAACTAAGGCTCAAGCCGATATTATCGTTCACAAGACAAGCAAACACAAAACTGACAGCATCATGATACGTTAGTTTTGGCATCTCTTACATATGCTAATATATACATATGTTATATATGACATATATCAGGCATTATCAATGCTAGCGTTTTTAACAACTGCTTTTCTGTCCTATTATTGGGACGACTTCCGATTATTTCTTTGTGCTGCTGGCAATTTTTGCAAACCACACGACGGTGAGTTCCCACCGCCGTATTTTCATTGGTGAACTCATTGGCAATGCTATTTTGATTTTTTTTAGTTTATTACTGGCTTGTGTTTTGAAATTCGTGCCTGATGAATGGCTGCTGGGTCTTTTGGGCATCTTTCCTATTTTGATAGGCATTAAGGGCCTTGTAGTCAAGGAAAGCGAGACTGAAAAAATCAAGTCGTCTGATACTCATTTAATTCGCGACGTCGTCGTGTTGACTTTGACGACCTGCGGTGCTGATAACTTGGCTATTTATATACCTCTTTTTGCAAACATGAATTTTTTCTATTTGCCAGCCGTATTAATTATGTTCTTACTGCTTTTGTCGCTTGTATCATTGATGGCACTAAAAATTACAGCGATCGCAGCTGTTTCTCAAATTTTGAATCGTTATGAAGGCCTGTTTCAGCTAATTATTTATAGTATTTTAGGCTTATACATTTTGCTTGAAGCTGGTACGATCAGCCACTTGCTTGCTTTGTTTTAGAATAGAGGCATGTCGGAAACATTAAAATTGATTCATCAGGCCAAAATTGATGAGGCAGCAAGAATTGCTAAGGTACTGGCCAACCCAACCCGTATACAAATTTTGAATTTGCTTGGGCAGTCACGTTTGAATGTCAGCGAACTTATTCAAGCCTTAGGATCTGAGCAGTCAACCGTTTCGCATCAGTTGCAAAAATTACGTGCCTATGAATTGATCAGTCAAGAGCGTATTGGCAAATCAATTTATTATCAATTGGATGATCCTCATATCATCGATACGTTAAATCAGCTGCTGGCACATGTTGATCATGTTTTGCTGGGCGAGGACCACTCGGGACGGCACGTCTCTAAATCAATTGATGTTGATGAATGATCTGAAAATTAATTGACCTAAGGGGAGCGCTTGCTTGTTTCTTGTGAAAAATATAGTATAATAATTTTTGTGAAATAACATACAAAGGATGCGAGACGATTATGACTAAGAAAGTTGCAATTATTACTGGTGGTGGACAAGGTATTGGAGAAGGAATCGCTTTGCGATTGGCTAAAGACGGCTATTCAGTGATCATTAACGGCCGGACTCAATCGAAGCTTGACAAAGTGGCTGATAAAATCAAGGCTGCCGGCGGCACCGCAGCGACTTTTGCTGGTGATGTTTCTGATCGTTTAGTTAATGAAAAACTGATTGAAAAAGCAGATTCAGAATTTGGCCGTTTGGATGTTTTTGTTGCTAATGCTGGGATCGATTGGGTTGATACAGTTGAGGGAACGCCGCAAGAAGCCGTGGATAATGTTTTGAATATTAATTTGAAGTCGCAGATCTGGGCTTTGCAAACAGCACCAAAATTAATGCGCAAGACAAATGATGGTGGTTCGATCATTCTCGCTTCATCCATTGCCGGTATGGAAGGCTTTGAAATGTTGGGAATCTATTCTGCTACTAAATTTGCAACTCGTGGTTTAGTGCAAGCATCTGCCAAGGAATTGGCCGTCGATAAGATCCGTGTCAACGCTTATAACCCTGGTATCGTATTGACCCCAATGTGGGATGAGATCGATGCTCGTTTTTCTGAGCGCAAAAATGTGCCTTTGGGTTCGACTCGTCAAGCCTTCATCGACGGTATTCTCTTGGGTCGAGGCGAAGAGCCTGAGGATGTTGCCAAACTTGTTAGCTTTTTGTCTGGCAGTGAAAGTGATTATATTACCGGACAATCAATCGCTGTTGATGGCGGCATTAAGTTTTCTTAAACAAATTATTTATGGAAGATAATAAAAAACGACCTGTGTATGGTCGTTTTTTTATTTTTGAAAAGAATCACGATAAATCAATTTGCTCGGGATCGTTGTCCATTTGGTCCAAGTTCTGTCTCGATCGGCCAACTCTTTAGCTTGCTGCAATGCTGCAGACCCAAGAGCGTGTTGTGGCAAATTAACAGTTGTCAAAGAAGGATTGAGGTAGGCAACTAAGGCCAGATCATCAAAGCTGACAATAGATATATCTTGACCGATCACAAAGCCTGCTTCTTGTAAAACTTTGATCGCGCCAACTGCGATCGCATCTGAGGCTACTAGTAAGGCATCGAAGGGCTGAGCCTGTGCCAGCAACTGTTTTGCTGCAATTGTTCCTGCCTGGGCAGTCCAGTTGCCAACGAGCATTTTTTTAGCTTTTTTGTGCTGCTGAACCCACTTTTCGTATACGTCAGTCCGGCTATCTGTCAAAACAGATTCAATTTTGCCGTCCAAATTGATTTGTTCGTTGTTTCCACCAATGAAAGCAATATTTTGCCGTCCAGTCTGATGCAGTTCATTTAAAATTCTTTCTGTCATATTGCTTAAATCAGGCTGAACGATATCAATGTCAGAAAAACGACTGCGGGCATCAACAAGAACTAAATTTTGATTCATTTTTTTTATTTTTTTAATTGCATCGGCTGAGGTATCGCCAGTCACGATCACGGCTGAAAAATGAGACAAATTGACTTTTCCCAAACCATCTGTCAAACGAATAATGGGGCCAATTTTAATATCCTGTTTTTGAGCAGCGTTTTTAATGCCTTGATGAATATTTCGCCAATAGGGATCGTCAATTTCACGTTGTTCAGACATGCTGGTCACGATCGCGACAGTTACAAGCGTATTTTTCTTTTGGCTGTTTGCAGAATGATGGTATGCCAAGTCATTGGCGATTTTTTTTACGCGTGCCCGTGTTTTTTCGGTCACGGACAAGGTCGGATCATCATTTAGGACTCGTGATACTGTCCCAGATGAAACATCCGCTAATTTTGCAATTTCTCTTATCGTCGTTGGCATCATTAACTCCGTTTGCCTTATTGTAATATTTTTAGCTTGCTTTTGTATATTTAGTAAACTTTAATTATTTTTACTAGCATTAATATCAATAAAATTGCTTTTAAATCAGCATTTTTTTAAATACTTGAATATTTTGTGACCTATTTTTTACTAAAAGATTGACATTTGTTTTGAAAGCGCTTACTATAAATTCCAGGTTAAAGCGAATTCTAACCTGGTTAAGGAGAAACTATGGAAAAGACGAAACAATCAATAACTTCGCGGTTATCATACTCTTTTGGTGCTTTTGGCCATGATATGTTTTATGCGACGCTGTCAACTTACTTTATCATGTTTGTGACTTCACATTTATTTGATAAAGACAGCGGTGCAACCGGTTCTAAAATGATTGGCTATATTACGTTAATTATTATGATTTTGCGTTTTGTCGAATTAGCAATCGATCCTTTTATCGGTAATACGATTGATAATACGACGACTCGTTGGGGCAAATTTAAGCCTTGGGTCATTCTTGGAGGCACTATTGCATCAATTGCCTTGGTACTTTTATTCACTAATTTAGGTGGATTGAACAAATCAAATCCATTTTTGTATTTAATTATTTTTGCTGTTCTTTATATTACGATGGATATTTTTTATTCATTTAAGGATGTCGGTTTTTGGTCAATGATCCCAGCCTTGACTTTTGATTCTCAAGAGCGTGAAAAAACAGCTACTTTTGCTCGTGTTGGTTCGACGGTTGGCGCTAACATCGTTGGTGTTGTCGTTATGCCACTCGTACTATTTTTCTCAATTAATAATAATAACGGTGAAGGTGATAACCGTGGTTGGTTTGCCTTTGCATTGATTATTGGTATTATTTCTTGGGTTTCGGCAATTGCCGTTGGCCTAGGTACCAAAGAGGTCGATTCTGATTTACGAAAGAATGCTGAAAAAACATCTATCAAAGATGTTTTCCGTGTTCTTACTCGCAATGATCAATTGATGTGGATGTCTTTGTCTTATGGTTTTTACTCAGCCGGTATCCAGATCACTAATGCGCTTGAATTGTATTACTTTACCTTTATTCTTGGGCACTCATCACAGTTTTCAATTCTTGCCATTATTAATACTTTTGTTGGTGTGGTGGCAGTTATGCTTTTCCCACCGTTGGCCAAAAAATTCAATCGTCGGAATGTTTTCTTTATTTCAATCGCTATTTTGCTGGTCGGCATTGTTGTCTTTATGATGGCTGGTAAATCACTGGCACTTGTTTTGATCGGTGCTGAATTATTCTTCATTCCGCAGCCATTGATTTTCTTAGTTGTCTTGATGACAATCACGGATTCAGTAGAATATGGTCAGCTTAAATTTGGTCATCGTGATGAAAGTTTGACGCTCTCTGTTCGCCCACTGCTCGATAAATTAGGCGGCGCGGTTTCTAATGGTGTTGTTGGTATCACAGCTGTTTTGGCTGGTATGACTTCTGGAGCATCTGCGTCATCAATTACGGCACATGGCAGTTTTATTTTTAAAGTCATGATGTTTGGTGTTCCAATGGTTCTCATCTTGGTCGCGACATTAGTCTTCTTTAAAAAAGTCACACTGGATGAAAAACAACACGCTGTTATCGTTGATAAGCTTGAAAAAACTTGGGGTAAAGATGTTTTAGGAAACTCAAATGATCAGAAAACCGATGCAGCACCGCTTTTAAAGCAAGGTGAATTTGCTTATTATGCACCGATTGCAGGTGAGATCTTACCGCTAAATACAGTGAAGGATTCATCCTTTGCTTCTGGATCAATGGGTAAAGGATTTGCTATTAAACCTAGTGATGGTCGTGTTTATGCACCGTTTGATGCGACGGTCAGAGTTACATTTTCCACTCGGCATGCCGTTGGGCTGGTTTCTGATGACGGTATTGTAACCTTAATACACGTCGGTATCGGCACGGTTAATATGCGCGGTACAGGTTTTATTAATTATTTTGATCGAGGACAGCATGTCAAAAGAGGTGATCTCTTGATCGAATTCTGGGATCCGGCCATTATTAAAGCAGGTTTTGATGACACCGTGATTTCCGTGATTTCCAATTCTGATGATTTATCTGAGTTTGAATTATTGAAGGATTCTGGCAATACAACGAAAAATGATGTCGTATTGAAGTTATCTAAAAAATAGTATCCAGAACTCAGCGTTTTATGAGAATGTGCTTTTGTAACATGATAGTCATGTGCGAGGAGCTAAAATGGTTGAAGATATTTCGCTTGCAGATATACTCAGTCGAAAAGATTGGGAAAATCCCGCTATTACCAACTGGCATCGTTTGCCAATGCATGTGCCGATGAATTATTGGACACACACTGAAGATCCGGCACTATTTAAAAAAAGCCCAGCCATTCGTTCATTGGATGGTGATTGGACCTTCAATTATTTTCCAGCATTGGATAAAGTACCTGCTCAGTGGGTCGAAAATGATTTGGAAAGTGCCAAAAAAATCCCGGTACCAGCGAATTGGCAATTGCATGGTTATGGCAAACCTGTCTATACAAATGTTGCCTATCCTTTTAAGGTCGATCCGCCTTATGTACCGACGGATAATCCCATAGGCTGTTATTCGCTGACATTCAAACTTGATCCAGACTGGCTGCAAGATGGTGAAACGCATATTAATTTTCAGGGTGTTGGATCAGCTTTTTACTTGTGGCTGAATGGTCACTGGATCGGTTATTCAGAAGACAGCCGTTTGACTGCGGAATTTGATTTGACCAAACAATTAGTTGCTGGTCAAAATCGCATTGCTGTCATGGTACTGCAATGGTCGAAAGCCAGTTATTTTGAAGATCAGGATATGTGGCGAATGTCGGGTATTTTTCGTCATGTTGATCTTGCTCATTTACCAGCAGCACGTATCTCTGACTATCATATCAAGACGTTTCTCAATGATGATTTTGATAAAGCGAAAGTGGTGATATATGTTTCAGCTGCTGCTCATGATCTTAAAAATAAGCATGTCCTGGCAAGGCTCTATTGGCAAGGTAAATTGGTCACTGAAACAAAGTCCAACTTTGGACTGCGGGACATTGACGAGCGTGGCGGGTATCAGGATCGAAGCAAGCTGTTTTTGGATATCGTGAAACCGGAACTTTGGTCGGCAGAAATTCCTAATCTTTACGAACTGCAGATTGAACTTGATGATGAAAATGGTCAGCTGCTGCATTTAGAAACAACAAAAATAGGGATTCGTCGAGTTGAGATCAAAGATGGTCTACTGAAATTAAATGGCCAGCCTTTATTGATTCGCGGCGTTGATAAACATGAATTTACAGCAGCTAATGGTTACTATGTCGATCAAGCCACAATGCGCCAAGACATTAAAATGATGAAACAGAATAATTTCAATGCCGTTCGCTGCTCCCATTATCCTAATGACAATTATTGGTATGAATTATGTGATAAATATGGTATCTATCTAGTTGACGAAGCAAATATTGAGACTCACGGTATGACACCGATGAATCGCCTTTCTGATGATCCTGACTACTTGCCGATTATGTCCCAAAGAGTCACACGCATGGTCCAACGGGATCGCAATCATCCATCGATCATTATCTGGTCTTTAGGCAACGAATCCGGTTATGGCCATAATCACGCTGCTTTATACAATTGGATCAAACAAGAAGATCCGACTCGCCCAGTTCAATATGAAGGCGGCGGCGCGAATAGCCCGGCAACAGATATTATTGTCCCGATGTATGCTCGAGTTGATGAGGATCAGCCAACGGAAGCTAATCCCAAGTGGTCGATCAAAAAATGGATTGGGCTGCCAGACGAAAAACGGCCTTTGATTTTATGCGAATATGCCCATGATATGGGCAATAGTTTAGGCGGTTTTGATCAGTACTGGGCCGCTTTTCGGAAGTTTCCCAGATTGCAAGGTGGTTTTATTTGGGATTGGGTCGATCAGGGATTAATTAAAAAAGACGAAAATGATCGATCATTTTATGCTTATGGTGGTGACTTTAATGACAAACTTAATGATCGCCAATTTTGTTTAGATGGCTTGCTTTTTCCTGATCGCACTCCTAAGCCGGCTTTGCAGGAAGTTAAGTACTGTCAACGATTTTTCCAATTTCACCTTCAACGTAATCATTTAGGCACAGCAACTGCTTTTGATGTTTCGAGTGAGTATTTATTTAAAAAGGTAAATGTCGAATTATCCTATCAGATCATCGTGAATGGTATTAAGCAATTGGCAAAAACGATTCGTCTTTCGCTGGCACCGGCAGAGCAGACAAAAGTTGTTTTGGATCTTGCCAGATCAGCTCAGGGAACTTGCTATTTAAATATACAAATCAAACAAATTGAAACTGATGAGTTAATTCCAACTAATTTTGAATTAGCCCATCAGCAGTACTTGCTGTATGAAGATCTGACAACCTCGAAAGTAGTTTCAAGAGCAAGTAAATCAGTCTTAGTTCAGGAAAGCGCACGTGATTATCAGATCAGCGTTGGCGACCAAAATTGGCAATTCGATCGACTCAGCGGTTGGCTTGTCAGCTGGAAAAATGCTGGCAAAGAAAGTTTGCTAAGTCCATTAAAGGATCAATTTACGCGTGCACCGTTGGACAATGATATTGGTATAAGCGAAGCGGCACACGTTGATCCAAACGCTTGGTATGAGCGTTGGAAAAGTCTAGGTATGTATGATCTGCACAGTGCTCTGAAGTCATTTGAACTAGTTCATTCAGATCATGCTGTGACGATTAAAACGAGTCAGGATTTCTTGAATGGCCAAAATGAGCTGTTATTTAGTTCAGAGAAAGTCTACGAGATTTCAAACACGGGCAGTCTAACGATCATTAATGATGTTGTACGTGCTTTAGGAAAAACAACACCAGCCCGAATCGGTTTAACTTGTCAGCTGGCAGCGGCACCGGCTAAGATCAGTTACCGAGGACTTGGCCCCTTTGAAAATTATCCCGATCGTCGACGAGCTGCCATTTATGGGGATTGGAATTTGTCTTTCGATGATTTCTATACTCCTTATATTTTTCCTAGTGAAAACGGCCTTCGCAGTGCCGTTGATCAGTTGACTATTGCCAACTACCATATCTATAGTCTGCACAAACAGAAATTTGCTTTTAATCTGAGCCGATACAGCCAATCTCAGCTTCGACGCGTGGATCATCGGCATTTGCTGCAAGCTGAGGCTGGCCTTTGGCTGAATATCGATGCTTATCAAATGGGAGTCGGTGGTGATGATTCCTGGAGCCCTAGTGTGGCTCAAGAATATCTACTATCCCAGAGCCATTATCACTATGCTTTGCTTTGGCAACAGGATTAGCTATTTGTATTGGTAACCATGTATTTTTCTTGAAAAGCGCTTACACTTAGACTATCGTCTGTGGATTTGAGGGATCATTCATGAAGAAGAGAATTTACTTGTTTTTGCTTTTGGCAATCGTTCTAGCTGCCGCTGGGGTCGGTTATTTTTATTCGAGCAATCAATCAAATAATCAAATCAAATATGTGGATGAGCCATATACTAAAAATGAATTTTTGATGGGTACGATCTGTACTTTGACGATTTATGATCAGGGCAAACAAGCAGTATTGAACAAAGGCATGGCTACAATTAAGCATTGTGATGATGAAGCAACTTTAACAAAAAAAGGGTCGGTACTTGATCATATTAATGAGAATGCCGGCATTAAAGCTGTTAAAGTTCCGAAAGATTTTTGGCCTCTGATTGAAAAGGCCATGTATTTTTCCAAGAACTCTAATGATAGTTTTGACATGGCGATCGGTGCCGTGACGAATTTGTGGCAGATCGGGCTGCCAGGTGCGCGTGTACCGGCGGATTCTGAAATTAAAGCTGCATTGCCTTTAGTCAATTATCGAGATATTGTTTTAAATAAGAAACATCGGACTGTTTTCCTTAAAAAGAAAGGCATGCGCTTGGATTTTGGCGGTATTGCCAAGGGATATATCGCTGATCGTGTGAAAGAAACCTTCGAGAAAAATCACGTGACCAGCGGCATTATCAGTTTGGGCGGCAATATTTACGTCCTCGGACAAAGTCATCCGTCGACCGGGGTGAGAAAGTGGCATGTCGGTATTCAGAATCCTGATCAGTCAAGAGGTTCTAGTGTTGGCTATGTCCAAGAATCGGATATGTCGGTCGTGACAGCTGGTACTTATGAACAATATTTGATCGCTAATGGACATAAATATATTTATCTGATGGACCCGAAAACCGGCTACCCTTACGAAAATAATCTTGTTTCCGTGACCATTGTTTCTAAACGATCTGTCGATGGGGATGCACTTTCGAATGCTGCTTTTGATAAAGGACTGCAGGCTGGTTTAGCATACATGAATAAGAAAAATCGAGCCGGTATTCAAGCAATTTTTATCACGAAAGCCAACAAAATATATATCACAAATGGTTTAAAAGGCAATTTTCAGTTAACTGATCATAAATATAAATTGATGGATTAAGCATTGTTTAGTTCATCTCTTTGGCCTCTTAACAGCTGTTTTTAACCACTTAGCCGATAATGCGACATGCAGATCGGCTTTTTTTGTAGGCTTTTTTGTGGAGGTAGGTAAATGATTTTAGAAACTCACGACCTGACTAAAATTTATAATGGCAAAAAAGTTGTTGACCAGTTGAACATTTCAGTTGCCAAGGGGACTCTGACGGCTTTTTTGGGTCCTAACGGTGCTGGCAAATCAACCACGATCTCAATGCTGATTGGAAAAATCGAACCCAGTAGCGGAGAGATCTGTTTTGCAAGTGAAAACAGTCAAAAACACCGTCCTAGAATAGGGGTTGTTTTTCAAGACAGTGTCCTTGACCAGGATCTGACGGTCCGGGAAAATTTAGTATCGCGAGCGAAAATGTATCGTATTCCTTTGGCAAACAGCATCGATAAATTGATCGCCGATATTGGGCTTGAGCGTTTTCAGCATCAAGCCTATGGCTCTTTATCCGGCGGTCAGCGTCGACGAGTTGATATTGCCAGAGCTTTGTTAAACAAGCCGGAAATTTTATTTCTAGACGAACCGACAACAGCCTTAGACATTCAAACGCGAACAGCTATTTGGGATTTGCTGCACGCTTTGCAGCGGGAAACAAACTTAACAATTTTTCTGACGACACATTATTTACAAGAGGCTCAAGAGGCTGATCAAGTCTATATTATCGACGATGGCCGCACGATCGCTCAAGGTTCAGCTGATGATCTAAGGCAGCACTACACCCAAAGTCTCTTGCGGATTCAGACTGACGATCTTGTCAAACTGATCAGCTTATTACCAAAAGGGACGCAGTCTCGTGAAGATGATGGCGTCTTGGTCATTAATGTGCAAGATGCCCAGACCTGTATCGGCTTATTGCAGCGATTAAAAACATCGATCAGTGAGTTTGAATTTTCACCGGGCACGATCGATGATGTTTTTTTGAATTTAACCGGCAAGGAGATCCGTTAATTATGATCAGCTTAGTAAAACGCAATTTAATTCGTTATTTTCGTCATCGATCCGGCGTATTTTTTTCGCTTCTAGGCGCCTTGATCTCATTTGTTTTATATATCATTTTTTTAAAAAATAATATGGTCCAAAACTGGTCGGCTGTGACACAAAGTAGTCAGCTATTGGATAGTTGGTTGATCGGCGGCACCTTGTCTGTCACGGCTATTACCACGACGCTGACCGGCTTAGATCCGATCGTGACTGACCGTGTCCACGGAACGCTTGATGATTTTTACCTGACTGATATTAGTCAGAATAAAATTAAAACAGCTTACGTTGTGTCGGCTGCAACGATTGGTTTTTGTATGCAGCTGTTCATGCTGGTTGTGATGTTTGCTTATTTTATTTTGACGGACCATATTCAATTTCCTTGGAATCGTTTAATGGCGATTATGCTATTAGCTCTGCTGAGTTCGATCTTCATGTCGGTCATCAATTTACTCGTGATACAATTCGTTGATCGTGTTGATACGATGGGCAAACT
Source organism: Oenococcus sicerae (assembly GCF_004102045.2). GTDB lineage: Bacteria > Bacillota > Bacilli > Lactobacillales > Lactobacillaceae > Oenococcus > Oenococcus sicerae. Next base: position 444,804 of record NZ_CP029684.2, on the reverse strand, counting down.
AGCTACGATTATCGGTACGGCCGCAGGATTTTTGGTTGGGACTTATGTGCCCATCGGGGCGTTGCCTGTTTTTGCACAAGACTTGGTCAAGCTGAATCCAGGCACGTATATTGCATCGCTTTATCGGCATTTGCTCATGGACCAGCAGCTGCGTATTTCTTTTGCAGCTTCGAGCCAGCATCTGCATACGTTTAAGGAGACCATGGGCATTGGTTTGAAATGGCAGCAGTTAACGACCTTTAATCAAGATTATTGGATCGTTTTGACTATGTTAACGATCGGCATTCTGCTGCTATTGCTATCGACTATTTTTAAAAAACAGCTGAAAATTAGTTAAGATAAAGCGAAGAGGATGATGCATTGAAAATCGAGTTTCAAAAAAACTTGCAACTTGCCGATGATGAGATATCGGTTGTGGTACAAGCCACCAAAAAAACGCTTGAAGTAAGTCATTTGATTGATTATTTGGCTAAATTTGGTCAGAATCATGCTGATATTTTGCCGATTAAAAGTGATGATCGAATCCTGATGGTACGCGCTGCGACGATTATCAAAGTAGAAGTCGGTCGCAATAGCCTGATGGTTTACAGTACTCAGGACAATTTTTCTGTTAATGAACGCCTTTATAAATTTAAAGAAAGATTTGATCAGGATAATTTTATCCAAATTTCTAAAAGCACGATGATCAATATTGACCACTTATTGTCTTTGGAAGACAGTTTTTCTGGCACAATGACGGCCATTTTAACTGGACAAATAAAAGCGAATGTCAGCCGCAAGTATTTAGCAGATCTTGCCAAACGGCTGGGACTGTAGGAGTTAATGATGAAATTTTTTAAAACATTCATGAATTATTTTTTTAACGGCTTGGGTTTTGGTTCTGTCACTTATTTAATTGTTTTAATGACCCGCTTCGAACCTGTAGCAGCCACGAGCAGAAATATCGCGAGTGTCTTGATTATGAGCGGTCTGATCGGCACTCTTTCAGCTTTATTTGATTGGGAAAGCCTGTCTTTTTTGCAGGCCTTGGTCAGCCACTTTTGTATCACTTTGCTTTTGGTGATCGGCATGGTTGTTTATAACGGCTGGTTATTTTACGTTTGGTACAAAGCTGCTTTTTGGCTCGGTTTTGTGTTGATTTATATTTGTATTTGGGCCGTTATCGAGTTCAAGTTAATGCTGAAAGTTAATCAGATCAATCGTGTTTTAAAGGAACGCAAGCAAAAGAACTAGCCGCCATTTGAAGAATTGATTATTTTGTCCGGATTGCTAACATGATTTAGTCATTAGCAAGATGGATGTGCTAAACTCTGACATATTAATTGGAAAGAGGGCACTAATTTGTTAATCGATACTCAAGTGACGCGTAAAGCGACCAACTGTATAAAATGGAATGTTCGTCATGATTTAAATGATGATGAACTGTTGCCAATGTGGATCGCAGACATGGACATTGCCACAGCTCCTTGTATCCGTTTGGCGCTCGAAAAAGCTCTTGGTGAAAAGGTCTTAGGTTATTTTGAAGCAAGTTCGGCTTTTTTTAAAGCCATTTGTGATTGGGAAGAAAAACGGCATCAGGTCAGCTTGCAGGCGAAACAAATTTTGTTATCACCGAGTGTGACAACAGCTTTATCTTTAGCCATCAGACATTTGACAAAACCAATGGACAAAATTCTTGTTTTTTCTCCTTTCTATCCGCCTTATAAGACGATTATTGAGGCCAACCATCGCCAATTAGTTGATCTGCCCTTAGTGATCAAAGATGGTCAATATACGATCGATTTTGATCAATTGGCACAATTTTTCTCTGACTCTGCCATGACAGCTATGATCATGTGCAACCCTCATAATCCTGGTGGCCGGGTCTGGTCTGCTGACGAGCTCTTAAAAGTACAGCAATTGGCAGCAAAACATCATGTTCTTATTTTTGCAGACGAAATTCATAACGATATTAGTTATCCGGATTTACCAACCAGTTCGATGTTAAATGATCAAGTTGATCATGTTTTTCAGCAGCAGACGCTTGTTTTCAAATCCGCTACAAAAGCTTTTAATCTGGCCGGTGCTAAGGTTTCCTTCATCTTTGTAAAAAACGAACATTATCGAGAAATTTTACAAAACGCAATCGAACAAGAACAGTCAAATGAAATCAACACACTCGGCTTAGTCGCAACGCGCGCAGCCTATGAACAGGGATTGCCTTGGTTAAATGCTGTTACTGCTTATTTGGAGGACAATCGAGATGCTGCCTTGGATTATTTGGGGAAATATTTGCCAAAAATAAAGCCAATGAAAACAGAATCCACTTACCTTCTTTGGCTGGATTTTTGTAGTTATCACTTGACTGATAGACAGCTGGCAGACGGCTTAACTAAAAAAGCTCACCTATTCTTAAATGCTGGATCCGATTATGGCCATGCTAGTGAGGGATTTATGCGTTTGAACTTTGCCGTTGATCGTAAAGTTTTGTCGGATGCCTTAAGGCGTTTAAGCAAATTTGATCAGTTGTATCGTTGATTAAAATGTTTCACTCACAATGGCAGCAAGCTTATTCTGCCAGTCAATTTTTGGATAACGCCTGCTTAAGGCGTTTTTTAATATGCGTTTAGCGAGGTTGCCGTTACGGGTCAGGATCGGTCCGTGAAAGTAAGTGCCATAGACGTTTTTATAGATCACACCCTCAGTCTTGTCATCACCATTATTGCCATTGCCAGAGATGACAGTGCCCAGCGCTTGTTCGCCTGGGCCGAGAAAAGTACGGCCTTGATGATTTTCAAAACCATGATAGTTTTCACCTGTCTGATTATTTTTAATCTGAATATTCCCGATCAGCCGCTTGCCACGCATATCATCACGCAGCTCTGTCGAGTTCAGATTGACTGTGTGGTGTGTCATGACTGCGATCCCTTGGATGATACTGCCGTCAGCGAATTCCATCGTGCGTCCAAGCAGTTGAAAACCACCACAGACTGCCAGTAAAGAGCCGTCGTTTTCAATATACGCTTTGAGCTGATCAGCTTTATTTGGCAGATCTTTAGCAGTGACAGATTCTTCGTAATCTTGTCCGCCGCCGAAAAGCACAAAATCGTAAGCATTAGCCTGAAAAACATCGCCAAGTGAAACAAGCGTATAACTGACCTTAACGCCGATCTGCTCGGCATAATATTTGAGGGCGATCACATTACCGTAATCACCGTAAGTGTTCATAAGATCACCGTATAAATGTGCGATTCTCAATTCATAATCAGCCATTAGAAACTCTCCTTTGCTAATCCAGCTTTGGCTAATTCTGCACGAAACATGAGCATACTTGTGTAAGTGGCCGCAACGTAAACATTTGTTGTTGGCAAAGCTTGAATATGATCGAGCAGTTTGCCAAAATCCTTCTCAATGATTTGGTCTTTAAAGCCGGCCATTTTTAAGCGAACACTAAAATCTTTGTAACGCTGTCCGCCAACAATTATTTTCGCTAATTTTGTCTGATGCAGTTTTTCAAATTCAGCATCGAAGATCCAACTAGTATCGATACCATCAGCGTAATTGGCATTTAACAAGGTCACCAAACTAAAAGGCTGAGGGTCGGTCATCATCATATCAATGACAGAATTGGCACCGACTGGGTTTTTGATCAGCACAATTGTCAGCAAATGATTGCCGATTTTCAATTGTTCTTGGCGACCAAAAATACGCGAATCAGCGTTTAAAGCATTAAAGATATCTGGACTGCTAATTTGAAATTCACGTCCTAAAGAATAGGCAGCTAAAGCATTATAGATATTATAAAGGCCGCCGAGCGGTAGGGTGAAAGCATTTTTATCGATTTCGAATTCAGATTTTTCTGGTGTAAGCTGAGTTATTTTACTGACCGAATATTTAAGCTCAGGCCGTTTAAAAGAGCCGTCTTTTGTGAAATAATCGCCCAAATTGGCATAGGTCAAAGAGCGGTAATGCAGTACTTGATCGTCTGTCGGCGCTAAAGTACCATCCGTGTTATTGGGTGCTCGTAGATCCTTGTTGGATTTCTGATCACTAAAGCCAAAGTAAACGGCTTTATTCGGATAAGTTTTTCTAGCAAAAATCGGTGAATCACCATTAGCCAGTACTTCAGCCTTTTTTGCCGTGTTGATACCATCAGTAATTTTTTTGTAAGTGGTATATATTTCGCCGTAACGATCCATTTGATCACGAAAAATGTTTGTCAACACAAAATGTGTCGGTTGCAAGGCTGCCGCGACTTGTTTGACATTAGCTTCATCGACCTCTAAAACAGCGATCGGCAGACTGCCCTTATCAAAAGCTGCCATGATTTGGCCCCGTTGAGCCAACAGGGCAGCGACAATACCTTGGATCATGTTAGATCCAGAAGGATTGGTCACGATTAGACGATTACTTTTCGATAACACACGAGCACAGAGCGCAGTTGTTAAGGTTTTGCCATTAGTTCCCGTCACGATCACAGTTTGTAATTTACTGCTAAATTCTTTTAGAATATCGGGATCTAATTGATAGGCAATTTTGCCTGGCAGTGAAGTACCGCCGCGATGAAGTATTTTATGTAAAAATGTGTAACTGAATAAGCCAGCAGATAGGGCAAACTTGCTTCTAATAGTCATAAATAAATTATAGACTAGCCGCCAAAACATCACTGATATAATTAAAAACATGACACAGTTATTTTTTGAATATGGCGCAATGGGCTCTGGCAAGACGATCGAAATTTTAAAAGTGGCTCACAATTACGAGCTGCAAGGGAAAAAGGTCCTGCTCATGACGCCTGATGTCGATGACCGTGCTGGTGTTGGTGTGATCGCCAGTCGGATCGGCTTAAAGCGTGCAGCTGTGGCGATCCATAAAAGTGATGACTTATTTGCTGAAGTCTTAAAAAATACAGATGATTTAGCAGCAATTTTAATTGATGAGGCGCAGTTTTTAGCAGCAAAACAAGTTGACCAGTTGGCACAAATTGTCGATGAGTTGAATATCCCCGTGATGACTTTCGGCTTGCGTCAAGATGCCTTTAACCATCTTTTTCCGGGCTCAAAAAGACTTTTTGAGATTGCAGATAAATTAGAAGAGATGAAAACCATTTGTACTTTTTGCGGTAAAAAAGCCATTACTCAGCTGCGAATTGTTGATGGCCAGCCGCAATATGAAGGTGATCAAGTGTTTATTGGTGGCGATGAGGCTTATGTGCCGGTGTGCCGTAAGCACTGGTACCATCCTGATCAAAAGCGTCTGGCTGAATTGTTTGATACAAAACAACATGCTGCTAATTAAAGTTCAAATGTGAAAACATCATTTATTTTAAAAATTCCAAGTGGACTTTGCTTGTTCATAATAATATTTGGTCAAATTAAAAAAAGAAGTTTTTATGAAAAAAAATTATGTAGCTATTGATATATTGGTCTTGCTTTTATTAATATCAACCTTTTTGACGCATAGCGGCCATGGCAATGCGGCAACTTTATCGACTCACCAGGAAAACTATTGGCAGCTGGTTTTGACATCTACGTACTTTTTGCCTTTTTTGTTACTTGTCATTTTGTTGTTGCTGGCTTTATTTTTACAAGTTAAGCAAGCAGGTTAAACTGTCATTTTACTTGTCAGTCTAGCATTAGTTGTCCATCTTGCTATTTTATTGTCGACAATCAGCCCATTTTTCCCAGTCTTTTTTCAAGGAAGATTTGCATCAACAGCTGGCATATTTTTCACTTATACTTGGGGGCTATTAATTGACCTACTACTGTCTATCATTTTGTTGGTCGTATTGGTTCGTAAAAGCGTCATTCAAGCTAAAAAAACAGACTCTAGGGTCTGTTTTTTTAGCTTGAATTAGATGCTAGATTCAATTAACGATAGAGAACTGGCACACGTGAACTAACTGTTTTAGCAACGATGACGATCATGGTGATTTTGATCAGACCCGGTACGATGAATGGCAAAACACCATTAGCGATAGCTGCGGCCGGTGTGATCCCCGTGACTAGCATGAGCCAAGCGGCACCGATGAAAAGTTGAACTAGGGCTGCAGAGGCGTTAGCAAGGCCGATTTGAAGAGTTGATCGCGACTTCTTTGTAATCAGTTTCACCAAGAGGATATAAAGTAGAAATCCCCAGATGTAACCTCCGGTCGGGCCTAGGACAACGGCCAAACCGGCATGGGCACCGGCGAAAAATGGCAAACCGGCAATGCCCATAAGAATATACAGGCTTAATGATTGAACACCGATACTAAGGCCAAAGACGCTGGCGATCAGGCCAACAGCTAAGGTTTGCCCTGTAATGGGAACAAAGCCCAAAGGAATTGTAATTTGTGAGCTGAGTCCCAAGAAAAGAGCCAATATGAGAACCAAGCACGCTTTTTTTAAAGTTTGTTTATTCATGATAGTTTCCTTCTAGAAGATTTAGTTTAGTAATTTCACCGCTTGTAATCGTCAGCAATTGGCCATCAGTTGTTTTTAAGATCAAACCACCTTGACTATTAATTTGTTCTGCATGACCGACCAGCTGTTTGCGATTCACAACGACTGTGACAGTTTTATCGAGTACGAGCGAATGTTTCCGGTAGTCTTTCAGAAAAGCGCCAGTGCGGTAGCTTTTGTACATTAGAAAAAACTGATTCAAAATTTCAGCAATTAATATATTGCGCTTTGATTTGCTGCGTTTAGCGATTGGACCGGCCTTATTGATCAATTCGCTTGGCATTTTGCTTTGATCCAAGGTTAGATTCAGACCAATGCCGACAATGATCGACGCGATACGTCCGGACTCCAAATCTGTGACAGCCTCGGTCAAAATGCCGCCGCATTTACGATTATCCAAAATAATATCATTGACCCACTTATATTTAACTTGCCGATGAAAAACTTTTTTAATCGCAAGACCAACTGCAACAGCTGTTCCTGTTGTTAAAAGCCCGGCGGCAATTTTTTCTTTATCGATCAAGGGCAGGGCAATACTCATATAGATCCCACTTTTGGCCGGTGAATAAAATGACCGATTTTGCCGACCATAACCGGCTGTCTGCTGGTTGGCGATCACAACTGTTGCTTTTTTGAGATCGGTTGTCAGCAATTGTTTGGCAATAGTATTAGTAGAAGATACTTGATCAAAAACGTTGATCGTGAGATTTTTATTAACCGTGAGCATGTTTTGAATCAATGACTCGTTTAGCTGGTCGTCCATGATCAATCGGTAGCCTAGGCCGTGATGGCTTTCGACAGTATAGCCTTTATCTGCAATTACTTTCATATTTTTCCAGACTGCACTGCGAGTCAGTGAGAGTTTGGAAGCTAATTTGGTACCAGAAAACCATTCTTCGGGATATGAACTGAGAAAAACCAGTAGACGCTGCCAAGTCGGCATGTTGTTTCACCTCCAATTGTCAACCAATTATCAACTAAAGGTCGACAATTGTCAATAACTTGTTTTGATAGTTGAACTAAATTATTAGAAAATAGTATGTTGAATTTTTTTGTAATTTCAGTGCTTTTAAGCCGTTAACAGGGGGTTTATGGGCTAAAATGACCGTTTGGTATTTTGACAAAAGTTTGACAATTATTTAGTCGCTTGTTAGTATACAAAACACAAACACTTTGATGTTTGAAATAAATTTTAAGGAGGTTGTCTGGTGTTATTGAATGCTCAGCAAATTGCTGATTTAATTCCAAACAGATATCCAATTGCCTGGATCGATGGTGTCACGAAGTTTGTTCCTGATGAATCGATCACAGCCGTCAAAAATGTAACGATCAATGAGCATTTTATGCATGGCCGAAAAGACTTGTTAGCACTGCCTAATATCTTTTTGATTGAGATGCTGGCACAAGCGGCATCAATTTTAATACTTAAATCACCTCAATTCGCACATAAGACGGCTTATCTCGGCGGAATCCACTCGGCTCGTTTCCAGCGGTCAGTAACTCCTGGCGAACAGCTTGAATTTACAATTTTACTCACAAAAGTTCGTGAAAACATGGGTGTCGTTGATTGTACGGCTTTAGTTGGCGATGAAACGATCTGCCAAGCACAGCTGCTGTTCGTGGTTTCGCCTGAAGCCGCTTCACCTGCGATTGAAGCCGGCAAAGCCGATTGATGATATTTTATTATTTGAATGTCAAAACAAAAAAAGGCGATGACGATGAGTGACCTAAATGATTCAAAAATTAAAAAAATCAGTGCTCTGCTGATAGAATCCTACAATGGCATTATGCAAGTTGAAGAAAAGTATTTGAAACGAACACAGTTTCGCGACATCACAGTAAAAGAAGTTCATGCGATCGATGCGATTACGATGTACGACCACAAAACGACAACAGCTGTTGCGAGACAGTTGCGTTTATCACCTGGTACTTTAACGGCATCGGTTGATAAATTGGTTCGTAAAGGTTACGTCATTCGTTTACAATCTGCCGATGATCAGCGTGTCATTCGATTGGGGCTAACACGCCGCGGCCGGCTGATCTACCGCGCTCACCAATCTTTTCATCGACAAATGACTGAGAGCTTTCTCTCGGACATGGATGCAGACCAAGTCGATATCATTGAACATTCGATGCTGAATCTGCAGACTTTTTTACAGATTGCTGATGAGGAAGGTCAGGCTGATGAAGACAATTAAAATTGTACAAACTGCTAGCCAGCTGCCGCAAAAAATTGTGACCAATGATGATCTAGCCGAGATCATGGATACTTCTGATGAGTGGATTCATAGTCGAACCGGTATTTCTGAACGCCATATCGCTGTGTCGGAAACCACCGCTTCGTTAGCTGGGGATGTGTTAAAAAAAATATTAGCTCAAAGCGGGGTTGCAGCTGACCAGATTGGATTTGTGATCGTCGCCAGCATGAGTCCGGATCAAATGGCGCCTTCAATGGCCGCTGAAGCCATCGTTGCAGCCGGATTAACTAATGCTTTTGCTTTGGATGTCAATGTGGCCTGTTCAGGCTTCGTTTACGCACTGACCCTGGCTGATGGTTTGATCAACACCCTGGATGCTGATTATGGCGTTGTGATCGGGTCTGAAACGCTATCGAAATTGATTGATTGGCAGGATCGCAGTACGGCCGTGTTATTCGGCGATGGTGCTGGCGGCGTCCTAATAAAGGCTGTCGACGGACCAAAAAGATTATTAGCTGCCGATTTGAAAACCTTTGCTGATCAAGCCGATGCTTTAACTGCTGGACACTTATGGTCTTCGGAAGTTTGGCATCAGCCCAAGCATGAAAGCCGTTATTTTCACATGGATGGGCACGCTGTCTATTCCTTTGCTACACGGCAGGTGGCGGCTTCTATCAAACGTGCTTTGGATAAAATTCCGAATGATTTGGCTGATGTTGATTATTTTCTGCTGCATCAGGCTAATCAACGGATCATTGATAAGGCAGCCGATCTATTACAGCAGCCTGCCGAGCGTTTTCTCAGTAATGTCAGTCATTATGGCAATACATCAGCCGCCAGTATTCCGATTTTATTGGACGAAATGGTACGTTCTGCTGTTATTCAGCCCGGCCAATTGCTAGTTTTAAGCGGCTTTGGTGCCGGTTTGAGTGTTGGCAGCATTGTTTATAAATATTAGAAACATCATTAAATTTTGGAGGACATACAAATGTCAAAAGAAGAATTATTCAATAAAGTAAAAGCAATTATCGCTGATCAGACTGGCGAAGACGAAAGCAAGATCACAATGACAACCGATATTAAGAAGGATCTTGATGCTGATAGTCTGGATATTTTTGAGGTCATGAATGAAATTGAAGATCAATTGGACGTTAAGATCGAAGTTGAAGAGAACTTGAACACAGTTGGTGATCTGGTTGATTTTGTTGAGAAACAGTTAGCTAGCCCTAAAGGAGAATAATCACTATGGAATTAAGCCCATTTTTCAAATCATTGGATTTGCGCTATCCGATTTTTCAAGGCGGAATGGCATGGGTTGCTGATGGTCGTTTGGCAGCAGCGGTTTCAAATGCAGGAGGCATGGGCATTATTGGTTCCGGTCATGCTTCGGCGGATATTGTCCGTCATGAAATTGAAGTAGCCAAGTCGCTTACGAACAGACCTTTTGGCATCAATGTCATGCTGTTATCACCACATGTTAAAGAAGTGATCAAAGTCATTTTAGAAGAAAAAAATTCGGTCGCTCTTGTGACAACTGGTGCCGGCAACCCGTCAGAATACCTTGGTAGTTTTCAAAAAGCAAATATTCGAGTGATCCCAGTCGTACCTTCCACAGGGATGGCACGTATTATGGCACGTGAGGGTGTGGATGCTGTGATTGCTGAAGGTATGGAATCCGGTGGGCATATCGGCCGCATGACGACCATGGCATTAGTGCCACAAGTTGTTGATGCTGTTGATATTCCAGTCATCGCTGCTGGTGGTATTGGCGATGGCCGTGGTTTAGCTGCTTCTTTGATGCTGGGTGCTCAAGGTGTCCAGATGGGAACGCGTTTTCTTGTAGCTGAGGAATGCCATATTCATCCGCAATATAAGGAAGCTGTTTTAAAAGCCAAGGATATTGATACTTTAGTTACTGGAAAATATGCGGGGCATCCAGCACGTGTATTGAAAAATAAAATGTCTGTTGACTTTATTCGCCATGAAAAGACTGAAGCACAAAAGACTGAACCCGATTTCAGCGGTGTCGAAGAATTAGGCAATGGCAGTCTGCGCAGGGCTGTTCAAACAGGCGATCCAGTCACGGGTTCATACATGGCTGGTGAAATTTCTGGATTAGTCAATAAGGAACAGACTGTGGCCGAAATTCTTGAAGAAGTCACAAATCAAGCTGATAAAACATTAGGGGGCTACGCTCATTAAAATTGCTTATTTATTCAGTGGTCAAGGTGGGAAAATTGAGCCACTTGATGACACACTCTACAAAAATTCAGTCCAGTTCAGACAGATTTTCGATGATGCCAGCACGGAATTCGACACTGATCTATGGCAGCTTTGGGCTAGCGGCGATCAGCGTTTATCACAGACACGTTTTGCCCAACCGGCTATCTTGACCTTGAGTCTAGCTCTGCATAGTGTCATTTCAAAGCAGCTGCCTGATGCTGTTGCTTTGGCTGGTTTGAGTTTGGGCGAGTACAGTGCTTTGATTGCCGGAAAAGGATTGGATTGGCCAACCGGTTTTCAATTGATCACAAAACGTGGTCAGTTGATGCAGGATGCAAGCGAACATTTTCCAGGTGCCATGGCCGCGGTTATGAGCCAAGATACAGATTTGATTGAACGAGTCTGCCAAGAAGTTGCTGGCGAAACTGGTTTGATCGTGCAAACGGCTAACTACAATTATCCAAAACAGACTGTTATTGGCGGCGAAAAAAAAGCTGTTCTGCTGGCCGTTGGCGAGCTGCATAAGCAAGGTATCGCACGCATTGTCGACTTGCCTGTCAGTGGTGCTTTCCATACACCTTTGATGGCTTCTGCGAATCAGCAGTTTGTAACTGAATTACAATCAGCAGCTGTGTCTGAGCCGGAAATACCAGTTATTAGCAATACAACTGGTCAGGCATTTACGAAAAAGACGATCAAAGAGACTTTGGCCAAACAAATGGTACAAGCAACGCGTTTTACAGATTGCCTGCTGCAAATGGGTGGTTTAGGTGTCACGACCGTGATCGAATTAGGCCCTGGACATTCATTGACGAGTTTTGCGAAAAAAACTTTGAAACTTGAAGGCTATTATGCTGTTAGCGATGCTGATTCTTTAAATGCAGCAGTTTCAGCTTTAAATAGCGTATCGAACTAAGGAGACCCTATTTGATGGATTTACAAGGTAAAACAGTTTTAGTTACGGGTAGTACGCGCGGCATTGGTCTAGCAATTGCTGAAGCTTTTTATGCAGCTGGATGTCGTGTTGTGATCAATGGCCGCAAAGCAGTGTCCGACGATGTGCTTGCACATTTTCCAGATTCCAAACGTGTCTTGGCGATCATTGGTGATGTGGCAGACCAAACACAGGCACAAGCGTTGGTCAGCCGAACGATCGAACACTTGGGGCAACTGGATGTACTGGTCAATAATGCAGGAATTACACGGGATATGTTGGCTAATCGTATGTCTTTAGAGGATTTTAAAGCCCCGATCGAAGTTAATTTAGTCGGCAGCTTTAATGTTAGCCAAGCAGCTTTAAAGCCTATGTATCATCAGCGCAGCGGCAGCATTATTAATCTTGCTAGTGTTGTTGGTTTGGTAGGCAATATTGGTCAGATCAATTACGCTGCCAGCAAAGCTGGTTTAATCGGCATGACGAAAACGCTTGCCAGAGAAGCGGCTAGGCGGCATGTACGCTGTAATGCGATTGCGCCAGGCATGATCCAGACGGATATGGTTTCTGTCTTAGCTGAAAAAACACAGGCACAATTAAAAGAACAGATTCCGCTAGGTGATTTCGGTTCACCAAGAGTTGTTGCTCAAACGGCGGTTTTTTTAGCAGAAAATGATTACATAACGGGCCAAGTCGTCACAGTTGACGGCGGTTTAACAATGGTTTAAATGATTTTAGACAAATGGAGGAACTTATGACAAGAGTAGTAATTACCGGTATGGGAGCTGTAACGCCCCTTGGCAGTTCGGTTGCCGAATTCATTGCAGGTTTACGCCAGCAGCGAGTTGGTTTTCGCCCGATCTCGACTTTTGATCCAAGCGCTACTGGCGTTAGTTTGGCTGGAGAAGCAGCTGGTTTCGATCCGCTCATTCGTCTTCGAAAAAAAGATTTGAAACGAATGGATCGTTTTTCACAATTTGCTGTTTATTCAGCCCTAGAAGCTTTTGAACAGGCTGGTTTAACAGAAAATGCTCCTGATCCGGAAGCTTTTGGTGTGATTTATGGTTCTGGAATTGGTGGTTTAACAACAATTCAAGAACAAGTTATTCGTATGCATGACCTTGGCGATGATCGTGTTTCACCAATGTTTGTACCTAATTCAATAGCCAATATGGCTTCTGGTAATTTGGCCATCCATTTTAATGCACAAAATGTTTGTATGACAATTGTGACAGCTTGCTCATCGGGTGCTAACGCAATTGGCGAGGCATTCAGAGTCATTCAGTCTGGTCGTGCAGATGTCATGCTGACAGGCGGTTCGGAAGCTTCGATCAATGAAATCGGTATTAGCGGTTTTGCTGCACTTTCAACGTTATCCAAGTCGACCGATCCAACTAAAGCATCGCTGCCCTTTGACAAAAACCGCAATGGTTTTGTTATGGGTGAAGGTGCTGGAACACTAGTTTTGGAATCGCTGGAACATGCTCAGGCACGCGGCGCCCATATTTTGGGGGAGCTAGTTGGTTATGGTGCAACTGAAGATGCTTATCATATTACAAGCCCCGATCCAGCTGGTACACAAGCCGCTAGAGCTATGAAATTGGCTATCAAAGAAGCTGGTTTGCAAACAGAACAAGTCGGCTATATCAACGCTCATGGAACCGCAACTGGTGCTAATGATTCAGCTGAGTCAACTGCGATCAACCAATTATTTGGTGATGCATCGTCAGTTCTTGTCAGCAGTTCTAAATCAATGACGGGTCATTTGTTGGGAGCAGCCGGTGCGATCGAAGCCATTGCGACTGCTACGGCTTTAAGCGATGGCCAGCTGCCAGTCAATGTCGGCATTACGGAACAAGATCCAGCCTGTCCAGTAAATCTGGTGACAGAAGACAATGCTGAGACGCAGGTCGATTATGCCATTAGTAACTCTTTTGGTTTTGGCGGTCATAATGCGGTTTTGGCTTTCAAAAAATGGAGCGATGACTAGTGGACGAGAAAACGATCAAAGATTTGATCGAACAGATCAATCAAAGTTCAATTCGTGAATTCAGTTTGTCAGTTAACGGTGTTGATCTTTATTTGTCAAAGAATACAGAGAATCATGCTAAAAACGAAACAGCAAAGAATCCTGTTTCAAAAACGAAGCCGGCATCGGATGAACCATCAGACGACCTAGCGACGACGAAAACCGACACTCAAGTTGCTAAAAAAATTGATGACCAGCAAACAACTACGATTAACTCGCCTTTAGTTGGTGTAGCTTACCTGCAAGCTGATCCAAAAGCTGATCCCTATGTGAAAGTGGGCGATCAAGTCCAGGCCGGGGATGTTGTCTGTCTGATTGAAGCCATGAAAATGATGACGGAAATCAAGAGTTCAGTCAGCGGCAAAGTGTGCGAAATTTTAATCGATAATGAATCAATGGTTGACTATGATCAGCCTTTGGTCAAGCTACAAAAGGAGGAATCAAAATGACAGAAGAAATTGTAATGACAGCGACTGATATTCAGGCCGTTTTGCCTCACCGATACCCGATGCTGATGGTTGATCGTGTTTTGGAATTAGTGCCAGGAGAACGCATTACGGCACAAAAAAATGTCACGATCAATGAAGAGTTTTTTCAAGGACATTTTCCGGGAAACCCAGTTATGCCAGGTGTTTTAATTGTTGAATCATTGGCTCAAGCCGGTGCGATCGCGCTGTTGAAAATGGATCGTTTTGCAGGGAAAACGCCTTATTTTGGCGGTGTGGATAAAGTGAAGTTCCGCCGTATGGTACGTCCTGGCGACACTTTAAAGTTGGAAGTGACTTTAGATAAATTAAAGGACAACATTGGCAGTGCTCATGCATTGGCAACGGTTGACGGTGAAAAAGCCTGTTCCGCAGAGCTACTTTTTCTGATCGAGTGAGGTAAATTAAATGTTTAAACGTGTTTTGATTGCTAACCGTGGTGAAATAGCGGTTCGGATTATTCGAGCATTGCGCGAAATGCAAATTGAATCAGTTGCTGTTTATTCGACAGCTGATCGAGACAGCTTATTTGTTAAATTAGCAGATATCGCTGTTTGCATTGGTGGACCGCAGCCTAAAGATTCCTACCTTAATATTCAAAACATTGTCAGTGCCGCCGTTCTTTCTGGTGCTGATGCGATCCATCCTGGATTTGGTTTTTTATCTGAAAATGCCGAATTTGCCAGGGTTTGTGCTGAATGCGGCGTTGTTTTCATCGGTCCTAAAGAAGCCACGATTGAGTTAATGGGCAATAAATCCAACGCTCGCAATACGATGAAAGCGCACGGCATTCCTGTAATTCCTGGCAGCGATGAAGCGATTACGAGCATCGATCAGGCCTTGGCACTAGCGGATAAAATTGATTATCCGATCATGTTAAAAGCAGCGGCCGGTGGCGGTGGCAAGGGTATTCGGGTCATCAAAGATCGCAAGGACCTCATGAAAAAATTCCCTGCTGCGCAACGAGAAACAGAATTGTCTTTTGATGATCAATCAATGTATATTGAAAAAATTATCGAAGAACCCAAGCATGTTGAAGTGCAAATTATGCGCGATTGTTTTGGTAACGTACTGGCTTTCCCGGAACGTGATTGTTCGCTGCAGCGAAGCCACCAAAAAATGGTGGAAGAAAGCCCGTGTTCTGTTATAGACCAATCTGAGCGTGATTATCTATTGTCGGTTGCAAGAAAGGCGGCTGATACGATCGATTATTTGAATACCGGTACTTTTGAATTTTTAATGGACAAACAGCATCATTTTTATTTTATGGAAATGAATACGCGTTTGCAGGTTGAACATCCGATCACGGAAATGGTGACCGGTATTGATTTAGTCAAAATGCAGATTTCTGTTGCCGCTGGTGAAAAATTAGGATTGACGCAGGCAAATATTCACATTCATGGTACAGCTATTGAATGTCGGATCAACTCGGAAGATCCTGTTCACAATTTTCTACCGCAGGCTGGCCGGATTAAGTCGCTTCATTTCCCACTCGGCTGCCCGGGCGCGCGTGTTGATTCCGGCGTTGATTCCGGTAGTACTATTTCGCCTTTTTATGATTCGATGATCGCCAAATTAATTGCTCACGGTCCCACTCGACAAGAGGCTTTAGCGATCATGGACCGCATGTTGTCGGAAATGTCGATAGAAGGAGTTACGACTAATATTAAATTTCAGCAAGCCTTGATGCATTCGCCCGCCGTTGTAAGCGGCAATGCAACAACTGATTATATTGAAGATGATTTTTTGCCAACATGGATCGATCACTTGGCCGAGGAGAAAATAAATGACTTGGTTTGATCGCCTAAAAGATTATTCAAAACAGCAGACTGATAAACTGCTGAATCGCTATTCAACACAGATACCCTTGGGAATCTGGCGTGAATGTCCTAAATGCCATAACCGTTTTTACTATCGTCGTTTTGGCAATTTCGATGTCTGCCCGCAATGTGGCTATGGTTTTCGCCTAACCGCTTACAAAAGATTGAAACTCTTGACGAAAGATTATGTCCAATGGGATATGGATCTTGTGACAAAAGACCCGCTTCATTTTCCGGGTTATGCAGATAAACTACAGCATGCTCAGAAAACAACCAAATTAAACGATAGTGTCTGGACCGGTTTGGCACTTCTTGAAAAAAAATCCGTTGCTTTAGGCATTATGGATCCTTATTTTATTATGGGCAGTTTAGGTATGATTACAGGTGAAAAACTGGCAAGGTTGTTTGAACGAGCAACGCTTCACGAATTGCCAGTTATTTTATTTACAGCTTCTGGCGGTGCACGTATGCAAGAAGGCATTCGTTCTTTGATGCAAATGGCGAAAGTGACAGCAGCTGTTAATCGCCACAAAGCGGCAGGTCTTTTATACATAGTGGTTTTGACTGATCCGACGACTGGCGGCGTAACGGCCAGCTTTGCTATGGAAGCTGACATTACGATCGCAGAGCCAAAAGCTTTGATCGGTTTTGCGGGTCGTCGCGTGATCGAACAAACCATGAACCAAAAATTACCAGATGATTTTCAAAGTGCTGAACAATTGCAGAAGAATGGTTTTGTAGACGAAATCGTGCCGCGAGAAAAATTAGCGGATGAGTTGCTGCAGCTGCTTTCACTGAATCAAAATGATGTTTGGAGGACTGATTATGGCAAGTGATCAACAATTATCAGCCGCTGAAGTTGTGAAACAAGCCCGCAGTGATGATAAAACAGATAGTTGGCCGCTGATCAACCAATTAGTGACCGATTTTCATGAATTCCATGGTGATCGAAACACAGCTGATGATCCAGCTATCATTGCTGGTATTGGTTATCTTTTGGATAAACCGCTGACCTTGATCGCAACTCAAAAAGGTCATGATGTCAAAAGCAGATTAGCAACGCATTTTGGTAGTCCTGAACCGTGGGGTTACCGAAAAGCAATTCGTTTGATGCGGGAGGCTGAAAAATTTCATCGACCTGTTTTAACTTTGGTCAATACACCTGGTGCTTTTCCAGGCGTTGATGCAGAACAAGCCGGTCAGGGAGAGGCGATCGCCTCATCGATTGCGACCATGATGAGTCTTAAAGTGCCGGTTATTGCAGTTATATTTGGTGAAGGCGGCAGCGGTGGTGCGTTAGCTTTGGCCAGCAGTGACCGTGTTTGGATGACGGCGCATAGTGAGTATGCTGTTTTGTCCCCTGAGGGCTTTGCTTCGATTTTATGGAAGGACGCTAAACGCTCGGCGGAGGCTGCCGAAGTGATGGGTTTAACACCGCATGATTTGTTGGATGCTGGCGTTGTTGAACAGATTCTGCCGGAACCTTTGGATATTGCTGGTTTAAAACAGCAGCTTTTTTCAGCATTCAGCGAGTTATTTGCGCTGAGTCCTGAGCAATTAGTCGAACAACGTTATCAACGTTTTCGCAAGTTTTAAAGACTGCTTTTTTCAAAGAACATCTATCTTATACTGATATGGATGGATAAAATTTTCGCACAAATCCAAAATGTCGTTGATCGTTTTGATGAATTAAATGAATTGCTTGCTGATCCAGATGTTATTTCCGACAGCAATAAATACACGGAGTATGCCAAAGAACTCGGTGCGATCACACCAACGGTTGAGGTTTATCGCCAATACGAACACATCACAGCTCAAATCGTTGAAGATAAAGGGCTGCTTGCTGATAAGGAAATGGCTGATTTAGCGAAAACAGAATTAGCCGCTTTAGAGCCACAGCAGACAGTTTTATCAGAAAAGCTGAAAATTTTGATGATACCCAAGGATCCTAATGATGATAAAAATATCATCATGGAAATTCGTGGTGCTGTTGGCGGGGACGAAGCTAATTTATTTGCCGGCGATCTCTTATCAATGTATGCACATTATGCGCAGTCGCAAAATTGGCACTTTGAGATCGTTGATGATACGCCTGGCGAGGCTGGTGGTTTTAAAGAAGTTGTGGTCAATATTTCTGGAGAGAATGTTTATAGCAAATTGAAGTTTGAATCCGGTGCTCATCGCGTGCAGCGCGTTCCTGTCACGGAGACTCAAGGCCGAGTCCACACGAGTACTGCCACAGTTGGTGTGATGCCGGAGTTTGAGGATGTTGACACAGAAGGTCTAATTGATCCCAAAGACGTCAGAGAAGATGTGTATCGTTCCTCTGGTGCTGGTGGCCAGCATATCAATAAAACCAGTTCGGCTGTTCGGCTGGTTCATTTGCCAACAGGGATTAAAGTTGAAATGCAAGAACAGCGTTCCCAGCAGCAGAATCGCGCCAAAGCTTGGCAAATTTTGCGTTCGCGTGTCTATGACCATTTTGCTCAGGAAAATCGTGATGAATACGATGAACAACGGCGCAGCAAAATTGGCAGCGGCGATCGTTCTGAGCGAATCCGTACTTATAATTTTCCTCAGAATCGGGTGACTGATCACCGCATCAACTTTACTTTGAACAAATTAGACCGCGTCATTAATGGCGATTTGGAAGAAATTATTGATGCTTTGATAATTGCAGACCAAGCTAAGCGCCTAGAAGCGATGATTTAACTATAATAAAAGTTAATGGCTACTTTACGTCAAATTAGAAATGATTTTTTTAAAACGTCAGTTGATTTTCAAACAATCGACGTTTTTTTGCGTGGTGAATTAAAGTTGAACAATACGGAGTTGCTGCTGAAATTTGCTGATGATATTCCCAAGCAGACTGAAAATAAATTGAGAACCGATTTTAAAAAAGTCGAGTCTGGTCATCCGGTACAATATATTTTGGGTTTTTCGAATTTTTACGGGCGCAATTTCTTCGTTGATAAACGTGTGCTGATTCCAGAAGTTGAGACGGCTGAACTGATCGATCATGTTAAAGATGCTGTGCTGCTGCCTTTGGATCAAGATTTTTCAATTCTTGATGTGGGCACCGGCAGTGGCAACTTGGCGATTACGCTGGCGCTGGAATTAAAGGCGAAAAACGTTTTGGCCGTTGATATTGACCATGATGCGCTAGCCGTTGCACAAAAAAACTCGCAAAGATTATCAGCGATGCAGGTACGCTTTATGAAATCTGATTTGTTGGCAAATGTGAACGGACGCTTTGATTTGATCGTTTCTAATCCACCTTATGTCAAGACAGATGAAACAGACATTGATGATCAAGTGCTTAATTTCGAGCCGCATAAAGCCTTATTTGCCGGTCAGGATGGCTTAGATATTTATCGTCGCTTGATTCCTCAGATGACGATGCATTTAAAAGCGGATGGTTACGCAATTTTGGAAATGGATTATCGTCAAGGAGATGCAATAAAAGCATTAATTAAAGCGAACTTTCCCAAAGCTGAGGCAACGATTTTTCAAGATATGGCTGGATTAGATCGATTTATTGGATGGAGAAATTAAAAATGACATTAGTATTGAAAACAACTGACGAGGATTTGCAGACTGCGGCTCATATTTTAGCTGACGGCGGCGTGATCGCTTTTCCGACCGAAACTGTTTACGGCATTGGCGCCGATGCAACCAATTCTGCAGCTGTCGAAAAAGTTTTTCTCGCCAAAAATAGACCTCACGATAATCCTTTGATCGTCACCGTGTCTGATGAAAATATGTTGTGGCGGTTTGCTAAAAAAAATCAGCGAGCCGAGAAATTAATTAGCAAATTTTGGCCGGGTTCACTGACACTGATCCTGCCTTTGATTAGCGATGAACTGCTGCCGCATAATGTGACGGCAGGTTTGAAAACGGCTGCCTTTCGCAATCCGGAAACCGCAGCAACACGTACTTTGATCGGCTTATTGAAAAAACCGATCGTTGGTCCGTCAGCAAATTTGTCCACGAAACCGTCACCGACTACAGCGGAGCATGTTCTACACGATATGGCTGGTCGCATTGATGCGGTCATTGATAATGGTCCCACGACGGTCGGTGTCGAATCAACGATCGTTGATCTGTCGGTGAAGCAGGCAACGATTCTGCGCCCAGGGATCGTAACAGCTGATGATATTGCTGAAGTCCTGGCTGAGAAAGTAATTGATCCAGTTGGTCCGATCTCAGTTGCTGCCGGGATGGCACCCAAGGCACCTGGCATGAAGTATCGTCATTATGCGCCTAGCAAAGAAGTCGTTATTTTCACTAAATTAGACATAGGTGATCTGAAAAAAAACTTGCAAAAGGGGGATGTCGTTGCGGCTTTAGATGATAGTTTGGCCAGATTAGAAATTGGCAGGCAGGATTCTTGGTCTTTGGGCGAGACAGCTGCCTCGGCGACTGAAGAATTGTTCTCGGCTTTAAGATTTTTTGATGATCAAAAAGAAGTGAAACGAATTTATGTCGAAGGCCTGCCCCTTCAAGGTATTGGCGAGGCGTATATGAATCGTTTGGAAAAGTCAGCTGGTGGTCAACATTTCGAGTCTAAATGATAGTATAGAAAAGGGTTTTAAAAAAATGTCTAAATTTACAGTAATTGATCATCCGCTGATTCAACATAAATTGCGAATTTTACGCGATAAGAATACAAGTACGAAAGATTTCCGCGACTTAGTTGACGAGATCGCGACTTTAATGGCTTATGAAGTCAGCCGCGATATGCAATTAGAGGATGTTGAGATCGATACACCCGTAGCTCATGCAACAGTTAAGCAATTAACCGGCAAAAAAGTTGCGATCGTACCAATTCTGCGTGCCGGTCTTGGCATGGTTGACGGTGTTGTTAAATTGATTCCGGCGGCAAGAATTGGACATATCGGCATGTACCGTGATGAGAAGACTTTAGAACCGCACGAATATTTTGTTAAGCTGCCAGAGGACATTGATAAGCGTGAAGTCATCGTAGTCGATCCAATGCTGGCGACTGGTGGTTCTGCCAAGGATGCGATTGCTGCTCTGAAAAAGCGTGGCGCTAAGTATATTAAATTAATGGTCCTTGTTGCTGCGCCGGAAGGCGTTAAAGCTGTTCAAGCGGCTAATCCGGACGTTGATATTTTTGCAGCTGCACTTGATGATCACTTGAATGCAAATGGTTATATCGTGCCAGGCCTTGGCGATGCCGGTGATCGCTTGTTTGGAACAAAATAATTTCAGCCGCTCTGGCGGCTTTTCTTTTGAGGTGATATGTTTGAAAAACGTGCTTTAAATATCAAAGGTGCCAGTAATTTCCGTGATTTAGGCGGCTATATAGGTTTTGATGGTCGGAAGACGACATGGGGCAAGAATTTTCGAGCGGCTGCTTTAACGCATTTGACCAGTCATGATTTAAAAGTTTTAAAGCACCATCGTATTCATCAAATCATTGATTTTCGAACGCTAGATGAGCGCTTGAATGATCCGGATATTTATCCAGACTCGGTTGAGGATATCGAGCTGCCTGTTTTAGACGAGGATACAACTTACTCAACGCTCAGCCGCGAACAAATGCACCAGCTTGCACACAGTTCGGGTTTTGCCTATCAGCAAATGATGCAGACTTATGAACGTCTGATCACAGATAATTTTTCCCAAAGGGCTTACCGACAGTTTTTTAATTATTTATTAGCAAATGAAGAGGGCGCGATTTTATTTCACTGTACAAAAGGAAAAGACCGTACTGGCGTGGGGACGGCCCTTTTTTTGACTGCTTTAGGTGTCGATAAAGAGACTGTTTTTCAGGATTATGTCTTAACGGATGATTATAATCAGACAGAAAATGAGGCTGAATTAGCACGCTTAGTCCGTCACCAGGCCAGCGAGATTGATATTGATAATTTTAAAGGCTTTTGGCTGACGGATCGAGATTATTTGGAAAATGCTTTTTCGGCAATGATTCAGCTAGCTGGCAGCCCGGAAAATTATTTAAAACGCTATCTTGACCTTGATCAGGATCAGCTGGATCGTTTGCGCGATAAATATTTAGATTAGTCTGGTAGCAAACAAGAGACGATCCTCACCTTAGCCAAGTACTTTAACGATTTTCCCCGCTCGTAATTGAACGTGCAACACCTGATTTTCTGCGATCTGTTGGTCATTGTAATGATGAGCGATTTCAATAATCGTTTGTGGTAATTGATAAATAATATTTCTTAAACGTTCGGAATTACGATCATCGAGCGCCGCTGTGATCTCGTCTAACAATAGTAGGGGGCGTTTTCTCAATAGGGCGCGTGCGATTGACAGTCTTTGTTTTTGACCACCGGAAAGATTTTTACCTTCCTCACCGCACTGATAGTCCAGTGGGTCATTGCTTAGTTCTTGATCGAGATTGACCTCTTTTAAACTTTCTACTAATTGCTGATCAGAAAAATTTTGATCTAGTGTGAGGTTGTCACGAACACTAGCGTCAAAAACCCAATTCTGCTGCGTAATGTAGGCGTAATCATTGGCGCGAATCTGCTGCTGACCAAGCGTGATGCTGCCTTTTTGTGCCAGCAGCTTATTCGTTAATAAATTTAAAAAAGTCGACTTGCCGGTACCGGAATCGCCGCTCAGAAGCAGCTTTTCGCCATAAGGCAACGATAGGGAAACATCATCCAAAATCGCATGATTTTTGTAAGCAAAGGAAAGATCCTTGATCGTTAATTCTGGTTTGCTAGGTAATGGCGCTGCTGACGACTGGTCATGTGTCTCGGCATTTGGAATGATTGCTTGTCTTAACGCGTGTGTCGCTTTGATTGCAGAAAAATATTGAATTGCTGATCTTAAATTGCTGACAACACTGCTGCTGCTTGACAGCAGGGTGATGATCGTACTGATCGTGACATTAAAAAGGCCAACTTGACGAAAATACAGGCCGAAAGCCAAAGGGCCGATCATTGAAACCACAGCCAGCAGCCAAGCGAAATATTGAAACAAAAACTGTTTATTATTTAATGATTCGTAGTCATTTTCGCTGCCAACAAGTTTGTTGTTAGTTGATTTTAAAATCTGTTTCTCAGCTTGGTAATTTTTAATAATATCAACACCAGCTAAGACTTCTTTCAGACGACCCAGATAACTTTTGTTGGCATTCGACCATTTTAAAGAAGCTCTGTCCAGCATTGCACCGCCAAAGATAGATGGCAATATACTTAAGGCTGCAAAAATCATGCTAATGATGGCTAAAACGAAATTTATTTTTAAAACAAAGAAAGCTGATGCGATTGCTGCAAAGGCTGACTGCATCAACATTGCTAAACTTGAAAAATAGCGCTGCTCGATCTGCTTGGCATCGGCTGTAATTTGATTTAAGACTTTATTGGTGTCTTTTTCCGAATAGCTGGTCAGAAAAGCATTTTGGATCAGCGCTTTTTTTCAGGCGATATTCAAGTACTTATCAGCGCTATTTTGTAAGCGGATGAAAAGATACAGACTGGTATAGATAAAAAAATAAATCATAGCGAAACAACCAACAAATAACCAGATATTTTTAACGCCATTGGTTGCGATCGCTGTGATCTGTCCGAAAGCATAACCGTTGATCACGCCTTCAAAAGAACCGCCGATTGCAAATAAAATGACGAACAGCGATACCCACCAGGGTAGATTTTTAACGACCCATTTAAAATTCAGATTTTTATTAGCACTAGCCTGATTCATCCCGCTCATCTCCTGCATTGTCGACAATTGTACAACATAAATCACACAAGCACTAAAATTTGAATAAGTTGCTATTGAATAGCGCCTTCAGTAGCGCTGTGCATGATTTGCTTTTGCAGCAGAATAAACAAGATGATGATCGGCATGATAGCCAGGACTAAACCAGCCAAGGCCAACTGCCATTGGCTGTTAGTCTCGCTGAAAAAATAATACATTTTGATCGGGATCGTATACATACCATCTTTATTGATCACTAAAGAAGGAAGCAGGTAATCGTTCCAGATTTTCATGGCGTTTAAAATAATCACGGTTCCGGTCATTGGTGCGACTGCAGGCAAGATGACGCCAAAGAACGCTTTGATCGTGTTAGCACCGTCGAGCATGGCAGCTTCGTCAATGCTTCTAGGAACACCAAGAAATGCACCATAATATAAAATAATTGACAGACTTAATGACAGGCCAGTGTTCATTAAAATCAAGCTAAAACGATTCAGGAAATCGATTTTCCCAAAAATAGTAATCAAGGGGATCATAATGGATTGAAAAGGGATCAGCATTGTCGCAGCGCATAAATAATAAATAATTGAACTGATTTTGCTGTTTGTTCTGGCCAAAGCATAAGCTGCCATAGAAGCTAAAATTGTGATCAGTATGACACTAGAAACGGTAATTAGCAGCGAATTAAAGAAACTTTGGACAAAATCCAGGTCTTTAAAGGCTTGGATATAGTTGTTAAAAGATGATTTGGAAATCGTCAGTGGATTAGCGAAGAGCGCTGATTTTGTTTTTAAAGAATTAATAAAAATGATAATAAAGGGATAAAGCCAGAAAAAAGCCAGAATAACACTGATCAGCACTGTGACGGTCCGCACCAATTTAGTCTTCATTTTTCTCCCCCTTTCTCGAGAAATATAGCTGGCCAAACGAAACCAATGCTACGAATATGAATAACAGAATACCAGCTGCTTGTGCATAGCCCTGCTGGTAATTGACAAAGGCCGTGTTGTAAATATTCATCGAGATCATTTCAGTTGAGCGATATGGACCGCCGTTGGTCAAGGCTAAGTTCTGCTCGTAGAGTTTAAAGGAATTTGCCAATGTTAAAAACAAACTGATCGTGAACGCTGGCGCTAATTGCGGCAGCCTGATGTGCCAGAAGATCTGTCCTTCGTTAGCACCATCCAATTGAGCCGATTCGATCGTGCTGATCGGGATAGCGTTCAAAAATGCAATATAGATCAGCATGACATAACCGCTCATTTGCCACCAAAAAAGAATGACCAGTCCCCATAGACCGGTCGTTGGTGAACTGAGCCAGCCGTTGAAAAAAGAGAGGTGCAACTGGCTGCCGATAGCACCAAAGACTTGTACGAAAATAAACTGCCAGATGAATCCTAAAAGAATGCCGCCGATCAGATTAGGAATGAAAAAAATTGTCCGCAAAAGTCGATTCAAACGATTATTGCGATGTGTGACCAATAAGGCAAAGCTCAAGGCGATCCAATTAATGCCGACAATTGACAAAAGAGAGAATGACAGAGTTAAAGCACAGCTTTGCAGAAAATTAGTGTCGTTAAAAAGCAGGATATAATTTTTCAAACCGATCCAAGTTGCGCTAATGCCATTGGAGTTGGTGAAAGAATAATAAATACCGATCAAAAAAGGAATGATGATGACGATGCCAATGAGTAATAAGCTCGGTAGCACAAATAGCCAATAATCATATTTTTTTGCAAACATCATTTACCTCCTTGAATTTGCCGCAACTGATTATATTTGCGGCTAGTCTGGTCAATGAAATTCTGCCAGCTCATTTTATTTGCGAAGTAGCGTTGCATATTCGGGCCGATCACTTCTTGGCTGAAACCATTAGGAAATTGTTTATGAACAGGAACCGAAGCCTGTTTGCTGGTGCCGATCTTATAAATTTCTTTGGAAACAGGATCTGGCAGCTTGCTTAAAGGAAAATTGATCGTGGCTGGCACATAGCGCATTTCGTTAACGATCACATTCTCGCTGGCGGTCGATGTGTACATCCAATTCAGGAAAGCTTTGGCTGCTTTTTCTTTGGCTGGATGTTCGTTAGTGATACCGATATACCAAGATGAACCGGTCATGATTTTTGATCGACCTTTGACGTAGTAAGGCAGCATACCGAGATTGTCTTTAGTGAAATTTTTCTTTAAGCCGTCTAAGGTCGGAATGATCCAATTGCCTTGCGGCACCATGGCGACTTTACCATTGAAAAACAGGTCTTCGACTGAAGCATCATAGCGGACAGATAAGATCGGCTGTACGTTATATTTTTTTATCAGATCCGTATAAGCCTTCATTTGTTTGCTATATTGCCAATCTAAATTTTGGCTATGATAGGCTTTCGTCAAATTATTGTGATAGGCTTGCGACAAAAATTGTGCTGAAAAAGAACTAATTGAAGCTGTATCGGCGCCATTGAAGGCAAAGATGCCTGACAAATGCAGTTGCTTTTCTTGGCTCGCAATTTTTTGAACAGCTGCTTTAAAACTAGCGTAGTCGTGAATCTGTTTGACATCAATGCCGGCTTTACGGAAAACAGCTTTATTGTATGACCAGCCGTAGCCTTCTAGATCGACAGGTATGCCTAAAATTTTGCCGTAAATTCGACCACCGCTTTTTAACGAAGGTATGATTTTTTTCTGAATGGCCATGTTATCTAATGAGATCAATCTATTATGATAGCGGTCAACTTCTGGCAAACCACCCAGCATGACAAGATCTGGCGCATCGCCGGAAATAAATTTTGCTTGCAGCGCAGAGGCACCATTGCTGTTTCCCACGGTCGTAACTTTGATTTTAATATTGGGGTGGGATTTTTGATAAAGTTTTGCTAAATGCTGATAACTCTCAGCAACTTCAGGCTTTTGATTGAAGAAATCAATCGTTGTGCTGTTGCTGCTTGACTGCCGATTAGATAAGCCTAAATAACTAAGAGAGATCAAACAAAAAAATGATAATAACCACAAAGAAATTTTCTTAAAGTGCATAGATACTCACCTCCAGTCAAGGGCATAAAGAGTGACATCCGAACTATTGAAAACAATGGTGCTAAGTCCATTATATTATGAAAGTGCTTTCATTTACATAACGAACGTCTTTCAATTAGGTTAAGCAGTCGAGGCTTATTTTTTGTGTTGGAGATAATCTTGGCAGCTGGCATTGATGACGGCACCGATCAAAATAATATAACTAGAAAAGTTCAGCCAAAACATGAGCAAAATGAAAACACCGATCGTGTGATAAGAAGAAATTTGTTTGGCAAAATTATCGACATATAATTGAAAACCATTTGCTAACAACAGCCAAGAAACAGAAGCGAACAGAGCGCCGATCCAGATATATTTGAATGAGACTTTTTGCTTGGGGATGAAATAGTAAAGCAGTATCAGCAATACAAACATGCCGAACCATAGAATGATGTTTTTCGCGTAAAACACTTGTGATAACCAAGAAAATGACGGGCCTAATTGATTCTTGAACAAATCAAAAATAGATTGTCCAAATAGGAGCAGCGACATGGCAATGATGAAAACTAGCAGAGCAATTAACAGTAAGAAAAAGGACGCAAAACGGACTAATATCGGATTTTGTTTATTTTGTGTTTCATAAATTTGGTTCAAGCAGCCGCGCAGTGTTGCGATCAAACCTGATGCAGACCAAATCGTGATCAAGATACCGATCGAGAGACTTTCATTGCTGCCGTTTTGCAGAAAAGAAATTAAAATAGGCTTGACCAGACTACTGATATTATCGGGAATCACGGGCGTGATATAAGCGAGGATCGTGCTGACGCTGATTTTGAGGTAAGTGAGCATGCTTCCTAAAATCAGGATCATTGGCGGTAGCGATAATAGCAAGTAATAAGCCAAAATAATTGCGTTATTGTTAATGTCGCCTTGTTGAAAATATTTGCCAAAGAGTCGGCCCCAACGTTTCGCTTTTAATAATGTCGGATGTCGGTTTACCCAAGCCGCCATACGTTTTTTAACTTCTTTAATGGCCGGCATCAGTTCTCTGCAAAAATATCGTTGTTTTTCAATTCTTCAACGATTTTTTCAATTCCTGGCATTTTCAGCCCTTTTTTGTAAACAAGACTAATAATAAATTCAGGTACTTTTTTATTATCGATGTGGAGGGTCGCCAAGCCGTCTTGTTTACTGACAGCGATTTCCACAATAAAAGCGATACCGTTTTTTTCTGCGATCATTTTTTTTAAGATGTTGATATCGGGTGTCTCATAAAGGATTTTTGGGTAAATGTTATAGGTTTCTTCTAGCTTTCGAAAAGCGATCGGGTGAACAAATCCTTTTTTTAAAGCGACGAATTTTTCATCAACCAGTTCTTGGAAACTGACCTTTTCTCGACTGGCAAGCGGATGGTCTTTGTTTACGACGATCAAATACTGTTTGCGATCAATTTCGATTGCTTCTAAGCCTTCAACATTTAGCGGCTCGACCGATGAGATAATAGCAATATCCAACCGTCGATCCTTTAAAGCATTCAAGAGCAAGTCCGAACCAGCTTCATGGGTCGCAATGTTTTTGAACATTTCATTGCCGATAAAATGTTTGGCTAGTTTTGGAAAATAATAATTACCAATAATTTGCGGCAGTCCAAATTCAATCGTCGGCAGACTGATTCGATCAATTTCTTCATGGGCAGCAACGGCTTCTTTTATAATATTTAAAGTATGTTTTTCCAGTATCTGACCAGCCTCGGTCAGAGAAAAAGTATCATGCGACCGATTACGATTGACCAATGGTTGTTTCATTTCCTTTTCTAGCCGTTTCAGAGCAAAAGAAATAGTCGGCTGACTCACATTAAAAAAATCAGCCGTTTTCGAAAAAGACTGTAAGTGCGATAGCTTATCGAAATATTCGAGGTCTGTGAATTTCATATAAATTAATTTTATCGCATTTATAAATTTTGACTATAAGGAAGGCAGAGGCATATGCTGGCGATGTATTTGAGGAGAAAAAATGACAGATCCAGTAAGTATTTTAAATGATCCTTTTAAGAATAAAGGAACCGCTTTTACAGAGACAGAAAGAACAGCCCTTGGCTTAAACGGCCTGCTTCCGGCTAAAGTCCAGACAATTCAAGAACAAGTCGACCAGACTTATGCACAATATCAAAGCAAAGTTAATAATTTAGAAAAACGTCATTTTCTAATGGAAATTTTTAACACGAATCACGTCCTTTTCTACAAATTATTTTCACAGCATATCGTCGAATTTATGCCGATCGTTTACGACCCGACGATTGCTGATACGATTGAAAATTATTCTGAATTATTTGTTGAAACGCAAGGCGCTGCTTATTTGGATATCAATCATCCGGAAAACATCGCAGCTAGTTTGAAAAATGCCGCCAATGGGCGTGACATCAAATTAGTCGTCGTGACTGATGCCGAGGGTATCTTAGGTATTGGCGACTGGGGTGTGCAGGGAGTCGATATTTCCGTTGGTAAATTGATGGTTTATACAGCTGCTTCTGGTCTTGATCCGGCCTCCGTTTTGCCGATCGTGATCGATGGCGGCACTAATAATCAGCAGCTTTTAGATGACCCGCTATATCTTGGCAATAAATTTAATCGTATTCGCGGCCAGCAGTATTATGATTTCATCGATGAATTCGTTGACCAAATTGAGACTGTTTTCCCTAATTTATATCTTCATTGGGAAGACTTTGGTCGCTCTAACGCAGCCAATATTTTGAATAAATATCAGGACAAGATCGCGACTTTCAATGATGATATTCAAGGAACCGGGATCGTTGTTTTGGCGGGAATCCTTGGTGCTTTGAAAATCTCTGGAGAAAAGCTGACTGATCAAACTTATATGAGTTTTGGTGCCGGAACTGCCGGCATGGGCATTGTCAAACAGCTGCACGAGGAAATGGTGCAAGAAGGACTGTCTGATCAAGAAGCCAAAAAGCATTTCTTCTTGGTTGATAAACAAGGATTATTGTTCGATGACGATCCGGATTTGACACCCGAGCAAAAGCCTTTCGCAGCTAAACGCGCTGATTTTAAAAATGCCGCTGAATTAACTAATTTACAGGCCGCTGTTAAAGCCGTCCATCCTACGATTCTGGTTGGTACCTCGACTCATCCAAACGCCTTTACTGAAGCTATTGTCAAAGAAATTGCCAGCTATACGAAACGGCCGATTATTTTCCCTATTTCTAACCCGACTAAATTAGCCGAGGCCAAAGCCGAAGACTTGTTGAAGTGGACAGATGGTAAAGCTTTGGTAGGAAATGGTGTGCCGGTTGATGATATCCAATATAATGGCGACACTTATCAAATCGGCCAAGTCAATAATGCTTTAATCTATCCGGGACTGGGTTTTGGCGCAATTGCCGCTAAATCAAAGCTCTTGACACCTGAAATGATTTCAGCCGCCGCTCACAGCCTTGGCGGCATTGTTGATACCAATAAAGTGGGGGCTGCCGTCTTGCCGCCGGTCGCTAAGTTAGCTGAGTTTTCCAAAACAGTTGCCCTTGCCGTTGCTAAAAAAGCGGTTGAGCAGGGATTGAATCGTGAACCAATCGATGATGTTGAGAAAGCTGTAGACGATTTGAAATGGGAGCCTGAATACTAATGAATGCCTTTATTACAAGTGTCCAAAGTGTTGTTGAAATTGTTTTAGTGATTGCCTTAGGCTATATCTTGCGTCGTAATGGCAAACTAGGTGATTCTTTTAAGGGAAACATTTCTTACCTGATCATGAATATTGCTTTGCCCTTGTCGATTTTCGTCAGTGTTTTAACTTATTTGACCCGAGCCAAGTTACTGAATTTGTCGAGCGGTTTAGTTTTCGCCGCTGCGAGTTTTGCGGTCAGCTACATTCTGGCTTACTTAATTACGAAAATCTTCAAGATACGTGTTGGTCGTCGCGGCACTTTTATCAACATGTTTGTCAATGCCAACACGATTTTTATCGGTCTGCCTTTAAACCAAGCTTTGTTTGGTGCTAAATCGATGCCTTACTTCTTGATTTATTATGTGATGAATACGATCTCGACTTGGGCGATTGGTGTCTTCTTTATTTCTGCTGACGATCCGACGAAAGATAAGTCAGATAAACAAGCCTTCAATTGGAAAAAGTTATTGCCGATGCCCTTGGTTGGTTTTCTGATCTCGCTTGTCTTTCTCTTGCTTGCGATTCCAGTTCCTGCCTGGGTCACAACGACTTTTTCCATGGTCGGCGGTATCGTGACACCAATGTCCTTGATTTATATTGGTATCATTTTGGCCGATGCAGGCCTGAAGTCCATTCACTTTGATCGTGATTCGATCCTAGCCTTAGTTGGTCGTTTCATCATTGCACCAGCCGTCATGATTACGATTCTCAAACTCTTCGGCGGCAATATGCCTCAACTAGAGTCATCAACTTTGATTATTCAAGCGGCCGCACCTGGCCTAGCTGTTTTGCCGATTTTGGTGGGACAAAGTCATGGGGATGTCGAATATGCCACGAATGTGGTCACGACTTCAACAGTCTTGTTTATCATCGTTGTGCCGATTTTGATGCAAATTATCTAAAGTAAAAGTATATTAAAACCCACTATTCTGTGGGCTGCTTCAAACGTTAAAGTGACTATTTAGTTGTCTACTAGGCGACATGTTGTCGATATTGAATCGATGGGATGCCGCTTTTTTGTCACTGTTTATCTGATATCAAACGACAATACAGGATGGACAAGTTCGTTTATGCTAAATCCGTGAAATTATCTTTATTCATTTTAATGTGGCGAACATGATACTTGTCAATTTGTTTGTCGTCATAATGATGGGCAATTTCAATAACTGTTTGAGGCAGTTGATAGAGAATATCACGAATTTTTTCAGAGTTTCTCTGGTCTAGAGATGCGGTTACTTCGTCTAGTAAAAACAGTGGACGTTTTCTTAACAAAGCTCGAGCGATTGATAGCCGTTCTTTTTGTCCGCCAGAAAGATTCTTTCCTTGATCCCCGCATTGGTAGGTCAACGGGTCAGCACCTAGTTCTGTGTTCAAGTTCACTTTTTTTAAGGCGGCTAACATGTCTTGGTCATTGAATGATTGATTTAACTACAAATTGTCCTTGACGCTTGCATCAAAAACCCAGCTCTCTTGTGTGATGTAAGCATACTGATTGTCGCTAACTGTCTGTCCGCCAAAATGGACTGACCCTGCTGTCGGCGGAAGATTATTCGTCAGCAGATTCAAAAAAGTCGTCTTACCGCTACCAGAATCCCCGCTTAACATGAGCTTACTGCCGTAGGGCAGTAACAGATTTAAGTCTTTGAAAATTGGGTGCTGCCCATAGCCAAAAGACAAGTGATCGATTTTCAGCTCAGGTGCTGCTGGCAGCTGAGCTTTTTGACTAGGATTGGATGATCTGTGCCAAATGATGTCTTTTCTTAGACCGCGAGTCGACTTAATAGCTGTTGTATAGCCGCTTAGTTCTTTAATTGATGAAATGACACGGTCACTAGTCAACAATAATGTGATAATCACGCTGATTGAGACATTGAATAAACGATACTGGCGAAAAACCAGACCGAACGCGACTGGCCCTAGAATTGATACAGTTGAGCAAAGCCAAGCGGCATATTGGAATAGGATTTCTTTGTTGCCTAGAATGCGATAGCCTTCTTCCGTACGCTTGAGATCCTTTTTAATCCCTGCAGCATCGGAACCTGTGCCTGATAATTTTTGATGATGGCAACACCTGATAGCAGTTCTTTTAAGCGGCCAATATATGTTTTGTTTCGATTAGACCAGTTATTTGAAGCTTGATCCAAGACACCGCCGGCAATCATTGAGGGCAGAATACTGATAGCTGCAAACAGAATACTGATCAGCCCTAATACCAGATTGACTCTGAGCACGAATACTGTCGACACGAGTCCTGTAAAAAAAGTTTGCAGCACCATTGGCAAATTGAGGAAATAACGATCTTGAATTTGTCTGGCATCGGCTGTAATTTGATTGAGGACTTTGCTGCTGTCGTTGTCCTGATAACTGACGCGAAAGGCGTTTTCGGCCATGGTGTTTTTCAAGGCAATGTTAGCGTACATTAACGCTCGATTAGAAATACGGGAAAAGAAGTAGAGACTGGTATAAGTGAGAAAGTAGAGGGCGACAAAACGCAAAAGGAAGGTCCAGATATTGCTGATCCCGTGTGTTGCAATGGCTGTGATTTGACCAAAAGCGTAACCATTGATAACACCTTCAAAAGCACCACCGATCGCTAGCAGAACTGTTAAGGCTGTGACCCACCAAGGCACATTTTTGACTAACCATTTTAAATTCAAGTTCGATTTTGTCATTTGGAATCTCCTAATCGTTTAACCACATTGCGTTAAATTGAATGCGATTTTTAATTTTTTATATTCAAGTAAACAGCGATAACATCATAAAAACCCTGTGGGCCCCTTGAATAATTACTGGTTAGTTTATATTTATGAAAATCATCAAAATACAATTGTGAATTTTGAGCAAGAAGAAAATCGAGTGCATTATTCAAGCATTTTTCTGCACATACTAGTAATTTGGGATCTGGTTTAGATGAATTTAGATATTCAGATAACAGAGCTAATGCAATTCCACTTAAGCCATCCCATAGACCAGCCGATTTAGAAAAACATACAGGTAAGTTATTGGCATAACTACAAAAATCAAAACTATCCTTATCGAGCAAAGTAAGGTTGGATGTGACAATGGCTAGCCCAGCGAAACCGTCTGATAAATAAGGCGAAATTGGTGAATTGATAGATTTATACATTTTTACGTATTTACGGCCTTGGATTGAGACCATTCGTTGTCGAATTGAAAGAATAATTTTGTCAAATATTGGTCGAAGGTTATCATCACGAAGCTGATCAATTAAATAGATAATTCCCGCCAAACCGCTTAAACCAATGTTAAGTGCAGCAAATCTATCGTTTGATAATTTGGTTTGAAGAAAATGAGTCACAGCCGCTTTGTTGGAAGATATTTCATCAATTAAAGATGATAATGGTTTTTGTGTTCCTGGGAAAACAACTTTTTCTAATAACACTGCTTGATATACGATTTGTTGAATTTTCTTCTTTTGATCTGTTGCGGACAAAGTATCGTTTTTCTCATTTGTTAAAAAATTAATGGAATCAGTAATTTTCCGCTCTATTAGGGGAGCGCTTAGTTGACGCTTTTGCATAATAAAAACTAAAAACTCAAAAATGCTAGGATTGGTTCCAATTTGTAGTGCCCAATGTGTCAATAGATGATATGACTTGTCAAAATTATTAGTGAGAGATAAGAAATAGTTTTGATCTCCAATCAGATAGAGAAAAAGCATTGCTACTCTCTTGAAGTCACGATCTTGATTATTATATTGAGCGAAATTTGTTTGCCAATATATCTGAGTCTTAATGTAGGATTTTTCTCCTTTCCGTTGCAAGGAATCCAAATCTAAAAATGCGGTTTTATGGCCATCCCAAGAAATGTTTAAATCGGAAACATCAATATTTTCGAAACCGTTTTTGTGTAAAATATCTAATTGTTTTGTAAGCGATAAGGAAATTTTTAAAACTTCCTTCAAAGATTTTCTCCAATTGGGAACTATTAAAGGAGATTGAGTTGAAGGATAATCGTTTAAACTCAAATGAGGATTAAGTTTATACACAAAAAATAGAAAACTTCTCTGATATTCTCTCAATAGGGAGAGGGATAAATGTTAACCCCTTTCGTCTTAAGCCTAAACTAATTGAAAACTCACTTTCCCGATTCTCCGTTTTAAAAGATCCATCATTGTTTAGTATGTATTTCCGTGCTTCTTTCACAATCACTTTTTGGTGGTCGCTGAGTCTGTAACCAAGATACACGTTGCCTGAATTATTTCTCTTAATTATGCCCTGAAGCATATATTTTTGTCGTAATTCAGTTCCAGTATTATTTATCGGGATTGGAAATGGATTGTTTATCCATACCGGTATTTTAAAAATAGGTTCACGATTATCGATAAATTGTGATTTATTTGGCCGAACCTATAAAATACGCATTTAGATTCCTTGTATGGCATGTCTGTTAAAATTTCGGGGCCGGCAAAATTTTTAAGTTTATATGACAAATGATCCATAATGGTTGTCGCTTGAGCGATGCTGGTCGGATAAATAGTTATCAGTTTTCCTGCGTTCCCCATGACAGTCTGACTGTTCATAAAATCGAAAGCGGTGGCCATCTTGTTTACATACTTGAAGTCAACATTCTGGGTGATTAAATATTTTTTACAAATTCGTAAAATTGTTAAATAATTATTCAGGATACTTGAAACATGAATTTTCCAAAAACTGTCTCTCAATTTATTACCAGGGAAATCTATTTGAGTAAATATTCGGCCGACAGTTAAAACGTATCGAGTACTAGTTTTTGTATTAATTAAATGTGTGTCTAATAGCATTAAGAGTTGCCCCCCCTTTTTTTAGTCTAAAAGGATACACCTTAGGAAGACATTTTTAAAAAAGTGTCTCAATAAAGTGTATAGTAAGCGCAATCAACAAGCGAAAGAGGCGGTTGATAATAATATACAAAGAAGGTCATTCGAATGGTTGAAGTTCAAGAAAGACAACAGGCGGTTACGAAGATAAATTCACTTTTTTTGAATTCCCTACCAAATGTCACTGAAGACGGTATTTTACTCAAGCCTTTAAACAACGGGGAAGACGATCAAGAGAGTTTTAGTATTGCAAATATATTCTGATATGTTGAGAAAAGTTTACTGCGTAACCATCGTAACCATATGGTAAACTTTTTGGCGAAAATTCGTTGTTGTTGTGCCGATTTTGATGCAAATTTTCTAACTATGGCATCTGATTTAGAAGGATCCGCTTCGCGTGGATCTTTTTTGGTTCAGCGATTTATCTTGTAAACTATAGGCAATATTAAAGGGGATTTTATGAAAACATTGCAAGTACTAGCACCGGTCGCTTTGGTTGGCGAATTAAATGGCGATATTTTGGCGGTGAAAAATCCCGATACGAGAGTGCCGATTGCGTCTGTGACTAAATTGCTGATCACTTATCAGCTCTATGATGCGATCAAGCAGGGAATTTTATCCTGGCATGATCGCTTGGTAACAAGCCAAAGGATCGCTGATTTTACGAAGAGTGACCTAGTGGCCGAAATTAAATTATCGACAGGGGAAAGTTACACAGTGGAGGATGCACTGGACGCATTTTTCATCCTGTCTGAAAATACTTTTGCTTTTGTGTTTGCTGAAAAGATTTTCCAAAATATTGCCAACTGGCAGGCACAAACGATCAAGCTGCTGGCAAAATGGGGGATCAATAATCCTGTGATTCCTAATCCGTCCGGTCTTTCTAACCAGGATTTAGTGACTTATCAAGATCCAGAAATGACTGATTCCTATGAGCCACTTTTTTCTGCCAAAGAAGTTTTGACAATGACGAGCCATTTGGTCAACGATTTTCCTGAGATCCTAGCACTGACACAAAAAATGAAATTCAATTTTGTCACTGATCGTCAGGTTTATCCCTACTTGAATCGCTTTAAATTTTTAGCTATTCCAACTCATAAATGGCTAGGTTTGAAAACAGGTACTTCGCCTGATACGGAATCTTTTGTTGGTGTTGTTGAGGCGAAGGGACGTCGATATATCACAGTTTACTTGGCTGCTCGCATTGAATTTTTGGAACCCAAGGGTACTAACTGTTATATTGAATCGGAAAAAATGCTGACGGATGTATTGGGATAGGATTCTTGGATTAGTCAAAACAATTTACGAATCTTACCAAATATTAAACCAACCTGTATGGCTATAGGTCTTCAAGCATCTACTATTATAGAAAATATTTCTAAGATTTAATGAGCACGTCTGAACCGCTACTTCCAATAGCGATGAGCAGACCGTTTCTAATGTTTGATTTCAACTTGTAGAAAACTTATCTTATTTTGTGCATTAAATTGGTAGTGATCAAAACCATGAAGGGCAAACAGGCCACCTGTTTTTTTTACGACCTGCGACTGACCACTCTGCTTGGTACTCACCACGATCAGTCGTAACTCGGCAAAGATGCCGCAACTCTTGATTATCTTCGAAAAAGTTCTTAAAAAAATTGGCAAGATCATTAGGATTATTGGCTGTGATTCCGTTTGCGCCTTTAACCATGGCAGTACTGGCAAAAAGAGCTATTATGCCATTGAGTGCCTGATCATCATCGGATGCCATGTCTGAAAGCCTAAAGTAACGCTGAATAGTCTCTTCTCTTGAATTCATACGAGTTCCTTCTTTCAACTGTTTAGTATATACTGAACAGTTGAAAAGTAAAGAAAGGCCAATATGCCTGACATTAATATAAATAAAATAGATTTGACGCAATTATTAAAATCATTGAGTGATCCCATTCGCTTGGAAATTATCGCGGTGTTATTTATGACAAACAAAGAATGTTCTTGCGCCATCTTTAATGACTTGGGAAAAAAGAGCAATTTATCCCAGCATTATCGCAATCTTCGGTTAAATGCTTTAATTTCGATTCGGCGCGCTGGTCTTCACAGCTACCTGACGCTACGTCGAAAAGAACTCGATGAAAGATTTCCGGGCTTGTTGGCGACAATCGTTGATAACTGGAAAAGTCAGCGTCGTTGACGGTTGTTTAACCATCAGCTCCTGGCAGCTAAATAATGAAGGCTGTTTATTTTCCCCATGGCAGAATAGGCTCATCAGCATTAGCAATTGTTTTGACTTTACTGGCTGCGTATGTATTTGTTCGAGTAGTTGTTGCTGCAGATGCCTTAACAGCAAGCAGAGACAGAAACAGGCTTGAGATAACGAGCAACCCATTTGAAGGGGATAAGCAGTATGAAATCCACTCTAATTTCTATAGAAACTCAAATGATACAAGCCTGCAATTAAGTTTGGTTGAAGGTCCTAGTTACGCGGATTTGAATTGAGGTAATTAAAATGAAGGAAAATAAACGGACTTGGCTTTTTATATACCACGCAATTTTATACCCATTAATAGGGATTGCTACTGCTATTTTTCTGATTCTTACAGTGCGTCTCTCAACCTTTACAGCTGCTGATAAATATGGGCTTATTGCTGTAATCGTTGTTGCCTTTACGGTTGAAATAATTATCATGACTTACCATTTTTTAAAAAAGGATGGTTTTATTGCCACTAAGAAAACACCCAAATCAAAGTAATTAGACATCTATCGATAACTGCTAGTTATCGTAACTTAAAACCCCAGTTCTGTTATCAAAACTGGGGTTTTATAGATTTTAAAATTAGGTAGTTGGTAAATATTTTGTAATGAATATTATTGGAACCAGGTCATGGATGACAGCGCGTAATCAACACTGAAATCAGGTTGCTGTATGGCTGATAATAGCTTCAGACCCTCGGCGGAAATATTTTGCTGAACTGCAAGCCCACTGAGTCTGCGTTTTAATTCTGCTAACACTGCCTGTTCATTTTTATGAGCAGCCAATTGAGTAATAGCATCATTGATCAATAATTGTTCTTGAGAAGATTTTAATGAAACTGTTTTCAATGTATCGATTAAATTATTTTTTTGTTGGAAAATGACATGTTAACACCTTTCTGATTTTTGCTACTGAGGTTCCCATCTTAGTGACGGTAGAACTTGTTCTTAGTTGCATATCCTACCACATCCAGCCGGAAGACGCAGGTAACGCCTGGGGTTTTCTATGACTTAGCCTGCTAAGAATTAGATACTATAGACTAAGGTTTTACCAGAAACTAATCAGTTGTTGCTATACACTGGCAAAATAGGTGGTTTAGAATTTGTATCTTAATTCTGGAAAATAAAATTGTTTTTGACGAAAACACGCTTAATAATTTAATTCGATGATGCGATCAGTTTGTTTAGCTAAGTCTAAATTGTGAGTCACAATGATCACAGTCTTGCCATAATTATCGCGCAGACTTTTAATTAACTGAAAAGCTGCGTTAGCATGTTTTTCGTCCAGAGCACCAGTGGGTTCATCGGCTAACACGAGCTGTCCGGGTTTTAGAATGGCGCGGGCTGGCTACACGCTGCTGTTCACCGCCAGATAGATTATTGACTTTTGCATTGATTAAAGTTTGCAAGCCAACTTTGCTTAAAGTATCGCTTATTTGAGCCCTTTTGTCTTTACCAGATAAAGATGTAAAATTCATTGCTAGCATGAGATTATCTTGAACAGAAATATCGTTGATCAAGGCAAAACTTTGAAACAGATAGTTGATGGTATCACGTCGGATTCTTGTTGCTTTTCTACTATTAATATTGGGCAAAAGCTCGCGACTCAACGTAATACGGCCACTATCGATACTTTCTAATAAACCGATCATATTCAATAGCGTCGATTTCCCAGAACCCGAGGGACCTATGATAGCCACAAATTCTTTTGCAAAAATTTGAAACGATAGATCGTCAATGATGGTCCGGTCGCCATATTTTTTATTCGCGTGTTTTAATTGAACGAAAGCATCAGCCATGGTTATTCTCCTTTAAATAAGGTTAGTATCTGTTCGAATTCGTTTTTGGACATATATCGCCAGAAAATAAGCAGTTGAATGATGACACTAATGGTACTGAGCGATAAAGATAAATTGGATTTCAGTATCAAAGAAATGATTAGTTGAATAATGAAGATAAGTGACATCAAGATGATTGGTCCGCGATATAGATGCTGAGCCCTTAAAAATGACTTATTCTGCATTCAGCTACGACTTTAGCTGCTGGTTATTTAGGCTCTCTTGCTACTGTTGCAGGTGCAGTCGGCTTGCTCTTACTAGCTATTTGGGATCAAAGCAAGGATAATAGTTGATATGACTGAAGCAACAGACGAGTTCTATACTTTCTCTTCAACTGAACTAGCAGCGATCAAAGCAGACTATCGTCAATTACTCGCTGATCAGCGCGCGCATAATCGGCAGTTTCAAAAGCGGAATAGACATTTTATATCGAGATTGATAATAGTTTTTGCTGTGATACTGATTGAATTATATGGTTTTTGGTTTGCACGTGCGGTCTTTTTAGTCTTTAGATATATGCCAGACCTAGAAACGGCATATTCTTTTGTAGCCAACCATTGGTATATTTATTTTTTATACTTATTATTGTTCATGGTCACACTTGTTTTGATGCTTGAATTTGTTTTAATTAAGAGAAACAAAGATCAAGCCAAATGTCTATTCAACAAATTTCCAACCGTGGAAGTTCGTTATTTTAAAAAGGATCGTTATCCATCCTTGATAGTTCAACAAATGATCAAATTACCAGCTTACTTGATTGTTTGGCCTAAAAATAAAGAGATCAATATCATTCCCAGCCCAGATCGAGTCAATTGTTGGCTCATTAGACGAGCTGACCAAGCAGATCTCTATGACAAACTATCAAGTTCATATAGAAAGAACTTATTAAAGAACAAAAGAACGCGTCGTTGGGCTGGTTCCTTCTTAGTTGACGGAACAAAGGAAGCCTGATCTGAGTGTTGACCAATTAGCTAATCGCTATGTTAAAAATAATCTGAATGGTCAACAAAGAGAACTCTTTCAAGATAGCTTAAAGGAAAGAAGAATCTAAAACGTAATTCCTTGTTGAATATATTGCTTTGTTAATACACAGGTTGTCGATTAAAAAAATTTCACGGGATAACTATAAAGGTGATAAGCAAATCAATTGTTTTGTCTTGAAACAGATTAAAATTATAATATGGCTGAGTAACGATATATTCAGACATTTGAGAGTAACTGTTTATGAAAAATTTAAACAAAACAATTTTATATCCACTACTGATTTTATTGCTCACGGTTTTAGCTGTGTTTGCCTTTTATGGATTCAGTCAGCGTGGTAAAGCGACCACGATAGTGGACAAGAATAATCATCAGGTCAAGAGTATTTCGCCAGCACAAGCCTCAAAAACCAGCCGTCTTGGTCATTAATTTATGGCAAACGGCGATGCGCACTGGACATTACAAGCGTCTTTTGGTAATTTCCCAAGTATCAGAAACTAGCTTTGTTAATACGTCAATCATCTAAATTTTATAAACATCTAAAATATTAAGTTATCCACTTGTCATTATTTCTTAGAGGGCTTATCTTAAAAGGCGAACATAAGTTCGCCTTTTTGTTTGGTGATATGAGGTGGCGTGTGTTCACCATCATTCGTTTTTGAAAAGAGGTTTTTATTATGGTAGATCAAATGGTTTTAACCACCCAACAGTGGCTCAACAAGACTTACGGGTCGGTCGCTAATTATATTCAGGTGACCGAAAGTGGTAATACAGGTTGGCAAACAATTTATGGACTTATCC
Source organism: Oenococcus sicerae (assembly GCF_004102045.2). Taxonomy (GTDB): domain Bacteria; phylum Bacillota; class Bacilli; order Lactobacillales; family Lactobacillaceae; genus Oenococcus; species Oenococcus sicerae. Next base: position 403,639 of record NZ_CP029684.2, on the reverse strand, counting down.
AAGGTCTCCAGTATGAGCTAGGCATCAGTTTACAAGCTGGTTTGCCAGCTTTTGGGGAGGTAACTTCGGCTGCTTTTGATTCTCAAGTCGTGCCTCAGTTAAAAAATGGCTATGAAAGTCATTTTGTTTATTTGATTCAAGGTGCTTTTTGGGCTAAAGGAATTAATCCCGGTGAGTTTAATGGTGTGTATTCTCCTGATACCCAAGCGGCTGTTGAAACACTACAAACAGAAGCGGGATTTACTGATCCTAGTGGGATACTGACCTCGCTATGGGCCAAAGCGTTATTCGACATGTCGGCTTTTGTTCTGCTGTCTAACGGAGATGCGAAAATTCGTACGATGCAACAGTATTTAAATTTTCGCTATAGTGCATAAACGGGTATTTTACCAGCTGATGGGGTCTATCAACGCGACACGAATACAGCCTTGATTTATGGTGCCCAAATCGAATTAGGATTGGTTACAATCGCTAACGGTGTTTGGGAACCATCCACACGGTCGACTTATGCCTCGGCCTATGCGAATGGTCTTAGTACTGGCTTGATTCGCTTGGTGCAGTTTGCACTATATGTGAACATGTCACAATATATTACAGCTAATCAGTTATCGACAGTGCCTTTTAATGGGCAACTAGACACGACGACTCAGTCGTTGCTCTTTGCCTTTCAACGATTTATGAATCTCACACCAGTGACTGCTAACCAACCTGATCCTGTGACCATGTACTCACTAATGGTCTCTAGCGGCAGTCCGAGCCGAAACTTCTGGGGTGTTGATACATCTATCCAATTGACAGCTAACATGATTCAATCATTGGTTAACTGGGATGCCACTTATGTCGCACGATACTTGACGGGTTCTGTCGGTAGCGGTTCTTTGCACAAGCCCAAGAATCTGACTCGCACTGAAGCTCAGAATATTCTTACTGCTGGTCTTCATTTAGTGCCCATTTATCAAGATAATTTTCCAACGGTGGACTATTTTACGAGAAGGCAGGGACAAAAAGATGCCAGGGCAGCCATGGCAGCCGCAACCGAACTGGGTTTACCAACTGGAACCGTCATTTATTTTGCTATCGATATGGACATGACCGATGACGATATTTCAAATAATGGTCTGCCTTACTTTAATGGTGTGACATCCATTTTTAATAATGGCGAGGCCGCCAATTATTATGTTCCAGCCGTTTACGGGACACGTAATGTTAGCAGCAGGTTAGCATTAGAATCAAGCTCTGTTTATAGCTATGTGTCTAATATGTCGACAGGTTATTCAGGCAATTTAGGTTTTTCGCAGCCTTTAAACTGGGCTTTTGATCAATTTGCTGAGGATGATTCTGGTATCAGTGGTGTAGCGGCTATTGACTATGTCAATGTTTCTCATGCTGATGAAGGTGTTGTCGCCTTAGAGACACCAGTACAATTAAGCTGGATCTTTAACACAGAATTCGCCCCATTAAAGTCAGCCTACCTGAGTGGCTCTCTGACTTGGGACGGACCAGAAATTACTTTATATGATAATAAATTACTGAAGTTGACGGCTCAATTAACAACCAGTATTAGCTCAGGGCCAGGAATGCTTCAATTTAATATTTCAGCTGGTCAATTAGAAGACGGTTTTGAAGCTTCACTATCAAACGCTTTTGGCCAAGAAGTTTCTACTAAATTAGGTGCTAAACTAGCCGACATGGCCGCAGCTATTGATAACGGGCTCTTAAAAATGACTTATTCTGCTTCTGGTACAGAGGTCAGCATTTCTTGTACGTTGATTAATAGCCAAAGTGAAATTAATGGTGTGGAAATGAGTTCGGCCATTATACTCAATGCCAGCTTTCATCTTAATCCACTTAATCCGTCAGACTCGCCTGACTGGCAAAAAATTAATAATGCCATTTATAATATTACAATGGCGGGAGCAGTAGCTTCGGTAAGTGCGGATGCCGGTTATCTGGTCTATGCCGCCATCCTAGCGGGGGCAGCTCCTGTAGCTACCGTCACTCTGGGAATTGGGGCGGTTGGTTTGCTATTAGTTGCCACTTGGAATCAAATCAACGATAATAGTTGATATGCCTGAATCAACAGACAATTTTTATACCTTTTCTGCTGCAGAACTAGCTCAAATTAAAGCGGACTATAGCCAATTATTAGCTGATCAACATGCGCATAATGCGCAGTTTCAAAAGCGGAACCAGCTTTTTCATTCTCTTCAGATGGGTGTCATAATCGCGACGCTGGTCAATATTTTGATGATTTTCTTAGTCATACTGATGAGCTATGTACTAGGTCGCTTTCTTTTTCCTTTTATTCTCATTTTGAATATAATCGTGGTAATCTTCGGGACAGTCATCTTTATCGTACTCAAGAAACGCCAGTACCTTGATCAGCAGTTGTTACGTGAGTTCCCCACTGTTCCTGTCCGTTATGACCGTGCGTCTTATCTCAAACCTTTTCATATCCGACAAATGATTAAATTACCTGATTATTTAATTCTTTGGCCAATAGTCAAAGAATTGCATATTATCCCAACACCTGATCAGGCCTCTTGCTGGATTATTCGGCGAAGCGATCAACCAGGTGCCTATCAAAAATTGCCCGCTATGGATTACAACGATCTTCTAAAGAACCATAAAGCTAGTCGCTGGATTGATTATCTGTTAGTTGACGGAACAAAGGAAGCCTGATCTGAGATATGAATCAGACTGTTTTAGACCCGCTGCTGATTGGCAGTGGGTTTTTATGGTTCTTGTTTATCAAGACTTTTTTGTTAGACTAAAATTGTAGCTATTAATAGCTACACTCTTTTCAAAAACAAATGATGAGAAGCCTATCCGATGATGGGCTTTTTTGTTGGTCAAGTTATTAGCCGTTAATTCCCGGAAGCTGTTAGGGAAAATGACTAAATTTTTCTGTGCATCGTTATAGCTTTTGCAGCTAATGTTTTTCACGTTTTAAACACGCTGTGATGTTCATGTCCGATTATGCAAGTTGCCAGCTGCGACGATTAATGAGACAGCTAAGCCAAAAAATATTGGCTCGTAAAGTAGCCTTGAAAAGCACATATCCAGCGACTATTTTTGGCAGAATTTGTGTAAAGTAAGCGATAAGTTGGTGATTTGGCGTCAATTAAAAAACCAATAGCTAAAACGAGTACTGTGGCAAATGATCAAAGTAATTAGTAGCTTGTTTATTCATATTTAATGTCTCTATCAATGTTGGCAAGAGGCACGGGATTTTGGATTATTTTTTGATTTTATTAGTTAACAGAAGCGTTGGGAAAATGATGATCAGCGCGGCTATTGAAGTAATTAGAAAACCTTGCTGAAAAGCTTGTAAATGAATTAAGGCTAGATGATGGCTAACGAACAATTCAGTGTGGGCTGGTGTTAGATGAAATTTTCCAGCGACCAGTTGCTGTTTAAAAAGCTTGATTTTATTGGTCGCATACATTGTCACTAAAGTCGCTATCAAAGCGGAACCAAAAGCACTGCCGATATTTTGGACAATACGAGCTCCAATGGAAGCCGCCGGAATTTGTGAACTGGTCATCCCGGTATAAGAATCAGCCATCAAGGGCATTAAAATACCACCAGCACCTATACCTCGAATAAATAAGACACAAGCGATCACCCAATAGGCAGTGTTTTGACCAATCCAATAAAAAGGTAACGTTCCAATAAAAGTGACTAGTAAACTGCTTAAGACAACATATTTGGCACCAATTTTATCTGTTAATTTTCCTGTCAGAGGTCTTGAAACTAACATACCGGCGCCTTGTGGAATCAAAGCTAGTCCAGCCATCATGACGCTCATGTGGCGAACATCTTGGAAAAATAGCGGCAAAATCAGCATGGCACCATTAAGCACAGTCCCAGCGATAAACAGGCCGATCACAGACCCATTAAATGAACGATGTTTAAACAAATTCAAAGGGAGTACAGCTTTATCCTGATAGAAGTAAGACCAGACAATATATAACAGCATAAGGATAAAGCCAATCCCAAGGCAAAACAGCGTTGTACGATTAGTGAAACTAGCGTCTTTTGAAGCTTTTACGATACCGTAAATCATCGTAGTACTGGCAGCAGCCAGCAATGTGATACCAATAAAGTCCATTCTGGCTTTTTTATTTTGGGCTGGATAGTTCGGCATTTTCCAGATAATCAGCAGAATAGCCATGATTGCGATAGGGACATTGATCCAAAAAATCCATTGCCAAGATAAGTATTTAACGATAATACCGCCGATCACAGGACCGATCAAAGGACCTAGAATAATTGGCAAGCCAACTGTAGCCATCATTCTGCCCATTATCTCTGGACCAGTTGATTGGACTAATAAGGTTGTCAGCAGCGGCATGATGAGGCCACCAGCAAAGCCCTGCAATAGTCGAGCCGCGATTAAAAAATTAATATTAGGTGAAAGTGCAGATAAAATGGAGCCGATTGCAAATAGCATTTCACCAGCTAAAAATACATTTTTACCATCAAATTTGTTTAACAGCCAGCTAGAGAAAGGGACTGCGATTCCTGTTGCCAAAACATAGCCCGTAATTGTCCATTGAACAATTGCGACGTTGCTATTTAAATCTTTAACCAGACTATGGATAGCAATGTTGACCATCGTCGAATCTAATAACGGTGCCATTGCCCCTAGTACTAGGACCCAAGCTACTGTCATCAAGTCTTTAGAAACAAGTGACCCTTGTTTTTTCATTTTTATACACTCCTTTAAATAAGATACTAATAGTTTCTTATATCACGAGTGTTATATTACTCTTTAGAAAAAGAATGTCAATAAGAAACTTAACGTATCTTATTTAAAGGAGCGCATTTTATGAGCGAAACACGTCGCCGCGGTGTAGAACTAACAAATGCTATTTATCGAGCAACAGAAAAAATTATCGATCTCGAAGGTATGGAAGGATTGACTTTTCAAAAAGTAGCAGATGCTGCCATGACGAGCAAATCGGTCATTTATCGTCGCTGGGAATCACCGCTCGAACTGGCTATTGCAGCTGTTCAAGATCGAATTCGACGCGATAATAATGGCAGCATGGATGACTTGATTTTGACGGGTAATAGTTTAAAAGAAGACCTTTTACAAGTGACAGATCGTTTTTTGATAAGTATTAACATCATGGGCAAAACTTTCATTAGAGGTATGTTTGTCGAGAGCGGTCGGCAATCTGGACAAATCTTGCAGCGCTTAATAGATCAGAATTCGGCAATTGACCTGCGGCTCATTGATCGTGTTTTACAACGTGCGATCGATCGTGGGGAACATTTACGCCCAAATATTTCACACGAACTTAAGCTGCTGCCTTTTGAGTGGTTGCGCTATAACGTATTTTTACAAAGAGAAATTGATCAAGAAATGTGCCAAATACTTATTAATGATATTTTGCTGCCTGTTTATTTAGATAAGTAAGTGAGATTTTGATTGCTATTTCGTATTAGCATTGCAGTCCCTTTAGTCTAGATAAAAGGCCACATGAATATACTCAAACTGTTTTTTTAGTTCGATTAAAATAATATCTTTGGCCGCCGACAATTCTTTTTTGTTAATGCAAACAGATTTGCTATTGAGCAAGACATCAACGCGTAAAGACATGCCGACTTTATAAATCGAACATTTGCTCAGCGCCAGCGTGCCATGCAAGTGTTTGTGCAGACAGTTTTCAATGATCTTTTGAATATGCCGATTAGAAATCGTGCCGCCGCTGATCTCAATAAAAGTTCTTTTGATAATTTGCAGCGGCATTCTGATCGTCAGCAGTACCAGTGAAAAGGTAATAAAGAAATCGCCAGTGTAACGTAAAAAATTGAAAATCGACTCTTTGTTTATGAAAAGAATCGTCAGGGCAGCCAAAGCGATTCCGGTTGACATAATACCATCGATCAAGGTCCCTTTCGTTTCGGCCAAAAGCATCGTGCTACTTTCGTTAATTTTTTTATTTTGCTGATTATAGTAGGCAGATAGGCTAAAAGACAACAGCAGCATGATGATTTCATAGGGGATAATCGGCCCAACATCCATGATTTTGCCTTGTCCATAGGCGAAATACTTGTAGGCGTTCCAACTGACTGTGGCCAAAGCCGAAACAAGCAGCACGATCGTTAATAAGGACTGGACCAATGAGAAAATTGGTTCTAGGATGAAGAGGCCATTTGGAAATCGTTTGCTGACTTTTGTGCTCAATTTTGAAATAGAAATCGCAACAAGACCTGAGACCAAGCTGATGACCGTAAAGTAGGCGTCAACAAATAAAGCTTCGATCTGACTGGTATAGTAGGCTGCCATGCCAGCAGCGCCCATAAACAGGTTAGCTAAAATGCCAGCCATTAAAGTATGCTGTTCAATCGCTTTTTGCTGCATGCGATAATCCCGAATTTTGATCAATTTTATTCATGAGATAAGCTAATTGTTCCTGTTCTTTGTGCGACAGAGGGGTGATGGCATCGAGAAAAACTTTGTCGAATAATCGATCGTTTTGCTGACAATGTTTTTTCATTTCATCAGTCAGCGTTAAGTTAAAACTTCGTTTATCCAATGATGAAGCATGTTTTGTTAAATAATGAGCTTTGATAAAACGATGAATAATTCTCGTTGCGGCCGGTTTGGATATCTTTGCTTTATTAGCGAAACTGGTCAGGGTGGGGTCTTCCAATTCGAATAACAGGTTTAGATAATATTCATCGTTAGCACTAAGATCTGGGAATCTATCGCTTCTATTAGTATCATTTTGATAATTTAGCAAAACTTGATCATATAGTTCTGAAAAAAGTTGGCTGATTGATTTCATTGTCGATCTTCCTCCTAAATATAGTTAACGAAGTTAATTACTTTAGTTAACTATATTTAAAACAACAACCATTGTCAAGTTCCAATACCAGAAGCTGAGAACTTTTCCCGACTGCTTGTTTGGCAAAACCGCTGATTTATAGGATGATTTTACAATGGCTTGGTGGCTAATCGAATCAATATTTTTAAAAAAAGTCACCGCTTACATCGTTCGTGTGGAATCATGCATAATTAACTTATGAGATTCGTTATTTTAGACAAGGATGAATATCATAGATTTGAACAACAGAACCCGAAAGGTTCCTTTTATCAGAGCATTTACCAAAAAGCTTATTTCGATAAAAGCAGACAGACTTCTGGATTTTTCGGCGTAATTGAAAATGACAAAATTCTATTGGGAGCATTAATTAGAAAAATAGATAGCCGATTTGGCGGCGTTTACGAAATTATGGCTGGTCCGCTAGTTGATCCGAATTTTGCTGATCAGGATACGATAATCGCTTTTTTTCTTTCCGAGCTGCGCAGCTACTTAAAAAAATTGCACGCTTATTATTTACGGATCGTCCCAAATGAGACGATTCAGCGGATCGATAATGCGGGTCATATTAGTAGTTTTGATTTTTCTAAGTATGTGAGTACTTATGAAAAACAAGGTTTCATATATGATTCTTTGGATCAAATTGGTTACAGTTCACTTAGCCCGAATTATGAATATCATAAAGACCTTGCCGGATTTAACGTAGAGACGCTTTTTCAGAGCTTTAGTAAAGCGACTCAGTATTCTATCAGAAAAACTTTCGAATTTGCTATTAAAACGCGTACCATCACTTATGATGAACTAGCTGTTTTCCATGAAAATACCAGCCAAACAGCAGCGAGATTAGGTTTTCAAGATAAATCGCTAGTCTATTATCAAAATGTTTACAAAACATTTGGCAAACAAGCACGGTTTGTCATAGCGGAAACCGAATTACCAGCTTACGTCAAACATTTTCAAGCAACTATTCAGTTATTAACTGAAGAAATCGATCAGTTGGCTGCAGCTAATTCCAAGAAAAGCACTTCCAGCAAGCATAGACAGGTGAATGAACTAGAGGATCGTATTCGGCAATATCAAAAAAGAATTGATCAAGCAGAGACTTTTATTGGACTTTACGGCAATAAGATAAACCTAGCTGGTGCGCTATTTTTTATTCAACCGCAAGAAGTGTCTTACATGTTCAGTTATACGAATGTTGAGTTCAAAAATTTCTATGGTCCTTATCGTATTCAATATGAAATGTTGAAATTTGCGCAATCTCAAAAAATACCAGTTTATAATTTTTACGGTGTTTCTGGCGACAATTCCCGCAAAGATGGTGTGTACGAATTCAAGAAGGGATTTAATGGCTACGTGACACGTAATATAGGTACCTTTATATTGCCGATCAGTAAAATTCGTTATCGCTTGTTGCAGCAGTTTAGGAAAATTATCCGTAGATAAACGACCCATTATATGCGTCAATTGGTGCTGTTTTAATTTGATCTCTTAACAGCTGATATCAAAAATCTCGAAATGCACTTGTATTGTTGCTGTGCTATTTTGGACAAAGAACATCTTTTTAGTCCTTGATTTTAGAATCCTTATTCTAGAAAGGAGCATAGCGTGAAAAAAGAGTCGAAAATAAACAACAGTTTTTTAAAGTACAGTACTTATGTCATTTCCTTAGGAGGCTTTCTCTTCGGCTATGATACAGGTGTCATCAATGGCGCTTTAGCTTTTATGAGCAAGCCGGATCAGTTGAATCTGTCGGCCGGTCTGCAGGGAGTTGTTTCCAGTTCGCTTGTTTTAGGTGCTTGTTTAGGAGCACTGGGATGTGGCAGGATCGCTGATAAATTTGGCAGAAAGAAAACACTGCGCTGGATCGCTGCCTTGTTTACCATCTCAACGATCCTATGCGCTTTAGCGATGAACTTTCTGTTTATGGCCGCCTTTCGTTTCGTTTTAGGTATTGCCGTTGGCGCGGCATCAAGCCTGTCACCGATGTATCTTTCTGAGATATCACCAGCCCCTGTTAGAACTGATAACGTTAATAAAAATGCGATTTTTATTGTTTTGGGGCAATTAACTGCCTTTTCGGTCAACGCTATTTTAGGCAATGTTTGGGGCAGTTGGTCACCAATATGGCGTATTATGGTCGTTTCAGCCAGTATTCCAGCAATCGTTCTTTGGGTTAATTCTTTTCATATTGGTGGCAGCCCGCGCTGGCTTGTATTAAAAAAACAATTTAAAAAGGCAGGTAAACTTTTCGCCAGGTTAGGTTTTAAAAATAGCAGCATTAGTAGCATTGACAAAGATTCAGCCAATAACACTAACAGCGAGACCAGTCTTTCTTGGCGAGAAGTTGTTAAAAGTCCGAGCTTGCTTTATTTATTAATTGCCGGTGTCTTAGTTGCTTTGATTCAACAAATATCTGGCGTCAATACGGTCATGTATTATGGCACGATTTTATTGGAAAAAGTCGGCATGGGCCAAGGCGGATCTTTATATGCGAATGTCTTGATCGGACTGGTTTCTGTAATAGCTAGTATTTTTGGCACAAGACTGATAGCACGCTACAATACGCACCGCATGCTTTTGATCGGACTGCTGGGCAACATTTTTTTCTTGATTTTATTGGCCTGGGTACTGAATCTAAGTCTGTTTTCACAGCTTCTCAAAAATATTTTGGTTCTCCTTTTCTTAGCGTTATTCTTAGCTAGTCATCAAGGTATTGTTAGCCCTGTCACTTGGTTGATTATGTCGGAAATGTTTCCTGGAGCGGTAAAAGCACGTTTTATGTCGATCGCGACAGCTACGACTTGGTTAACGAATTTCACGATTAGTCTCATCTTCCCAATAATGATAGCCGCCTTTGGCACATCTGTGGTTTTCTTTATTTTTGCCGGAACTAATGCTATCAGTGTGTTAATTTCTGTGTTTGTTTTAAATGAGAAAGAAATTAAAAGTGCCTATGCCAAAAATTAAAAACTATTTCATATCGAACTGCTAACTATAGGTAAAATAGAATTATGCTGAAAGTTTTCAATACGGTTAGTCTGAAAAAAGAAGAATTTGTGCCGATCAACCCAGGAAAAGTCATGATGTACGTCTGCGGTCCGACTGTTTACAACTACATCCATATTGGCAATGCTCGCAGCTCGATCGCCTTTGATACGATCCGGCGTTATTTAACTTACCGTGGTTATGACGTGAATTTTGTTTCAAATTTTACAGATGTCGATGATAAAATCATCAATCGTGCTCAAGAAGAAGCTGTTAGCGAGCAGGAAATTGCTGAGAAATATATCAAGGCTTTTTACGATGATACCCTGCCTTTGAATATTTTGCCGGCTACGACGCGGACTAAGGCCACGGATGTGATTCCCGATATTATTGCTTTTATCAGTGATTTAGTTGATAAAGGTTATGCCTATGAATCGCATGGGGATGTCTATTTTCGTGTTCGCAAGTCCAAAGATTATGGTTTGCTGGCGCATGAAGCAATTGATGATCTAGAGGTCGGCGCTTCGGGGCGTTTAGACGAACACGCGCTGGAATTAAAAGAGGATCCATTGGATTTTGCCCTTTGGAAAAATGAACCGCGTTCTGTGATCAAGTGGGATTCACCTTGGGGTCAAGGCCGTCCAGGCTGGCATATTGAGTGTTCTGTCATGTCTACCAAGTATTTAGCTGACACGATCGATATTCACGGTGGTGGCATTGATTTAGTTTTCCCACACCATACAGACGAAATTGCTCAGTCTGAAGCACATACAGGCAAACAATTTGTGCATTATTGGCTGCATAATGGTTTTGTCAACGTCAATGATGAAAAAATGAGCAAGTCCTTAGGCAACTTTACGACCGTCCGTGATCTGTTAAATTCCTACGATGATCCGATGACGATCCGTTACCTGATGGCCGCGACTCATTATCGGCGTCCGATCAATTATTCAACGGCTGAATTAGCGCGTTCCCGTGTTGAGTTAGACCGTATTCGGACAGCTTATCGGCGTTTGCAAAAAGCTGATAAAACAGCTGGCAAAGATTCTGTGATCGAAAAGAAACTGTCAAAATCAGTTGCTGATTTTATAACGGCTATGGACGATGATTTTAATGTTGCTAATGCTCTAGCTGCTATTTTTGATTTAGTTAAATTGACGAATTCTTATGTTGATTCAGCCGATATCAAAGATCAGACAGCCGCTAATATTTTGAAACAACTTTCGCAGCTCATGTCCGTGCTTGGTATTTCTGGTTTGGGAAATGACACTATTCTGCCGAAAAAAATTCAAGACTTATTGGCACAAAGAAAAACGGCTCGTGCCAATAAAGATTGGTCGCAGTCCGATGAACTGCGTGATCAGATCGCTGAATCAGGTTATGAAGTGCGAGATGATAGCAATGGCCAGCAGGTGCACAAAATATGATAGACAGCGATATTAAATTGTTTGCTGCTGATATGGATGGCACTTTGCTGGATGGCGCGAATTCCTTTAATCAAAAAAAATTCGCTCAAGTGATCAATATCCTGCGTCGGCAAAATAAAAAATTTGTGCTGGCGACTGGCAACCAAGTCAGCCGAATTCAAAGAATGTTCTTGCCTTTTGATCCCAAGGGGCAGGTGATCTCGATGGTGGCAGAAAATGGTGCCTTTATTCAAGAAGGTGCCCGCCCGCTTTATCAATCAGTGATTGATCCGATCAAAGTAAATCGAATTTTTGACTTGTTGCCTCGATTGGATCCGCAACCGACCTTAGCTGTTTTCGCAGGCAAGGAATCGGCTTTTGCACCGAAGTGGCAGCAATCAGTGCGTCAACCGGATACGCAGATTTTTTTCGCCGGCACGATCGATGATTTTTTCCCAAGCTGGTCGGCGATAGACGATGCTGATGAAATTTCGATTCCGATTGACAAAATTTCGCTCTCGTGGGCAAAGGACAGTGGCCAGCATTTTCTTAATTCACTGAAACATGATCCGCTTTTGTCGGGTCTGAGGACGCCAACTTCTGGTTTTGGTGCGATTGATATTGTCAATGAAGAAGCTGATAAAGCCAGCGGTTTAAAGATGCTGGCCAAGGAATTCGCCGTTGATCGAAGACAAATGGCTGCCTTCGGTGACGGCTTAAATGACCTGGAAATGCTGCAATATGTCGGTCGTCCGTATGTGATGCCGAATGCACAGGATGAATTAAAAGCATATTTTAAACCATCGCAGTATGCTGATTCAGACAACAATCATGATGGTGTTTTGAACACGATCTTAGATTTGATCGAGGAACATAACTAGGAGAAAAAATGGCATTTTTGCAAATTAACTATTATTCAAAGGCTTTGGGCAAGGGCAGTTCGATGAACGTGATTCTGCCCGAACTGGATAATCATAATCCGAATCGTACAGCTGCCGATATGACTGATATACCAGTTTTGTATCTACTGCATGGCATGGGTGATGATCAGTCAGCTTGGCCGCGCCGCACGAATATAGAACGCTTAGTCCAGAGAAGCAATTTGGCTGTCGTGATGCCGAATACAGATTTAGCCTGGTATACGAATACGACTTATGGGGGCCATTATTTTGATGCTTTGACGAGTGAGCTGTTTGCTACAATTGCGACGATGTTTCCTCAGATTTCCAAAAAACGAGAAAAACATTTTGTCGCTGGTCTGTCCATGGGTGGTTACGGTGCTTTGAAAGTCGCGATGGCCACTGACTACTTTTCTTATGCAGCCTCCTTATCAGGTGCTATGCTGCAAGACTTTACTTTGCCGCAAGTTCTAGCAACGGCGCCGAGAAATTACTGGGAGGGTATCTTTGGTGATTTGGATAAATTTAAGGGCTCGAACAATGATTTAGTCGCCTTGGCTGAAAAACAGGCAGCTGGTAAACAAACCCTGCCTAAATTATTTGCTTGGATCGGTAAAGAGGATCCGCTATATCTGACGAATGAAATCACAATTCCAGAATTTAAAAAACTGGGATATGAAGTGACATACAACACGGATCATGGCCGGCACGAATGGTATTACTGGAATAAAAATATCGAAAAGGTGTTAGAATGGTTGCCGATCGACTATATTAAAGAAGAACGTCTGTCTTAATAAAATGAGAAGAACGTTTTTTGCCAATGAGGAGGTATTTCGATATGATGCAGAAGTATGGCATTTTTGATGAAAAAGATCTGTTGTCAAAAACAGAAACTGGTAATTTAATTGTGGCTGGAGAAACAGCAAACCACTTGGAACTACAAGACTTATCCGTTAATTCCGACTATGAAGAGCTGTTTAACGAGTACGATGAAATAACGGTGCAGCCGGATGGCAAAATCGTGAGTGTTTATCAAGGCGAAAAGCCAAGCTATGATTGTGCTTAAAAAGATATAAAAAACAATGCTATTTTTCAGCATTGTTTTTTAATTTGTCTAGGAGACAGTTATGAAATATATTAGTTATCAGAATACGGATGCTTATTACAATGTCGCATTAGAACATTATTTGCTAGAAGAAGCTGATTTGACTGAAGCTGTGTTCTTTTTTTCTCAGTATGGCAATGCCGTGATTGTTGGCAAAAATCAAAATTCTTTCGCTGAAGTAAATCAGGCTTATGCCCGCGAGCACCATATTCAAGTAGCACGACGAGAAACTGGCGGCGGTGCTGTTTACGATGATTTGGGCAATATTAGTTTTTCTTTCGTGCTGCCGGTCGAGGATCCGGGCAAAGTTAATTTTAAAAAATTTGTGCAGCCCATGGTAGACGCCTTGCACCAGATCGGTGTGGCAGTTATAGCCGATGGCAGAAACGATTTAGTGATCAAAGGCAAGAAGGTCTCTGGAAGTGCCCAACGCTACGTTAATGGCCGGCTATTGCATCACGGCACGCTATTATTTGATATTAATACGGAAGTGATGAGCCATGTATTGACGCCGGCTAAAGATAAATTTATTTCTAAAGCAGCCAAATCTGTTCAAAGCCGCGTCGGTCTGATCAAGGATGCTTTGCCGGCCGGATTTACCATTTTAGATTTAAAAAAACAATTAACTAAGGAATTAGCAGCTGGTGATAATGAGCTAAAACTCAGTTCGGCTGCATGGGCGCGTGTCCAGCAATTGCGTGATGACACTTTTGTCAGTTGGGATTGGAACTGGGGAACAACGCCTGCATTTCAATTTAATCAGCACAAACGTTTTGCTGGGGGTCGAATCGAGCTACACGCGAATATTGATCGGGGTCGCATTAGTGCGATTAAAATTCAAGGTGATTTTCTCGGCATTGGCGATATTTCACAACTCGAACAGGCTCTTATCGGGCAGGCATTCTCACATGCGGCCGTCGAAAAGCTTTGCCAAACACTGCCTTTTAAAAATTATTTTGGTGAAAACATTTCGATTCAAGAATTTGCCGATCTGTTTCAGAATTAAATTTTTCGCCCGCTTATTCAAATGCTTTCAAATAATCACCGTATCCAGCTGCTGCCATTTCTTTGACGGGGATAAATTTTAAGGCTGCCGAGTTAATACAATAGCGCAGACCACCTTTGTCTGTCGGACCATCTTTAAAAACATGGCCTAAGTGACTGTTTGATTCTTGACTGCGGACTTCGGTTCGAATCATGCCGGCAGAAAAATCAGTCTTTTCTTTCACAGCTGGGTCGTCAATGGCTTTCGTAAAACTCGGCCAGCCGCAGCCGGCATCATACTTATCCTTGCTGGAAAACAATGCTGTGCCATCGACTAGATCAACATAAATACCTTCTTGATAAAAATCATCATACTTACCGGTAAAAGGACGCTCTGTGGCGCCTTTTTGTGTGACTTCATACTGCTCTTTAGTTAGTTTGGACAGGTCTTTTTTTATCATAAGTCAATTTTCGCATAATTTCAACATTTAAAACTGGGATTATAATGATCTGCATAGGAGAAAAATTTATGGCAATTTTAACGGACACCTATACGCTGAATAATGGCACAAAAATTCCAAAAGTAGGCTTTGGTACTTGGCAAACGCCTGATGGCGATGTGGCTTATCAGGCTGTTTCAAATGCTTTAAAAGCTGGCTATCGACACATTGATACGGCTCAAAACTATCGTAACGAGCGGTCAGTTGGTAAAGCGATCGCTGACTCGGATGTGGACAGAGACGATTTATGGATCACGACTAAATTACCAGCTGAGGACAAAAAGAGAGATGCGATCTTAGCGGACTTTGATCATTCGCTAGCAGCTTTAGGTCTCGATTATCTCGATCTTTATTTGATCCATGCACCATGGCCATGGAGAGAAGCTGCCAGCAGACATTTTGATGCAGAGAATACCGAGACCTGGCAGACACTCGAAGAATTGCAGAAGAGCGGCCGTGTGAAGTCGATCGGCATTTCTAATTTCGATGTTCATGACATGAAGAACATTTTGAATATTGCCGAAATTAAGCCAGTTGTCAATCAGGTCCAATATTATATCGGTTTTACAGAACCAAAAATTGCTGCATATGCGGCCGCAAACGATATTCGTCTCGAAGCTTATTCGCCACTTGCAACTGGTGATATTTTGAATTCGAAAGCTGTGCGTGATATTGCTGATAAATATTCAGTCAGCGTTGCACGGTTGGCTTTGCGTTTTACACTTCAGAATGGCACGATCACGCTGCCTAAAGCGATCAGTGAGACTCATATTCAAGAAAACACGCAATTAGATTTTACGATCTCAGCCAGTGATATGACTCTTTTGAATGCTTTGCCGGATGCCGCGCCGGATCATTTCCATAATGCGACACAGGGCTGAACGATGACGAGAAAAATAGGAATTCTTGCTAGCGGTCATGTTGGTTCGACGATCGCACATCAATTGATCATCGAAGGCACGACTGACTCGCTTGTCATGATCGATCCTAACGTTAAGAAACTAGCGGCTGATGTTTTGGACTTTCAAGATGCTCAAGCTAATCTCGATCATCATACGACTGTTTTCGCTGGCCATTATGCGGATCTGGCGGACGCTGATATTGTCGTCAGTGGATTTGGTAATATCGCGGAGGCTTGGAAAACACCGACTGATCGTTTTGCTGAATTCAGTTATTCCAAACAGTATGTTGAAGCGTCGGCACCACAATTAAAAGCTAGTGGTTTTCATGGTGTACTCATTGTGATCTCGAATCCTTGTGATGTTATCACGTCCTTGTTTCAAAAAATGACGGCCTTACCGAGAAATCAAGTAATTGGGACCGGGACTTTATTGGATTCAGCCCGTATGAAACGGGCAACGGCAGCTGCCCTGGATATCGATCCGCGTAGTGTTGACGGCTATA
The DNA here is from genome assembly GCF_004102045.2 of Oenococcus sicerae. GTDB lineage: Bacteria > Bacillota > Bacilli > Lactobacillales > Lactobacillaceae > Oenococcus > Oenococcus sicerae. The sequence continues at coordinate 387,514 of NZ_CP029684.2, read as the reverse complement.
GTCTTGGCGAACATGGCAATTCTCAGTTCGTTGCTTGGTCCACAGTTCGTGTTTTGGGCGAACCTATCAAAAAGTTGCTGGCGAGTGGTCAATATCCTGATTTAGATCTCGATCAAATCGATCATGATGCTAAAATGGGTGGTCATACGGTATTTTTTGGCAAACAATATACGAATTACGGTATTTCAGCTGCAGCAGTACGTCTGATCAAAGCCATTTTAAATGACGCGCACGCAGAATTACCGGTTTCTAACTATTATGAACCCTTGGATACTTACTTAGGCTATCCAGCCATCATTGGCAAGCAGGGCATTGTCAAACAGCTTAAGCTTGAATTGACTGCACAAGAGCAGGTGCAACTTAAAAAATCAGCTGATTTTATTAAATCGAAAACAGCTGAAGCCCTTAAAAACGCTGAATAAGTGTTTTTTTCTTTTATACTAGAAACATGACTATTTACGATCCAACTAAAATACCCGGGGATGTTTATGATACGCATACTCACTTAAATGATGATGCTTTGTATCATGACGTTGCAGCTTACGTTGGCCGAGCTCACGAATTTCGTGTCATGGAAATGAATGTTGTCGGTTACGATCCGCAAGGTAATCAGCGTGCGATCCAAATTGCCCATGATTTTGCTGACCAGGGTATTCGTGCGATCATCGGTTTTCAGCCAGAAGACACGGACAAATTTGATGCAGCAGCAGAAAAATTATTACGTCAGCAATTAAATGATCCGACTGTGATCGGCGTTGGCGAGACAGGACTTGATTGGCACTGGAAAAATTTTGATCGTGATCAGCAGATCGCGGCTTTTGAAAAACATCTAGACTTGGCAGCTGAATTCGATTTACCGGTCACGATCCATATGCGTGATTCCTTTGACGATGTTTATCGAATTTTGCAGGAACGATCAGTCAAAAAATTTGAGATGCATTCTTTTGCAGGCACGGTTGATCAAGCAGAAAAATTAGTAGCACTAGGCGGCTACATCAGTTTTTCTGGCATGGCCACTTTTAAAAACACCTCAGAAATTCATGAAGCTGCAAAGTCGGTACCGCTTGATCGTATTTTAGTGGAAACGGATGCACCATACTTAGCCCCGGTACCAAAACGCGGCCAAACTAACGAACCGGCTTGGACGAAATTTGTCGTCGATGGTTTAGCAAAATTATTAGAAATTGATCGCAACCAGCTGGCCAAAATCACAAGAGAAAATGCTTACCGTGTATGGCCGAAAAACTAAGCCAGGTGATTTTTGTCGTTGAAGGCAAAGATGATACGGCACGTTTGCGCGTTGCTTTTGGTGAATTTGTCCAGACGATCGAGACAGGTGGATCAAAAATCTCTTCTGCTGTTTTGGATTTGATTGCCAAAGCTGAGGAAAAACACGATATCATTCTGTTGACTGACCCAGATTTTCAAGGTGAGCGGATCAGGAAAATTGTTTTAAAACGTGTACCGAATGTCAAACAAATTTTTCTAAATAAAGCTGACGGCCGGCCTCATCACAAAGGATCTCTGGGTGTTGAACATGCTGATCCAGATCTTTTAAGACAATTATTAGGGAAATTTGTCAAAGAAAATGCCTCGACTTCTGATATTATGCGTGAAGATCTGAGCCGACTGGGGCTGATCGATGCTCAAGGATCGGCTGTTTTAAGAGAAAAGCTCGCAAAGAAATGTCATTTAGGCCAAGTAAACGGCAAACAGCTATTAAAAAGACTCCGGCTGTTTGGTATCACAAAAAAAGAATTGAAAGAAGCGATGAAAGACATTGACTGATATTCCGGCAATTGGAAGTCCTACAAGAACGCAGGCGATTTTAAATCAATATAATTTGCATGCTAGCAAACGTTTTGGCCAGAATTTTTTGACCGATCTAAGTGTTTTGCAAGATATTGTGCAAGGCGCTGAGATTGGTCCTGAAGATACTGTGATCGAGATCGGCCCGGGCATTGGCTCTTTGACCGAACAACTCGCTAAAGTCGCTGCTAGGGTCGTGGCCTATGAAATTGATAAAAAGTTGATACCGATCTTAGCGGAAACGCTGGCTTCTTATGACAATATTCAAGTTATTAATCAGGATATTTTGAAGACAGACTTTGGCATTTATGCTGGGACAAAATCTTTGAAAATAGTTGCTAATCTGCCTTATTATATTACGACGCCGATTCTATTTTACTTGCTGAACAGTGACTTGAATTTTCGCTCAATTACAGTGATGATGCAAAAAGAGGTCGCGGCACGTCTGCAAGCTGGTGTTGGCAGCAAAGAGTATGGCGAGTTAAGTTTGGCGATCCAATATAAAATGCGGGTTCATATTATCCAACAGGTGCCTAGGACAGCTTTCCTGCCATCGCCAAATGTGGATTCGGCTGTGGTTTCTTTAACGCCGAAAGCAGATTTCCAGCCTTTTGAATATGAAAAAAATCTTTTTTCGATCATAAAAGCCGGCTTTGCTCATCGTCGCAAATCGCTTGTCAATAATTTGCTCTATCGTTTTGGTCGAAGTGATGAAAATCGAGCCAAAATCGAACGTTCGATCATAGCAACTGGGTTGGATTTAAATGTCCGTGGGGAACGTTTGACTCTTGGAAATTACGAACAATTAGTCGAAAATTTGCATCAAAATGATACTTTTTCGGAAAAATAACGTCTTATCTCTTGCAAAAAATCGTGATATCTGATAAAATTTAATGGTCATATAATGCGAGGAGGTAGTATGCCAGAAGTATTACAGAATATTAAAGACAATCTTGATGAAAAGCTCGGTAGCCCGATTACCGTGATTGCTCAAGCGGGTCGCAAAAAAACCACTACTCGCCAAGGTGTATTGGTAGAAACCTATCCGTCTTTGTTCGTTGTCGAATTGGACCAAGCCGAAGGAACCTTTGAACGTGTTTCATATAGCTACACAGATATCCTAACTAAAAATATTGATGTTAATTTTGGACGTCAAGCAAAGACAGCTTAAGTTCTCTGAAAATGAGAACTTTTTTCTTACGCTAAAATTCTCGAACCCAGTGAGTCAAAAGCCAGAGCTGCAATGTCACAATCAGCCAAGGAAGGCGATTTTTTTAATTGGTCAAGCAGCAAGTCGGCTTGGTCTTTTTTTGTCATAATCATGATCGTCGTCCCAGCACCTGACAAATAGCTGCCAAAGATATTGTGCGCATGACAAATACTGCGCACAATTTTTAATTCAGGCACTAATTTTAATCGATAGGGTTCATGAAATTGATCGACTTCTAAGAGCTGACAGGTCTTTTGCCAGTCTTGTTTAAAAATTGAAGCAACAAGCAGGTTGCTTTGAGCACTGACTTTGATAGCGATGTGCCGATCGAGAACTTTGGGCAGCGCACTTCTTGAGGCGCTGGTCGCAAGTTGACGGTGTGGAATAACTGCGATCGGCACATAATTTTTGGGGCTGTCAGTCTGATAGGTCCAAAAATCATCATCTTTGATCGGATTAGGACCGCCAATGACGATTCCGCCGAAAATAGCCGGCGCAACGTTATCTGGATGACCTTCGATTTTGACAGCGCGATCGAGAATCTGCTGTTTGCTTAATTCCACAGATCCAGACAATGTATTTCCTAGCAAGAGACCGCCAACGATCGCTGAAGAGGAGGAGCCTAAACCGCGTGCTAAAGGAATATCGGAACGAACAAAAATTTCTCGCGGATGAATATTCGGGTCGACCGTCAAGGCTGATAAAACGATCATATTTTGTTCATCGCTAGGAACTTCTTTGCCAAAAGGATGATGTACGAACCATTGATCGCTTTTGGGACCGATTTTGATTTTTAAAAACAAGTTGACAGACAAACCAAGCGAGTCGAATCCAGGACCCATGTTGGCACTGGTAGCTGGCACAATAATTTCAGTCACGTTGGCCGCCTTTTGGTTCGATCAGCAATTTGAATTCGTGAATGATTTTGACACCGCGTGCTTGTTTGATGGTTGTCTTGACTGGATTCAATTGTGCGTCAGAGGCGGGGTAGGTAATAATGACGACTCTTGTTGTTTCACCGATTGGATCATACTGACGAATATTTCGAAAATTAATATTGCTCATCAAAAAGAAAGCCGACAATTTATGCATGGCGCCAGGACGATTGGTGACGGTCAAAACAATATAACGACTGGCAATGCGATCTTTGGGACCGGCTAATGAAACTTCTGAATCAGGATGTGAATTAAAAACAGCTGGCCGGTCGCCACTGTTAACCAAGGATAAAAGATCAGCTACAACGGAGTTGGCAGTCGGAAATTCACCAGCACCTGGTCCATAAAACATTAAACCGCCAGCGTATTTGCCCGTCACGAAAACAGCGTTATTTTCGTTTTGAACTGATGCTAGCGGATGATCTTTTGGCACGAGTGTCGGTTCGACTGATAATGCGAGTTTGTTAGCAATAATCGTTGCGTTGGCCAATAGCTTGATCTCATAACCGAGTTCAGCTACATCTTGCAGATCGGTTTGTGTGATCGTGCGGATACCGCCCATTTGAATATCCTTCTGATTGATTTGTTTGCCGAAAGCAAAATCAGCTAAAATTTGCAATTTATAGGCAGCATCAATACCATCAACATCGTTGGTTGGATCGGCTTCAGCAAAACCTTTTTCTTGTGCCAACGTTAAAGCGTCATGGTAAGACATTTGCTTTTGGCGCATTTGCGACAGAATAAAATTCGAAGTGCCGTTGATAATGCCATTGATCTGCTCGATATCATCAGAAGCCAAGCTAGTGGAAAGGGCCCGCAGAATCGGGATACCGCCAGCAACGGCTGCTTCATAGAAGAGACCAACATGATTTTCGCTTGCCAATCGACTTAATTTGCGTCCTTGACTGGCGATCAGGTCTTTGTTGGCTGTGATCACGTGTTTTTTTGCTTTTAACGATTTTTCGATAATTGTTTTGGCTGCTGTTTTGCCGCCGACCAGCTCGATCACGATATCAATGTCCGGATTGTCGAGAATTGTTTTAGGATCATCTGAAATAGTTAGACCGCTGGTTTTTGGATCGCGTTTTTTATCAAGATTATGGACAACCACTTGTACAATTTCGAAACTGACGGCGAATTTTTCTGCATATATATGACTTTGTTCTTTGAGAATTTTGGCAACACCGGTCGCAACAGTTCCCAAACCAAAAATACCAATTCGATAGTTTTTCATGAACAAATATTAACACGAGCCATCCCTTTCTGCTATTATGACCGCAGAGGTTATATGAAATTTCAAAGTACACGCGGTAAGGCACCGCTCGTAAGCGGCTTGCAGGCTTTAATGAATGGGTTGGCTCCGGATGGCGGTTTGTATGTGCCGGCTGTTTTTCCTAAGCTTGATTTCGATTGGGAAAGATTAAAAGATGCCAGTTATGTTGCGATCGGAACGCAAGTTTTGTCGCTTTTCTTTGATGAATTTTCCGAGGCCGAGATCACAAATTTTTTGACGGAGGCATACGAAAATTTCGATTATCCGCAAAAGGTCAAGATCCAAGAGCTGGACAGCCGCAAGGATCTGCTGGAGCTGTTTCATGGGCCGACTCTGGCTTTTAAAGACATGGCTTTGTCGCTTCTGCCTTATTTATTGACGGCAGCGATTCAAAAAACTCAGCACAAGGAAACATTAGTTATCTTAACAGCTACCTCAGGCGACACGGGCGGAGCGGCCTTAAATGGTTTTAATAATGTGACTCAGACAAAAATTGTCGTTTATTACCCGTCAGTCGGTGTTTCCAAGCTGCAGCGTCAGCAGATGACGACGGCTTCCGGTAAAAATACGCATGTCGTTGCTGTGACGGGCAATTTCGATGATGCCCAAAAGGCTGTGAAACAATTATTGATCGACCAAGAACTGATTCAGCGAATGCAGGCTAGATCCTTGCGCTTTTCTTCAGCTAATTCCATTAATATTGGCCGCTTGGCAGCACAGGTTGTCTATTATGTCTATGCCTATGCTCAATTAGTCCAAAAAGGTCGTTTAAAAGCCGGCCAAACATTAGATGTGACCGTACCGACTGGTAATTTTGGCGATATTTTAGCCGCTTACTGGGCCAAAAAAATGGGTCTGCCTTTAGGAAAATTAACCGTTGCTTCAAACGCTAACCATGTTTTGACTGACTTTTTTGCCAGCGGTATTTATCAAGCCGATCGTGATTTTAAAGTGACCAGCAGTCCCGCGATGGATATTTTAGTTTCCAGCAATTTGGAGCGTCTGCTTTTTGACCTTGCTGGTGCCGATTCTGTTGCCGGTTGGATGAAAGATCTGGCCGAGAAGCAGACATATGAAATTGATGATAAGACGCTGGCTAAATTGCAAAAACAATTCAATGCTGCCTTTTGTGATTCGGCTCAAACCAGTCAAACGATCAAAAAGATCTTCACTGAAAATAACTATCTCTTAGATCCGCACACAGCCGTTGCCGTTGCCGTTAATGAAAATTTCCCCAGTCCTGATCAGCAGTTGATCGTTTCGACAGCCAGTCCTTTTAAATTTGCAGAAACTGTTTTAACTGCATTAGGCCAAACGGCTGCTGCTGATCCAGAGCTGAATTTAAACAAACTATCACAATTCAGCAAACAAGCTGTGCCGGCGGCAATTGCTGATTTGTTTACAAAAAAACCAGTCCATACACAAAAACTGGCTATAAAAGATTTGCGAGCTGATCTGATTGAGACACTTGGCCTTTAGTCTTCTTTTTTAGCGTGGCCGTGATCAAAATGAGCATTATAGATCGCCTGTACCGCACGGTCCGCATCCTCTGGACGCACACCTAGCATGATTGAAATTTCAGAGGATCCTTGGTTGACCATGGTCAAAGAAATATTGGCTTTTCGCAGCGGATCAACGATATCTGACATTGCACCGACACGATTGACCAGCCCTTCGCCCACGACCATGATGATTGAGTAACTATTGCGCCATTGCAGCACATCGGGCTTGATTTCATCTTTGATACGCTGCGTTAGCTTTTCTTTGCGACCATCAGTCAGCTGATTTTTATCCAAAATAATCGTGAGATCATCAATTCCTGATGGCATATGTTCATAGGAAATATTTAAATCTGCCAAGATCTGCAAAATTTTTGCTGTAAAACCAACTTCGCGATTGACCAAGTAGCGGTGCAGATACAAAACTTGAAAATGGTCTGCGCTGGCGATGCCTGTAATACGATTTTTATGTGAGATCTGATCCTGAGGCACGATCATTGTGCCTAAAGCTTCTGGATGATTCGTATTTTTAACATTGATCGGAATGTTGCCCTGAATAGCCGGCAGAATTGCTTCGTCATGGAAAACGGAAAAACCAGCATAGCTTAATTCACGCATTTCATCGTAAGTCATTTCTTTGATCGGCGCTGGATCATCAACTAGATTAGGATTGACCGTATAAATGGAGTCAACATCCGTAAAATTTTCATAGAGATCAGCAGCAAAACCTCGTGCTAAGATCGCACCTGTAATATCGGAGCCGCCGCGCGAGAATGTATTGATCAGATCATTTTTCGTAAGACCAAAAAACCCGGGGAAAACGATCACTTCGTCCTGCTGGATCTTTGTTTGCGCGATTTTAGCATATGATCCGGGTAAAATTTGAGCATTGCGTGCTTGGTCTGTGACGGTCAGCCCCACTTCTTTGGGCGTCAGCCGCCGGGCCTTCATGCCGATTTTATTAAGTATTTGCGTGATCAGACTAGCTGACAAAAATTCGCCTTGAGCGGAAAAAGCGGCTTTTAAAAAATCTTCAGAGGGGTAGCTGCCAGCTGCGATTGAACGCAGATGTTTTTTTAGATCCTGCATGACTTCTTTTGGCAGTTTGAAGAAATCAGCAATTTCTGCATAACGCAAAAAGATCTGCTTATAAATATCTGCAGTTTCTTGCTGATCAATGACAGCCTGTGCCAATTGCAGCAGCAGATCTGTGATTTTGATATCTTTTTTAAAGCGTTTTCCTGGTGCGGAAACGACGATCACGCGTCGTTGCGGATCGCTTTGAATGATCTTGATAACTTTGCTGATCTGGGTGCCTGTCGCAAGTGAACTCCCACCAAATTTGACAATTTTCATAAGCCTTATTCTAACCTGAATTACAGAAAAATGTTTGTAAGCTTCTCTTCTAATGTTCGGAATCTACTGGTTTATTTCTGAATTTTTAGTAAAATATTAGCGAAAGGACATTTTTATGAAAACACCTCGTGCTGAACGTTTAGTTGATATGACCCATTATCTGATAGAAAGGCCGCGGACCTTGGTGCCGCTGACTTTTTTTGCTAATCGCTATTCGTCGGCGAAATCATCTATTTCAGAAGATCTGACGATCCTAAAAAAAACCTTAAAAGAACGCGGTGTCGGTCTACTAGAGACGATTCCTGGTGCAGCCGGCGGTGCTAAATTTTATCCATATATTTTGGAACGTGAAGCAGATGAATTTGTTAATGACATGCTCAAACAAGTCAATGATGAAACACGTGTTCTGCCGGGCGGTTATGTTTATTTGTCCGATTTATTAGGCCAGCCTGCCATTCTACGCCAAGTTGGTCGTTTGATCGCGACTGAATATTTAAATACGAAGATCGAAGCTGTCATGACAGCAGCCACCAAAGGAGTTCCTTTAGCAGCTGCAGTAGCCGAGCAGTTAAATGTTCCTTTTGTGATTGTCCGTTCGGGCGAAAACAAAGTGACCGAAGGACCGACCGTTTCTGTAAATTATTTGACGGGTTCATCCAAACATGTTGAAAAAATGGAATTATCCCGTCGTAGTCTGCCAACTGGCTTAAATATTTTAATTGTGGATGATTTCATGAAAGCGGGCGGCACGATCAACGGCATGAAGACTTTAGCTAAAGAATTCGAATCAGATGTCAAAGGAGTCGCTGTTTTCGCTGAAGGGCGGGCAAATGAACGCCAAGTCAATGACTTCACTTCTTTGCTGCACGTTGATACGAATCTCGATTCTGGTGAGGTGATCAAAGTACAATTAGGAAATTATAAAGAAAATATTTTTCGTGGAAGGGAAAACAAGATTGTCAGAAATTGATGTTGTTATTTTAGCTGCCGGCAAGGGCAGTCGAATGAAAGATAATCTGCCTAAACCGCTGCATAAAGTTGCTGGTTTGCAAATGCTTGAATGGGTTTGTCGGGCGGTTCGCAAGATCGAACCAAAAAATATTATCGCTGTACAGGCACCGAATGAAGATTTTTCTTCCTATGTTGATGAAACGGTCGTTCAAAATGAACAGCTGGGCTCCGCTAATGCCTTGCAAACGGCTTTTTCCAAGGTACAAGCTGAAAAAATTATTGTCATCAATGCAGATATGCCTTTAATGACTGACCAAAGTCTTATGGACTTGGTCAATACTGGTGAAGGGTTTGACGCAGCTGTTTTAGCAACCACTTTGAAGACACCTTTTGGTTACGGCCGTATTATTCCGATTGGTGATCGGGAAGTTGTCGAACAAATTGTTGAGGAAAAAGATGCAACTGTAGAGCAGCGCACGATAAAACTAGTCAACTCAGGTGTTTATCTTTTTAAAACTGATTATATTAAAAGGGCGATCGAAGCTGTCAAGACGGACAATGCTCAAAATGAATATTACCTGACCGATGCCTTGGCAGGTGCGAAAATTGTGCAGGCGCGTGATTGGCGGGATCTGTTAGGCGTTAATACACAGCAGCAGTTAGCGGCCGTTAATAAAATTGCTAGAAAACGTATCAACAATCAACTGATGACCAACGGTGTCACGATGGTTGATCCAGCAACGACTTATATTGATGCCAATGTGGTTATTGGTACTGGCACGATTATCAAACCTGGTACTGTGATTGAACATGATTCTGTCATTGGTGCCGATAACGAGATCGGACCTTACGCGCATTTACGTGAAAAGACAGTCACAGGGATCGATGTTCATATTGGTAATTTTGTCGAAACAAAAAATGCTCGGATCGGTGATCACACACATATTGGCCATTTAACATATGTTGGGGATGCTGAGGTTGGCCAAGCAGTCAACATTGGTGCTGGCACGATTTTTGTCAATTATGATGGTAAAAATAAGCATATGACGCAGGTTGGCGATCGGGCTTTCATTGGCAGCAACAGCAAACTGGTAGCGCCCGTGACGATCGCAGCTGAAGCGATCACAGCCGCAGGATCAACGATCACAGACGATGTACCCAAACACACATTGGCGATCGCTCGCCAAAGACAAACAAATAAAGCCGATTTTTGGAAACGCATGCCGCACGAAGATTTCGCGCTCAATTACGATAAAAAAAATCAGTGAAAAGCCAGTTGACTAGTATTGAGACCAATTGAATCATTTTTAGCAATATCATTAGTGATAAAATCGATATTCAAGCTTGCTTTTTATAAAAAATAACAAGTCGAATTGTCGAATTAAGTTAAACGACAGCTGTCGCAAAATTTCGGAGTGGAGTAGGGAGATTGATCATGCAGGAAAAAAATAAAAGCTGGATCAGTGTCAAAGATGTCGTTGCAATTGGAATCGGGACAGCCGTCTTTTTTGTTTTGATGCGTTTTGTGGCTATTCCTTTACCGATGTCAAATACAACCATCAATTTGGGTGAGGCTTGGTTGAGCCTGATCGCGGCTATTTTTGGTCCCATCGTTGGCTTTCTCGTTGGTTTTATTGGTCATGCTTTAAATGATACGGTTGCCGGTTGGGGTGTTTGGTGGACTTGGGTTTTTGCTGATGGTGTTTTAGGTCTGCTCTTGGGTCTGATCAAGCCAAGATTGAACTTGCAAACAGAAAGCTTAACTGCTAAAAAAATCGTCCTTTTTAATGTTTGGCAGCTTATTGCTAATGCGATCGCCTGGCTTGTGATCGCACCTTTGGGCGACATTGTCGTTTATAAACAACCAGCCTTAAAGGTCTTTTTGCAGGGCGCGTGGGCTGGAGTCGGCAATGTGCTGGCGATTGCCATTGTAGGCACCATTTTGTTAGCTGCTTACAACAGGACACGGACCGGCTCGGGTTCTTTGAGGTCTGAAAAGTGATTTATGCCAGCAATTAGTTTTAAAAATGTCAATTTTAAATATCGCATTCAAAGCCAAGCTACATTGCATAATGTTAGCTTTGTTTTTGATTATGGGCAGAAAATTATTATTGCTGGTCCTTCGGGGTCGGGCAAGACAACGATCGGTCATCTGATCAACGGTCTGATCCCGCAAAGTTTTTCAGGCGACATTTCCGGTCAGATCATGATTAATGATGAAGATATCCAAGATCTGGATATCTTTCGTCTGTCTTTTGCTGTCGGCACGGTTTTACAAGACACCGATGCCCAATTTGTTGGTATGACGGTTGCTGAGGATGTCGCTTTTTTATTGGAAAATGAACATACCGATCATGATCAGTTACTGAAAAAGACCGATCAATGGCTCAATGAGCTGGATCTGCAATCAGTTAAGGCTCACCATCCACAGGAGTTATCAGGTGGCCAAAAGCAGCGTGTCAGTATGGCCGGCGTGCTGAGTTCTGATAGCAAGATCTTGTTATTTGACGAGCCGCTAGCCAATTTGGATCCGGCTTCTGGTCGAACGGCGATCAAATTAATTTCGGATCTGCAAAAAAAGTTAGGCCTGACCGTTATTATTATTGAGCATCGCTTGGAGGAATCTCTGAAAATTGATGCTGATCAGCTATTGATCATCGATCAAGGAAAAATTATTGCCGATGCTAGTCCGGACGATGTTTTAAAAACAGGTGTCATCAATAAAATCGGCTTGCGCGAGCCGCTATATTTAACTGCTTTAAGACATGCAGGCTTTAATTTAGCTGAGGAAAATCATTTAACGAATATTGAATCTTTTGATCAGGTGGTCGTTTCCAAAAAATTGTCAGCTTGGATGAGGACGAAGCCTTCTGCGGGCAGCCAGCCATCAGCTAAAGTAGTCTTATCAGTTGAGGATCTTTCTTTTTCTTACGCAGATCAAGCAGTCTTTCGAGATTTTAATTTGGATTTTTATGCTGGGGATATCACAGCGATCGTTGGTAAAAACGGATCGGGCAAGTCAACTTTTTCTAACCTAGTCACAGGTTTTTTGAAAGCTGATGCCGGTAAAATAACACTTGATGGTCAGATTTTAAATGATCTTTCAGTGAAAGAACGTGCTGATAAAATCGGTTATGTGCTGCAGGACCCTAACCAAATGATCAGCCAAAATTTGGTTTTTGACGAGGTGGCTTATGGTTTAAAGCTGCGCGGTGTTGATCCAGACGAGACCGAACGGCGTGTGAGACAGATTTTGAAAATTTCTGGTCTGGATACGATGCGCCATTGGCCTGTTTCAGCTTTGAGTTTTGGTCAGAAAAAACGTGTCACGATCGCTTCGGTCTTGATTTTAAGGCCCAAAGTACTGCTCTTGGATGAGCCAACTGCCGGTCAGGATTATTTGAATTATCGTTCGATAATGAATTTCGTCGCTTCACTGAATCAAAAATATGCGACTTCGATTATTGTGATCACGCATGATATGCATTTGATGCTTGAGTACGCTGACCGTGCCTTGGCCTTAGTCGATGGTCACATCATTGCTGATAAGACCCCAGCCGCTCTACTCAGCAATTTGGCATTGTTGAAACGTGCTTCGCTAGCACCAACGAGTCTTTATGAGCTAGCGAATTTTGCCGATGTTGACCCGATTCGCTTATCGCAAAGGCTGGTCGAAAGTGAGATCGATCATGAATAGTACTTCGTTTAGTCTGGCCTATCAAAATCGCGGTACTTGGCTTGATCTAGCTGGCGGCGCCACAAAGTTATTAGCTTTCTTGCTGCTATCGGGAATTTCAATGATCGTACTAGATACACGATTCCTGATTTTTCTCGTTATTTTATCTTTGATCGTTTTGAAAACCAGTCAGGTAAAGTTTTCGGAAGTTTCGACTTTGGTTAAACTAGTTCTTTTCTTTATGGCGATCAATTTGTTCATGATCTACATATTGGCACCGAATTATGGCGCTCAGCTTTACCAATCAAAAACTATCTTATTCGGCAGCGGTTTTTACGCGTTGACCAGCCAAGAACTATTATATTTAGTCAATGTTTCACTGGAATATATCGTCGCCGTACCCTTAGCACTGATCTTCTTATTGACAACTAATCCATCGGAATTTGCCTCGGGCTTGAATCGCATTGGCATTCCTTACAAAGTCAGCTACTCAGTCTCGCTGGCATTGCGTTATATTCCGGATGTGACCAAAGAATACCAGCAGATCAGTCTTTCTCAGCAAGCTCGTGGCAATGAAATTTCTAAAAAGGCTGGTTTTCTGAAACGGCTGAAGGGTGCTTCGGCTATTTTAGTACCGCTATTATTGAGTTCGATCGATCGTATTGAGTCAGTTAGCCAAGCGATGGAACTGAGGCGTTTTGGCGCTAAGAAAAAACGCAGCTGGTATTTTTCTGAACAGCTCAAGGCAGTTGACTACGGCATTTTATCCGCAGTCTTGTTAATTATCTTAGTTGGCGTTATTCTTTTGTTTGTGAATGGCGGCCGTTTTTGGAATCCATTCGTTAAATAAAGGAGCTTATCATGGCAGAAAAAACGCAAACAGCTATTTTTGCCGGCGGATGTTTTTGGTGCATGGTTGAACCATTTGATTCCTTGCCGGGCATTGTGAAAGTTCGTTCAGGCTACACGGGCGGTCACGTTGATCACCCAACTTATGAACAGGTCTCAGCACATTCAACAGGTCATACAGAAGCCGTTAAAATTTGGTTTGATCCAGAAAAAATAACCTATTCTGATTTGGTCGAACTTTATTGGCAGGTGACCGACCCGACTGATGCAGGTGGCCAATTCCAAGATCGTGGTGATAATTATCGACCGGTTATCTTTGTTAATTCGGCTAAACAGCGTCAAATTGCTGAAGCTTCCAAACAAAAACTGATTGAATCAAAAGTATTTGCCAATGATCCAATCGTGACCAAAATCGAAGATGCTGTAGTCTTTTGGGATGCCGAAGCATATCACCAAGATTTTTACAAATACAATCAGGCTCGTATGAAACTGCAGGATGCACAACGCGAAGCTTTCACAGAAAAGCATTGGAACAAAAATTAAGCAGATCGCTTAATTGGCGTTCTTTTTTTATAGTTTTGTTGGATCGATATGCAGGAGATGTTTGAAAAGGTGCTGGTCTCCCCAAGCAATATTATTTCCTTGCAAGAAAAAACAGTAAAGTGTCCCGATACCGTAACCTAATATTTTACCGGAGACCAGCCAGCAGACTAAGGAAATACTGACGGCTACAATGAAGTTTGAAATTTGTCCTAGTGGCGCCGAACCATGGAAAAATTTAAAACGTGCCAGATTGGTAAGACCGTCTAAGGGATGCATGACAAAATTGGTGCGCTGAATAATAGAAATGCCGACACCAATTGCCCAAATACCGATCAGATCAATCAGAATTTTAATGATCAGAGGCAGTCCGACAATGAAAGGTTGAAAAAAATTGGCAAATTCAGCGACAAAGACGCTGAACAAGAGACCAAAAACCATATTGCCAGCAGCTCGGTGCCAATCAATGTGATCAACCAATAGCAAGTTAACAGCAGCCGCAAAGATCGCCTCAATGGCTAGGAAAAGCATGGTTGGCAAATGCGTGATGTTCGATAAGTTGACGGCGGCTGCTGACCAAGGGGCTGCTCCCATCGCAGCAGCGATCGATAGGCCGTTCCCGAAAGAAATGATCGTCAGAGAGATGAAAAAATAAGAAAGTTTTTGTTTTAGCGTGAGCTCGTAGTAATCGCCGTTCAAATAATACATGTTTCCATTAAAGCACTTATTTTTATAGGCTTGGATCAGCTGACAAATAAAAACCAGGAACTTCAGTTCCTGGCGACGTACTTATGCAGTGCATTCCTTTTTAACATTCGGTAGAGGGTCAAAGCAAAGGCCAGCAGACTCATCAAAGCAGCGAAGATAAAGCTCCAATGCATTGATTGAATAAAGTATTCTGGATGTTTCGGCAGATAATTGACAACACGATATCCAGCCAATTGACTCATACCGATAAAGAGCATCGTTGTCGCAAAAGTATTACCGACAATAAAGCCGACATTCCGGGCTAAGGCTGTCACAGACCCGGCAATGCCTAACAGCGGCCTTGGGACAGTACTCATAGTCAGTGCGTTATTGGGTGACATGAAGATGGCTGATGACATGCCGTTTGCGATCAAAGTGATGACCAACAATAAATAAGGAGAGGCACCGCCGATAGATAGATAGCCGATCTGGCTCAGCGTGAGTCCGGCAAGACCGATCAATGTGATCAATTCTTTATCGAATTTATCGCCAGCCCAGCCGGAAATTGGTGAAAAGATAAAATTCGCGATCGGAAAACACATCAGGATCAAACCAGTCTGACCCGGTGTGAGTTTTCGCAGATCCTGCAGGTAGAAAGGCATGAGAATATTCGTGTAAGAGTTAATTGCGAAAACAAGAAAAGCCGTCGTCAGCGAGATTGAATAAAGCTGATTTTTAAAGATTTCCAATTTGATCATAGGCTCTTTGATCACGTTTTCTACTTTTATAAAGGCAATTAAAAACAGAATTGAAATGACGAGGCCGCTAATAACCAAAATGTCTTGGAAACCGACCACTTCAGCAGCGTTGACAGCTAAAAAGAAAATGGCAATAAAGGCGAAAAAGAGGATCGAACCTGTATAATCGATTTTTTCATCCGGCTGTGCGATCGTATCTTTAGGGAAATACTTAATGCCGATCAGAATCGTCAAGAGGCCAAAAGGAACATTGACCCAGAAAATATAAGACCAGCTGAGCAGGCTGAGGATCGCACCACCGATCGCTGGACCGGCGATCGCACCCAATGAAACGAACATACCTGTGATCGACATCGCGCGAGCACGCATGCTGGCTGGAAAGTTGGAAGTTGTAATACCAAAGCTTGTTGCCATGGCCATTGAGGCACCGATTGCTTGTACCACGCGGGCCGCCAGCAGGAATATCAGACCGAATTCAGAAATGCCGGCCAAAAATGACCCGATCGTAAAAATGACCGTGCCGATTTTGAATATCTTAATTTTGCCGAAAACATCGCCCATACGGCCAAATAGCAGCAGCAGGCCGGATATCACGATCAAATAAACGATCACGGTCCAAGTAGCTTGATTTAAAGGAATATGTAGATCTTTGGAGATAGACGGCAATGCAATATTCACGATCGACCCATCTAGAACACTCATAAAAGTCAGCATTCCGAGCGCGATCAAGATGCAAATGTGGTCTTTATCTAATTTGTTTGAAACTTGCGAATTCGTATTTTGCACAAACAACATTCTAACATTTTGTTAGTATAGACGGGATGGTAGAAATTTTAGGACAAACGATATTGGATCAAATAATTGATCAAAGCTATCCGTTGACGAGCTTTCCAACCGATAGCTACACGCAAGCTGTTGCCGACACTTTGGAAAGCAATTTTGATCCTGCCAAAATAAATCGCAGCGAAGTTAAGATCAATGGCGGCATTGAAAATGACGGCCAGACAATTTCTTTAGAGTTGGCGCCTTATGCACTGCCTTTGCGCTACATAAATGAGTATAAGAAGTTAATTCACCCGGATGCACAGGTGCCGCTGTTCCAGTATTTGATTTTTGAGTCAAACAAAATCAGCAGATCCAAGCTGAAAATTATCCAACTGGATGATCTGTCTGGTCTGGATCAGCAGATCCAAGCTGATTATGAGATTGAAAAGAACTGGGTCGAACCAGAAGAAGCCGCAGAAGAAAAAGCTGAAGATAAAAAGAAGGCTGCAACTAAAAAACCTGTTAAAAACGTCAAAAAGAAATGACGTTTTTTTATACCCAAAATTTCACGGACAACGCAGATCATTTATGACTTATTTTTTTATGCTATTATGATGATATCGATATGATATTATTATGTTGAATTAATCCATCATAAGGGAGCGTTATGCTAAAAATTGAGCACGTCAACAAAAGCTTTACGGATCTTAAGGCGGTCGTTGACGAATCTTGGGAATTGGATGCCGGTCAGATTTTGGGACTGATCGGTCAAAATGGTGCCGGCAAATCAACCACTTTTAAACTGATTTTGAATTTTCTGACTTTGGATTCTGGATCGATCACATTAAATGGCGAGAAAATTAATAGTCAGACGATGAACGAAATTGGTTTTCTGCCTGAAGAACGCGGTTTGTATCCGGATGTCAAAGTCGGCGAACAGATCTTATATTTTGCTGAACTGCATGGTAGGTCCAGAAAAGAAATTCGGTCGAAAATGCAGGATTGGATGGATCTTTTTGATGTTCAAGGCAAGCTGACTGATAAAGTCAAAAAACTTTCCAAGGGCAATCAGCAAAAAGTACAGCTGATCACAGCCTTGATCCATGAACCGAAATTGATTATTTTAGATGAACCTTTTAGCGGCTTGGATCCAGTCAATGCTCAAGTACTTTTGGATATTATCGTGGCCCAAAAGCAAAAAGGGGCTGCAATTATCTATTCGTCGCATGATATGAATAATGTTTCGGCGATTGCTGATAAGGTCATTATGCTGAATCGTGGTCACGTTGTTTTAAATGGTCGAACAGCTGATGTGCGTCAATCTTTTGGCCGCACGAAAATTTATTTGGAATCACCGCTGACCCAGCAGCAGTTGCTGGATATTAAAGGTGTGACATCAATCACAGCCCGAGCTGGCGGTCTGGAAGTGTCCTTGGCTGATCCGAAAGTTGGTGAAGAAATTTTCTATTTAGCGACAAAAAACGGCTATATTACAGCTTTTGATCAGCAGCCGCCGACCTTAGACGAAATTTTCCGTATGAAGATCGGTGAAGACGCGATCATAGAAGCAGCGAGCGAGGGATCAACGCATGACTAAAACTTGGATCGTTGCTAAAAATGTATTCTTAAAAAATTTAAAAAGTCCGGCTTATTACTGGATGCTGCTGGCACCATTTGTTTTTGCACTGATCGGTATTGGCATTGGTTTTATTGCTAGCAAGGCCACGGATAACAGCGCTAATCCTAATTCAATGATCGGTATTGTTGGCCAGCCCAAACAGACGACGCTTTTGAAAAATGCTTTAAAAAGTCAGGCTGATGTTCGCAGCGAAGCTAATCTGAAACAGGCGAAAGCGGCCTTGGCCAAACAAAAGATCGATGCTTATATCACGTTAAACGCTGACTATTCCAAGGCACAAATTGTCACGAATTCTCAAGCTGACACGAGCTTTAATGTCGACTCGATCAAGCAGACGATCACGAGCTTGAAAACACAGACAGCGATCGCCAGCATGCATCTATCGGCTGCGCAAGTTCAGAACTTAACGGCGCCAGCTGATGTTAAGACGCGGTATGTTTCTGTCAAAGAGTCCAAAATTTCTAACAGCGCCGTTGACAGCGGCCTACGATATGGCGTTTCTCAGGCTTCGGTTATTTTAATTTTTATTTTTCTATCAACCTACATTCAAATTACAGGTAGTGAGATCGGGACGGAAAAGGGATCTCGGATCATCGAAAGTCTGCTGGCAGCTGTTCCAGCGCGCCAGCATTTTGTCGGTAAGATCATCGCGATCGCGGGTCTGTTACTGGTCCAATTAGCGGCTTATGCGGTCATTTTGATTGCTGCGATCATCTTGGCAGGTCCTTTTGGCTATGCTAAATATGTGAATATGGTCGATTGGTCGCAGTTAGGCTTTGGCTTCGCTGGGGTCGTGATCTTGCTGGCCTTTGCAGCGATTTTGCTTTATATTGTGCTGGCAGCTGTCTTTGCTTCAATGGTCAGCCGCCAAGAAGACATGCCAAAATCAACCTCAACAGTGATGTATGTTGCCTTGATACCTTATGCGCTGAGTTTTATGGGAACGACTGCGGCTAATTCGCTTTTCTTTAAAATAATGTCTTTTATTCCGCTTTTCAGTCAGTCGCTGATGCCGATGCGTATGGCAGTTAATTCTGCTTCGACAGTTGACGGCTTGATCGCTTTTGCCTTGCAGCTGGCCGCCCTTGCCATTTTTATCTGGCTGGCATCGGGCATTTACGCTAAAAATGTGTTGAATTATGACGATGGCAAACCCTTAACTAAACTTTTGCGGACTTTTAAAATCAAAAATTCGTGATATACTTATTGGCGATGCGATGAGTCGAGGAAACGTTAGCTAAGGCGCGTTTCTAAACACGGTTGGCTGAGTTGAATCTCAAGGAACGCACTTTCCGCCTTCGCTTTGGATGTTGTGGAACTTCCAAGGCTGCTGGACTAACAGTACGTGGTTACAGTTGGTAACAATTGTCGTTAGCAGCTAACGTAAAGCTGCAAAGCCAAACTAGAGCAACCGAGAGGTTGCTCTTTTTTTGTTGATCAAATTGATTAAGATAAAAGTATGTTTAGCCTTAATGAGAATTTTTTACAACACATCGATTTACCGACCGACTCAAAAATCACACGTTATCACAGGGTCGGCGGTGGTGATATCAATCAGGCTTATTCGCTGGAGACGGAAACTGGCGAGCATTATTTTTTAAAAGTTCAGCCGAATTCTGTAGCGGCTTTTTTTCAGCATGAAGCCGATGGCTTAAAATTGCTTGCACAGGCTGTTAGAGTACCGCGGGTCTTGGGTATGGGCCAAGTCAAAAAGGACCAGTGGCTGCTGCTAGAATCTCTAAATGCGGTCAATGATGGCGACCAGTATGCTTTAGGCCGCGCTTTGGCAAAAGTTCATGCGATCACGAGCCCTAATCAGGAATTTGGTTTTGATCGGGATTTTACAGCTGGCAAAACAGCGAAAATAAATCATTGGCAAAAGGACTGGTACAACTTTTTCGTTGAACAGCGTCTGGCTGTTTTACGCGGCCTGCTGCTGCAAGAAGGCAAATGGGTCGTATCTGACAGGGATTACGAACAAGCAGTCAACAAATTCAAGCTGCTGCTGACCGATCATGTCAGCCAGCCAAGCCTGCTGCATGGTGATTTTTGGTCAGGCAATTTTATGTTCGATGCTGACTCTGGTGAACCGATTTTTATCGATCCGGATGTCTATTATGGTGACGCGGAATTCGACCTTGGCATTACGACGGTCTTTGGCGGCTTCAATCGTGATTTTTACGCTGGTTATCAGAGTCTACGCCCTGTTGACGCGGGAATTGACCAGCGGCTGATGTTTTATCAGCTCTATTATTTGATGGTGCATGCGCATTTATTTGCCGGCTCTTATATCCAGGCCTATGCGGGCAAACTGGCCCAGATCATCGGACACTAAAGACTTGGTCCTTCACCAGATCGAATTGCGGCCAATGTTTATTTAAAGCTGTCGGCACTGATAATTGAGCCTGCTGCCAGAATTTTTTCGAATTCGTCACACCGTTTTTTTCACCGATCACGATCAATTCACGAGAATGAACGAAAAAATCATGGGCACGCAGGTAGTTCAAAATCAACCAGTCGGAATTAGCGTGCTGCGGTGACCAGGCCAATAGGAAAACGTCAGTCTCTTGGAAATAATATTCGATCGCGGCACTTGCTTCCATTCTGATGACTTTTGTGATCGGTGCGATCGGGTGCGCCATGATCTGCCAATCAAAATTATCCGTAGCCGTGATCGGATAATCCATTTTCAATTCACGGATACCAGCTGTTAGAAAACCGTTGCCAGCCATCAATTCAACGACTCGGCGGCCATCTAAATAGGCAAGCAGATCTTGTGTCCAGTCTTTTGAAATATAGGCAAACATACCGTATTTCTCGATCAAATAATCACGAAAATCAGTCAATAATTCATCCAAGACCTCGGCCGGTCGAACTTTTTGCTGAATAGCGAGTTCTGTCATGTCGGGCGTAATTTGTTTGGCCAAAAAATCTTGAATTTCCGTGATCATGGCATCGTCCAGCAGCAGCTTAGGCAATTTTTCAGGCAGATGATGCTGACTGATGGCCAGATCGGCAAAAAGCAGATCATCGATTAAATCGCTGACCGGATAGACTTTGGCAAAATAATCCCGGCAGGCTTTTAGACGGGGAATGTAGCTTTCTAAATTAAAGGTCATTTTGATTATTAAAAAGATCCAGTGATTCTTGATGATCGATATGGATCAGATCGCCAGTTGAACGACGACCGCGAGCATGCAGATAGCCTGAGATCAGCTGCAGGATTTCGTATTTATCATTATTGTCCAAAGGTGTGTCGTTAAAAGTTAGTTTAGCTGACGTGATCATGGCTTTGGCTAGATCCAGCTGATCATTATTGTAACGGCCAACGAGATAATCCATCGAGACATCAAAATAATCGGCTAATTTTTTGACTTCCAAATAATTCGGGTTTCGTTCGCCGCGTTCCCAATTACCGATTTGGGATTCTGTGTTTTTGGCTTCACCCTTGGATAAGTTCTTATTTAAAGCTTTGGCTAGCTCTTTTAAGGTGATCCCTTTGCCTCGCCGCAGCGCCCTTAGTCTCTCTGGAAACATGCCTCTATCTTATCAGGAACGAGGTCTTTATTAAACGCGCACCTCTGTTCGTCTTTTTCGACCATATACCAGAAAAAAATGATCGAAAAGGGTATATTGAAAAAGATGCTTCGTTGGTTAACTAGGATCGTGATCGCTATGCTCGTGCTTTATCTGGCCGCCTGTGCTTATTTTTTCAGTGTGGCCGAGCTGCGAAACACGCAAAATGATAAAAATTACACAACTGTTGGTGTGCCGGCCAGTCTTAAGTCTGATGTCGCAGATTTTCAGCAGCGTTACGAAGCGACCGGCCGAAAAGTCACTTTGAAACATGATGCTTTAAAACTCGACGCTTATTACCTGCCTGCACAAAAAACGACGAATAAAACTGTGATCGTGATCCATGGTTTTCGCCGAAACAAAAGCGGTATGAAAGCCTATGTAGATATGTTTGCCAAGCTCGGCTACAATACTTTGACGGTAGACAACCGTGGGCATGGCCAGTCGCAAGGTCATTATGTCGGTTTCGGCTGGCTGGATAAAAGTGATATTGAAGCTTGGATCCGTTATTTAGTCGCCAAAAATGCCAAGGTTGAGATCGTGCCCTTTGGTATTTCCATGGGCGGCGCTACCGTAGCGATGATGTCCGGTGACCAGTTGCCTGTTAATGTTAAAGCCTTGATCGAAGATTCCGGCTACACGAGTGCTGAAGCGGAAATCGCTTATCAGGGAAAAGAGATGTACAATTTGCCTGCCAAACCGATCGTACCGACTGTCAGTCTGATCTCTAAAATTTTTGCCGGCTACTCTTATGCGCAGGCTGATACGCTGGCACAGATCAGAAAAAATACGCGGCCGATGCTGTTTATGCATGGCGGTGCCGACAGTTATGTGCCGACTAAAATGGTTTATCAGTTGTATAAAGCTGATCCCGATTCGCGCAAACGACTTTGGATCGCAGCTAATTCTGGTCATGTTCAAGGATTTGGCGACCATCCGGCCGCTTATACGACTCAAATCAAGCAATTTCTTAATCTATATTTTAAGTAATAAATAGCTCGTTTGTTAAAATGAAGAAGTTGTTTGAAAGGAAATTATAAATGACTAGCACTTTATGGTATGAAATTTTAAATTGGACCTATGTTCTGTTGCAGCAGTTTATGTTTTTGGCATTGGCTGTTTTCTTGATCTGGGGTGGTATTTCGATCAAGAACCATGGCCTCGGACTTGAATCCGATAAGCTCATCACGGATCCTAAAACAAAGAAGCCTGTGACGCCTGCAAAACCTGTCAAGGGACAATATAAGCGTTATGCTTGGCTCTATGTTGGTATGTGGGTCCTGAGCAGTTACTTTATTATCTACCAAGTAATTTTTGCTTTGATCTCTATGCTGATCAGCGGTTCATCATCGTCAACATCGTCTTCAACAAGCAGCTATTGATTTGTCCAACAAACGTCTATTGGGAGCTTTCACGATTTTTCAAGAGACGTTTTTTTATACCAATTTTTTATTTTATGAAAGGTCGATCGAGTGAGTGAGTTTCAAAAACACGCTGCAGCTGCTTTTTTATTGAATGAACAGGAAAAATTATCGGCCGAACAGCAGCAGCTGATTGAAAAAATCATGAGTTTCAGCAAAGAACAGCTCAATGCTGGTCAGACAGCCGTTCTTGTGATCCAAGGGGATGCCGGCACGGGTAAAAGTCTGATCTTGCAGCGGGCTTTTGCAAAACTGCAGCGGATCAGCCAGCAGGATAATGAGTCGCCGCTCTATAAAACGCAAAATTATCTCTTGGTCAATCATGCCGAAATGCTGAAAATTTATCGCAAGCTGGCTGCAGATGATCCGAATCTTAAGAAAATCAGTTTTATGAAACCCACCTCATTTATCAATACCATGGCCAAAAAACAGCTGACTGCTGACGTTGTTTTCATTGATGAGGCTCACTTGCTGTTGACGCAAGCAGACAATTACAATAAATTTCATGGCAACGATCAATTGCAGGAAATTATGAAACATAGCCGTGTTGTTGTTTTGGTTTTTGATCCCTATCAGGTCCTCAAATACAAAAGTCATTGGAACACAGATCGTTTGACTAACTTGATCGCAGCATATCCGCATGAGACTTTTCAATTAAAACAGCAGTATCGCATGCAGGCCGCTGGTGATCATATTGCCTTTTGGATCAATCAGCTGACGCGCAAACGACGGATATTGCCGCAAGTAGCCAGTGCTGCTTTTGATTTTCGTATTTTTACAGATGCCCAAACAATGTTTCAGCAGATCAAAAATCAGAATCGCAAAGTCGGGCTTTCTCGTATGCTGGCAACGACCGATTTTCCTTACACGGTGGGCAAAGGTACTTGGTATGTCCAGGCTGGTGATTTTCGTCTGCCTTGGGACAAATTGGATGTTGGCAGCGAGCCTTGGGCGCTGCGTGATCAGACGATCGATGAAGTTGGTTCGATTTATACGATCCAAGGTTTTGATCTGAATTACGCAGCTGTGATCATCGGGCCCTCGATCTCTTATGATGATCAGGCCAAACAGATCACGATCGATACGACTCGTTACGAGGATCATGCCGCTTTTAGAACACCGGCCGGTCAGCAGATCTCAATTGCCGACAAGCAGCAGATCATGTTAAACGCCTTAAATGTGCTGCTTAAACGCGGCCGTCGCGGTCTTTATATTTACGCCTGCGACGACAAATTACGCCGTCAACTTCAGCAGTTAGTCATCAACTAAATTTTGCATTTTAAAAGCCGCTTGATCAAAGATCTGCCGGCTATTTTTTTACTCTGGTCTGTTCGATCACTTTGCGCATCGAGGTGATCACTTGATCGGTTTCCTGCTTTAACCGATGCCCCACCAGCGTGAATAAGGTATCGATGATCGTGATCTGCGCCACGAGCGAGCTCATCGATTCTTCGCGAAAGTTCACTTCTTCGGAATAAGAATTCAAAACGATATCGGCGTTTTTTGCGATCGGAGACTCTGGAAAAGCTGTGATCGCAACAATTTTAGAGCCGTTTTCGCGTAATTTGTTTTCAACCAGCAACGTGTCTTGATTACGGCCTGAATGGCTGATCACGATGCCTAGATCATCGCTGGTCAAATGAGCAGCCTGCATGATCTGGATATCATAGTCCGGGTGGCTGACGATATTCAGATTTGTCCTCAAAAATTTGTGGTAGGCATTAAAAGCCACGATCGAAGAACCGCCGATGCCGAAAAAGCCGATTTTTGCTGAATCGACCAGCCAATCAACGACTTTATTTAAGTCCTTCACTTTCAAATTGGCGGCTGTCGCTGTTAATGCTGAGACACCGGCCGAGAATAGTTTCTTCACGACTTGATCGCTTTCATCATCTTCCTCGATCTCGGTAAAGAAGTCCGATCGTTCGGTTTTTTTGCTGGCCGACAAAGCGATGAGAAAATCACGAAAGTTGGGGTAGCCTAAATGTCTTGTAAAACGGGAGATCGAAGCTGTCGAGATGCCGATTTTTTCTGATAAAGTCTGGATCGTGGCATCAACGATCGAGTCTTGGTGCGACAACACATAATCAGCAATTTTCTTTTCGCCAGGATGCAGTTTTTCATAGTAAGACCTAATATTTTCAGCGACATTCTGCATAACTATTTACCTCTATGTAAATATTTTACTCGTAATTATTTGATTTGAGTAAAAGAATTTCATAAAATTAAAAGCGTAAAGAGAAGGAGCTAAGATGAAAGTTGGCATGATCGGCCTTGGTAAAATGGGCCTTAATTTAGTTAAAAATATGATCGATAACGGCATTGACGTGGTTGGTTTTGATCTCGACCCCGATTCAGTGAAAGAAGCTGCGCTGTATGGCGCTCAGACTGCCGGCAGTACGCAGGAACTAGTTGAAAAATTAGCTTCGCCGAAAATTGTTTGGGTCATGGTACCGGCCGGCCGGCCAACGAATTCAACGATCGATGATCTGATCACGAAATTGGATCCTGATGATATTTTGATCGATGGCGGCAATTCGAATTATAAAGATAATCTAGAACAAAATAAACGGACGACTAAAGCCGGCATCAAGTTCTTCGACGCTGGTACTTCAGGCGGCATGGAGGGCGCTTTGACTGGCGGCAACTTTATGATCGGTGGCGACGATGCGCAGGCTTGGAAGACGATCGAACCGCTATTTAAAGCAATTTCAGTGCCGGATGGTTATCTATATACAGGCAAGCTTGGTTCTGGACACTATTTAAAAATGGTTCATAACGGCATTGAATATGGTGAAATGGAAGCGATCGCTGAAGGTTTTGAAGTCTTGGAAGCCTCTCAGTATGATTACGATTATAAAGCCGTGGCAAAATTGTGGAATCACGGTTCGGTTATTCGCGGCTGGCTGATGGAATTAGCTGAAGATGCTTTCTCCGATGATCCGCATCTTGATCAGATCGCCGGCAGAATGCACTCGTCAGGCGAGGGTAAGTGGACGACTGAAGAAGCAATGGACTTAAGAGTACCGGCACCAGTCATCGCATTATCCTTAATGATGCGTTATCGTTCAATGCAGGACGATACTTTTACAGGCAAAGTGGTGGCAGCTTTACGTCATGAATTCGGCGGCCATGCTGTTGAAAAAATCGCTGATTGATCGCTGATCAAAGACAGACAACTGATGAAGATCGAAAAAGTTGTCTGTTTTTATTTGTGTTGATTTAGAATAAAACAAGTGGACATTTCGCGTCTTGACACAAATATTGGTTGACTAGGATAAAATATTGCTTAAGAACATTTTCTGGAACGAGGTTAGTTGAATGAGTGAAATTGCCATTATTACCGATAGCTCGAGCTACATTGCAGCGGACCTATTGGAGAAACACCATATTTACATCGTGGATAATCCGGTGATTTTTGGGGAAACGGTTTACCACGAATCCCGTTGGCCGGTCAACCCTGATTTTTATCGAGAAATGGCCAGCAGTGCCGTACAGCCGACGACCAGTCAGCCTTCTACGGGCGACATCGAGGCCGTTTTTGATCAAGTTAAGGCTGATGGCTACAAGCAGGCAATTATGGTGACTTTGTCTTCGGGCTTTTCTGGTACCTATGAAGCTGCTGTCAGTACTGCAAAACAATATCAAGATCTCGATGTTCACGTCTGGGATTCGAAAATTGCTTGTATTGGTGCCGGCAATCAGGCTTTGCTGGCAGCTGATCTGGCTGAAAAGGGTTATCCAGTTGATGAGATCTTAAAAAGACTGCTTTTATTGCGTCAACGAACTGGCGTCTTATTTGTTGTCGACTCGATCAAACACCTGCAGCGGACAGGACGTTTGTCTGGCGGCCAAGCGCTCGTAGCCGGCCTTTTAAGTATTAAGCCGATTCTTCAGATCGATACGAATCAGCAAGGAAAGATCGACGCCATTGCCAAGGCCCGTAAAATGACAGGAGCTTGGGAATATATTGAAGCAGCTTTCGGCAAAACCGTTGCGACCTATAAGAAAAATGGCTGGCCGCTGCGGGTCATGGTCATCGATGCTGATAATCCGGAATTAGCGGATTCTTGGACTGACAGAGCTAAGGTCCTATGGCCGGAAATTGTTTTTGAAGGTGGCATTATTGGTCCTTTGATCGGTGTTCATACAGGAGAAAAAGCGGTCGGTTATCTTTGGGCGCAAGACTATAAGACAATGGAGGATTAAAAATGACGAAGAATATTGCTGTTATCGCTGACAGCTCTTTTGCTATTTCTAAAGAAGATCAGCAAAAATACAATATTTACATAATTCCGACGCCGATTATTTTTAATGAAAAGATCAAGTATGATTCCGATTGGTCATCTCCAGCAAAATTTTACAAAGAAATGAATTCAGCCAAAAATCTGCCCACGACATCCATGGCCAGCCCGGCTGATGTGATCCGGGCTTTTGATCAGGCTAAGGCAGATGGCTATCAGCAAGCGATCCTGATGACGCTCGCCAGCGGCATTTCTGGTTTTTATAATTTGGCAGTCAATATGGCCAACGATTACGAAGGCCTTGACGTTCTTGTCTGGGATTCAAAATATACGTTGATGGTTTCCGGTGTGCAGGCTTTGCTGGCTGCCGAGTTATCGGCACAGGGCTTGACGCGTGATCAGATCATAGAAAAAGTCCGCCAATTACGTGATACGACCCATGTTTTTATTGTTGTAGATGATATTAGTCATTTAAAACGGACTGGGCGTCTGGCTGGTGGAACGGCCTTAGTAGCTGGTTTATTGAATATCAAGCCGATCCTGACCTTCAATGACGAGTCTAAAATTGTTGCGATAGGTAAGGAACGACAGATGAAACGTGCTTGGGCCTGGCTTTTGAAACAGTTTTCGACTGATCTGGCTGCTTTTGATCGACCCGTTCGAGTACAATTCGCCGATGCCAACAATCGCGAACTGACAGAGAAATGGCAGGCCGATCTGCATAGCAAGTATCCGACTATTTTGACGGACTTTATTACGATCGGACCTTTGATCGGTGTTCATACGGGTGAGAAGGCTGTCGGCTTTGTTTATATGCCGGACTGGAAAGATATTGCGAGAAATTAATCTATTTTTAATTTTAAATCGCTATAATTCTGTTAATGAATAAGAAACGGCTGTTTTTCATATCGCTGATTTTTATCTTAGCCAGCGCGGTTTTTTGGGTGATCAAAGAGCCGGAGTTTGTCAGCAGCAAAACAGTTAAGATCACTTCGAGAAAGTTTTTTTCGATGAAGAAAATCACAGCACAGCTTAAAAGCAGCATAAAAAATATATCCTTTAGCGATGCCAAGACGACAAGTCCGATGGTCTCGCAGACAGCTTTCACGAAAAAAATTAACGCGATCGTCGGTCAGTCCAAGGCCGATGTCTATGTGTTGGATACAAAAACAGGCCAAAAATTGACCTATTCCAATGGCGGCCATCATTTTTGGCTGGCTAGTTCGATCAAGGCTTCGATCCTGACGCAGCTAGTCAAAGCAGATGGTCCTTTGACCGGCACGAACAATGATCTTGCGACGAATATGATCGAAATATCGGATAATCAGTCAGCAATTGAGCTGTTTGAAGAGATCAACGGCTTTTCCGGTATTGAAAGTCTCTGGGCCAAACTAAACATGACTCAGACGCATGCCAATTATAACGGCTTCGGTCTTTCTACCTCGACGGCTGCCGATCAGATCAAACTGCTGAAATATATCTTAAAGATGCCGACGGCAGATCGTAGTTATATCTTGAATTTGATGGCCAATATTACGACGGCTCAGCGATTTGGTATCGGTGCCATGAAAGATCCGGCTTTCAAAAATGGCTGGTTGAATGCCGATGACGGCAGCTGGTATGTCAATTCGATCGGTTATTCTGATCATGAAAGATATTTAGTCGCCATCTTAACGCAGAACAATAGCGGCCAAGACAGCGGACAGCAGTTAGTCAGCCAGATCGCCAGCAGTATCATTGCAAAATAAAACAGCCGATCCGGCTGTTTTTTAATTGTTTTTAGACTTATTGGTCTCATGAGGCTGGCTGGCTTTCAAACGATATTCTAACGGCGTGATGCCGGTCAATTTTTTAAAAGTCGAAATGAAGTAGCTTTCATCGATGAAGTAGAGATAGTTGGCAATATCTTTCACTTTTAGTTCTGAGCGGTCGAGGATCGTTTTAGCTTTCTCGATTTTTTGTGCGATGGCATATTGTTTGATCGTCTGTCCGTACTTGTTTTTGAAAATGATATTCAGACTTTGTTCAGGGATATTCAGATTCTCAGAGATCGTTTTTAGTTTAGTATTTTCTCTTAAATGTGCGTTAATGTAAGCTGAAATTTTTTCTGCCTTGCTGAGAGACTGAGACTGCCGGTATTTTTTTAATTCGACGAAAAACAACTGTGTCAATTCGTCCAGCCAGTAATCAAAGTTAATGATGTTGGCCTGCATTTCGATTTTCTGATTGGCATTAATTTGCAACAGGACGGCTTTTTCGATCGGAAAACCGATTTTTTCCAAACCATTGGTCATTTGTTCGACGAGGCCGATGAGAATATCTTTTTCACCGCGAATGAAGTTATTGCTTTTTAAAGCTTCGCCGAGAATATTGCAGGCTTTCATTAATTGGACATTTTTTTGGAAACTCGTCTGGTCCAGCACACACAATGCTTCGGTCATGACGATCGAGTAGGCATGAAAACTATTGAGGTCTTTGATCGGCGCAGACTGTTTGACGATTTCCTTGGATTTGTTCAGATCGTTGATGGCTAGCTCCCAATCGGGAGCTGCTGCTTCTTTGTAGATACTGTAGACCAGCTTGCCTAGGCTGAGCGCCTGAGTCAGAAAATTCAGGTCGGCAAAAGAATTATGATCATATTCGGCACTGTCTACTTGCGGCAGCAGCAGTAGTTTTTCCTGATCTGAAAAAGCGATAACTAAAATATAGCCTAATTGATATTTAACTAAAGTGAAGGTATTTAAGGCAGACGATTTGGCTGCCTGAGTCATTAATGACTGATTAAAAAACTTTTGTGCCGCTGAAAGTTTGACCAGTTTTCCTTGATCATATTTAAAAATATCGATAGCAAAGGCCGAGGCGAGTAAATTTAATCTTTCTTCAAACATAACATCTAATTATATCGGATACAGCTAAATTTTGTTTTCATTTGACAATCACTGCGCGTGCCTTTTTACAGCTTTTAAGCGCGATAACCTTTAAAATTAAGTTAACGAGAGGAATATGAAAAATAAACATTTTGCTGACATTAATTTTCTCCTGAAATTAATTATCTCCTTGATGTTTCTAGCAGGGTTTTTTATCTTCTGCTATCCCTTCATTGCTGACAGTATCAATAATTACCTGGCTCAGCAGCAGATCCAGTCGCTTGATAAATTGAATAACGCTAACCAGCGCAAAAATACGGCGCGTCTGCAAAAACTTTTTGACAATAATAAAAAACGGACAGCCGAAAATCAGCAATTAGGTATTTCACCGATCAAAGATATTTTAGGCCGCAGTTTAAAAAATGTTGCGGCCAAGGATCAAAGTTACTATACGAAACATGTGTTAGGCAGCATTTTTATTCCGAAAATATCGGTCAGCCTGCCGGTGTTTGATACAACGAGTGAAAATCTGCTGGAAAAGGGTATCACACTGCTTCCGGGCAGCTCTTATCCTGTCGGCGGCAAGGGGACACGGGCGGTTTTGCTGGGCCATAGCGGTCTGCCGGATCAGCGCTTGTTTACCTACCTGTCGCGTTTAAAAAAAGGCGATAAATTTTTCTTGGAAATTTTTGGCAAACGGCTAGCTTATCAAGTTTCGGAAATTCAAACGATCTTACCAACAGATCTGGGTGCACTGAAAATAAAAGCAGGTCAGGATCTGGTCACGCTGGTCACCTGCACCCCTTATATGATCAACACCCATCGCCTGCTTGTGACAGGCCGCCGTGTACCTTTGACAAAAGGCGAGTTCGATCAGAGCAAAAAAAGTGTCGAAAATTTTCAAACGACTCGTCTATATGCCTTTATTGCGCTGGGCATATCAGTGATCCTGCTATTTGCTTACTTCTTGTACCGCCAGCTGCTCGACTTGATCGCCCGCCGCCGTCATTATGAATTATTCTGCTATATCTCGACAGATGACCACGTTTTGGCCCAGCAGACTTTTTATTTGAAGGATGCTTTTGGTCGTGCTTTGCTAGATGGCAAGGACCGGCCGCGTTTGGCCAAAACCGATGCTGATGGCCGTCTTTCTTTTGGCACGCTGGCTGGTGGACACTATCGCTTAGTCGCTGATGACAAAAAAATCAATATCAACTATTTGAAAGCCAGCGTCAGGCGTTTGAAAGACCGCTATTTTAAGATCAAAATCGAAAAACGCAGGTTCTTTGCCAAAAGCAGGCTGCAGATCCGCCAGACAAAAGAGGATCGCAAATGACAGATAAGTCTAAAAAACGCCGCCGCCACAGTAATGTTCTACTGACGATCATGTTTCTTTTGGGCTCTTTGATCGCCTTGTATCCTTTTTACGTCGGCGCTGTCAATCATTTCATTGACCAGCAGCGCATCAAACAATTGGATCAAAGCACTGATCGTGCGATCCGCCAAAAAGAAAAAGTCATGGCTGCCAAAAATGCCGAGATCGCCAAAGATGGTCTGCATCCCGGTAATGATCCTTTTCTCGGCAGCAGTTATCAGCAGCAGGTCAGTTTAAAACAGCATTTGATCGGCAGTATCGCGATTCCGAAGATTCATTTGGATATTCCGCTTTTTGATGTCACGAATGATGAGACGCTGAATTATGGGGCGGCCGTTTTGCAAGGAACTTCTTATCCGCTGGGCGGTCTGGGTACGCATACGGTCATTTCCGGACACCGCGGTCTAGCTTCCAGAACCTTATTTACGAACATTGATCGGCTGAAAAAAGGCGATATTTTTGTCTTGACCGTTCTGAATAAAAAGCTTGCCTACAAAGTTTTCCGTTTTCAAGTCGTCCTGCCCGATAATTACACAGGTCTGAAAATCGAAAAAGGCCGTGACTTGGCGACCCTGCTGACTTGCACACCCTATATGATCAACTCCCACCGGCTTTTGATCACGGGCTATCGTGTGCCTTACACTGCGGCGATCAAAAAAGCTGTCGGCCAGTCGGATCAAGCGGATAGTCGTGATCAGCTGCTGATTTTACTGGCAGTGCTGCTTTTGCTCGCGCTGCAGATCATCGTGATCCTGCGCCGTATTCTGGCTTGGCGTCTATCGAAAAAATCCTTTGACCTGCGTCTGACACGGTTGGATCGCGCTGGCCGGCCGATCGAAAACGCACACTTTCAGCTCTTTAGTCGAAATAAAAAACGACCTTTACAACATCTTGGCCAGCCCATCTTGGCTGCGACCAATGCCTCAGGCCAGCTGCGATTCGATCAAATTCCCGGCGGTCTTTATTATTTAAAACAGCTTGATGATCCGGCGGCTAACACCGGTGTTCTCGTTGGTGTTAAAAAGATCCGTCAGCAGCAGATGCGTTTTTACCCGCGCAAACGACCCTTGGCAGATCGCGACTACATCAATCAAACGGACCGCCTCGTTATTCAAGACAGCTGATCGAAAACTGCCCACAGTCTCTTCTAATTTTTCCTAATTTTCAATACCGATTGGCCTAGACCATTGTTAATAAAAGTGACAATCGTCCGGCCACAAATGACGCATATCGGAAAATTTGTTCATAAGGGAAAAGAGGGAGAAATAATGATGGATAATGTCATGAAAGGGCTTGAGAAGTATCTGATTCCGATCGGATCCAAGTTAGCGCAAAACAAAGTCCTTTCTGCCATGCGTGATGGCATCGCTGCGGTGATGCCGATCGTGATGGTCGGGTCTTTAGCTTTGATTATCAAGAATTTTCCGACACCGGGTGCTAATGGCGGTGTCTGGGCGACTTGGCTGGCAGGCGATGGTGCCTGGCTTTCTGATTGGCTGCTGAAGCTTTACTATGGTACTTTTATGATCATTGGTATCGTGGCGGCTTTCGGCATTGCCTATCATCTGGCCAAGGAATTAGGCGCTGATGGTTTGTCGGCTGGTGTCATTTCTTTTGCTAGTTTTGTGATCACGACGCCTTACATGTTCGGCACGTCGACGCCTTGGTCTTTGACGGCTAAGTCAGTTAAGGTGACGAATCTGGCCGAGCAGGGGATGTCTTTTAATTTCACGGGTGCTAATGGCCTGTTTCCCGCGATCCTGATCGGTCTTTTCACGGGTTATGTGTTTGCTTGGTTTGTTAAACGACATATCACGATCAAAATGCCGGATACTGTACCACCGGCCGTTGCCAATTCTTTTGTCGCACTGATACCGGGTCTTGTGATCCTGACTTTTTGGGATATCGTCCAGACGCTTTTGGCACGGACTGACTTCAAGTCTCTGTCGCAGATCCTGACGATCTGGCTGCAAAAGCCGCTGTCAGCCTTTGGTGGTTCGCTTTTCGGTGTCATCGTCGTGGCCACATTGACATCTTTGTTCTGGTTTGTCGGTGTCCATGGCGGCAATATCACGGGTGCGATCATGAGCCCAGTCTACTTGTCAATGATGGGGGCAAACGCGAAAGCCTATGCTGCTCATCAGACGATGCCTAATATCGTGACCCAGCCTTTTATGGATCTGTTCGTCTATCTTGGCGGCGGCGGTGCGACCCTTGGACTCGTGATCGCGATCACACTCTTTTCGCATTCCAAACAGTTAAAGACGTTAAAACCGTTGACGATGGTACCAGGCATTTTCAACATTAATGAACCGACGATGTTTGGTATTCCGGTCGTCTTAAACGTCTACTTGATCCTGCCATTTATCGTCGTGCCGATCATGAATGCTTTGATTGCCTTTACGGCCATGCAGTCGGGTATTGTCGCGATGACCAATGGTGCGGTCATGCCTTGGACGACACCACCGATCATTTCTGGTTTTCTTGCGACTGGTGGACATATTTCCGGTTCGATCCTGCAAGTTGTGCTGATCGTCTTGGATACCTTGGTCTGGCTGCCTTTCATGAAAATCACGGACAAGCGTCAGATCGAAGTCGAAAAAAATGAAAAGATCGGTGCTGAAGCTTAATCAGCATGAACTCATCGTCAAACAGCCGTTTTCCGGCTTTTTTTTTGTGATTTGTTTGAAAAAAAGCCGAATCACGAACGATTTCTGAGAAAAAGCGTGATAATATGGAATTTGGTCAGTTATCAGTTTCTTATATTATTTTTGGGAAAATTTCCTTTTTTACTCATTTAACAGCCGATTCGTTAAAAATCAAATGAAAAATTTGTGAAACGCTATAAAAAAAGCTGCCTGCTTAGAACTTTTTCATAGCTGTTTGTTCTTTATTGGCCAAAAATAGTCTTTTAAAATGCAATTGATCAAAAAAATGTTGAAAACTTATATGTAATGACGATTTAATTACATTGCAAGCGTTACCGAAAATGATAGAATGCCAGATAGCTTTGTGATAACTGGCGATTTTTTATGTGCGATCAAGTAAAACTGGTTACGTGAGCGATATCTTACTGGGAGATAACTATGAATAAAATGTTTCAAAGACTGTATGCCATTTTGATGGCACTTGTCATTTCTTTTCAATATGTCGGGATCGGTGCGCAAGCTGTTTCCGCTACGACAAGTGATTCATCTGACAACAGTATCCATTTAACAAGCCTTTTGCCTGTTAGCGGCAGCACGAATGAATTTACGTTAAAAGTTCATGTGACTGCCACGACTGACAGCGATTACAAAATTGCTTTGGACAGTCCGCTGGCCTTTAAGACCGCGGCTGAACAGCAAAGCAAAGACACAGATCTCGTGAGCTATCTGCTCAACGACGATAATGTCGAAATTAAAGCAAAGGCTGGCACAGACAATGATGTCTCGATCTCATTGAATCTGGACAGCTCTAAAATTGCTGAAACGAGTCAAATTAAATTAACATATGAAACACAATCTGTTTCAGCTGATATTGCCTCACAAACTGCAGCAAGCAGTTCATCGAGCTCGGCAGCAAGTTCTTCTGCAGCGACGGTTAAAAAAGCAGCAACTGTTAGGTCTGCTGCGGTAACTGATCCTCACGATATCTCGCAATACTTGCCTGCGTCTGATAATGGCACGATTATCGATTCTGCTGATTTCAAATTTACAGATTCGAAAGGCAATTCAGTTGATCCAACAAAGGTGGATCAAAATACGAATATCACGTTGGATTATAACTGGTCGATTCCGAATAAGTTATCGGGCCATACATTAGCATCCGGTGATTATTTCACTTTCAAGCTACCCGCTGGTGTTCAATATAAAGCAGGCCAAGGCGATTTAGGCACTTATGGAACCTACACGATCGCAGCTGATGGTACTGTGACTTTTACTTTTAACGATAACGTTAATACCAATGACACGATTTCTGGCACATTTGGTTATACGTCTCAAATAACGAGCACAACCACCACTGGTGAACAAACAATTACGATTCCAACGAAAACCGAACCAAGTACCACAACGATCGTTGTGAATCCAAATGGTGGAAATACTATTGCAAAAACAGGTACCTTGACTGGTGCCAATAGTTCTAACAACAACCCGACTGGTATTACTTGGGATGTCACGATCAACACGATCGGTGCTGAACTTGATAATGCGACAGTGATCGATCCTATGCCAAGCAGCACGGATGGTACGGTACCAACAACTTTGAAAACGACCACGATTTATCCTTTAACGGTCAACTTGAACGGCAATGTTACCTCGACTGGCCCAGCTTTGGTTGCAGGCACGGATTACACAGTTGATGGCAGTGGCAAGATAACTTTTATCGGCAAATACGCCAAAACTTATTCAGCCTTCAAGATTGAATATACAAGTGATATTGATAGTAGCAAACTCCCTGATGATGGTGGCCAGGTTAGCTTTAAAAATACCGCAACATTGTCTAACAATGGCACGAATTATCCTGCTAGTGCGACCGTGGATGCCAATTATGGCAAGCTGATCGCAAAAAGTTACGATGGCCAAGATAACAACGGTAGCCAAAAGTATAACTGGCACATCGATTATAACTATGGTGAAAAAAGCTTAGCAGCTAACACCAGCATCGTGGACACACTTTCTACTGGACAAGCCTTCTCAGGCACGCCGACTTTAGTCTATGAAGATGGCACGACTGTTGATGCATCTCTTTATGCCATTACTTATAATTCCGATAAATCACAGATGACTGTCACTTTCCCAAATGGTTTGACGAAGGGTGTTAAGATTTCTTACCAATCACAGTTGACAGATCCTAATGACACCAACACGGTCATTAGCAATTCTGCCAGCAGTAATGGCCAGACTTCTGATCCGGGTAATCAAACTGTTGGTCAGCAAGGATTGACAAAGAGTCTTGGTGATGTTGATTACAATAGCAAAACCCTGACTTGGAATTTTGATATCAACATGGCTCGCCAGGACATGTCAAATTGGTCTATGACCGATACAGCACCAAATGGTTTAACAGTTATTCCAACTTCTTTCGTTTTGAAGGACAAGGATACCGGTGTTACTTATAAAGAGGGTACAGACTACACAGTCACGATTGATAGTGTTGGCAGTGGTTTTACGATTGAATTCTCAGGTAGCCTAAAGAGTCATGCTAAAGATTGGTACACTTTGTCCTATCAGACGACTTTTGATACGAATAACTTGCCATCTAGTGGCAAATGGACCAATAACGCAACCACTACTTGGACTGACCAAAGTGGCAAAACACACCATAATGATGGCAGCGCTGATTTCACGCCTAATGATGATTTTAAAAATGACGGTAGTAAGTCAGGTGCTTATAATGCCGTGAATAAGCACATTACTTGGACAGTTGTTGGAAATTATAATCAGCGCACATTAACTAGCGCTTCGATTGTTGATCCAATAATCGGCAATCAGACTTATGTTGCTGATAGCGCTAAGTTATACGAAGCAACGATCAATAAAGATGGTTCATATAATTTAGGAACTCAAGTAACTACCACTAGTATCAATTATGATTCTGGCACCAAGACGATTACAGCCAATTTGCCAGAGGGCAGTACTAAGACTTATGTATTAACTTTTGATACAGACTTGTCAGGTACGCTGATCGGTGTTAATCCTTCATCACCAGAAACATCAACCCCGTATACGAATACAGCTACTTACACAAACAATTCTAAATCCAGCGATTTGACTGCTAGTATTTCTATTCCTAAGGCTGGTGAATATGTGAAAAAATCCGGTACACAGGATCCCACTAATTCAGCTTATGCAACCTACCATATTTGGGTTAACCGTAGCCAATCCACTTTGTCGAACGTTGTTGTCGATGATGTACCTGATGGTAAACAAATCATTGATGAAAGCTCGATCGTAGTTTATTCGACCAAGGTTGCTCAAGATGGTACCGTTACTGAAGATACTACTAAACCTTTACAGCTAAATCAGGATTATACAGTTAAGTTGACCACGGATCCGACCACCGGCCAACAAGAATTACTGATCACTTTCAATGGTCAGATCACGACAGCTTATTCGATTCGATATCGTTCGTTAATTAATTCTTCATCAACTAATGACACACTTTCAAATTCAGTCACGATTACTGGCGATAATACGAAATCAATCTCGCAGACGACTACGACTAATACGCAAGTTGTTAATAATAGCGGTTCTGCAAGTGGTAAAAATACGAATCTTGTCATCACGAAGACTGATAGCGCTAGTAAAAAGCCACTAGCTGGTGCATCCTTCAGTCTCTATTCTGATAATAATGGTGTCAAAGGTCAGCTGCTTCGCAGTGCGACGACCGATGCTAATGGCCAGCTAACTTGGAATAATTTGAAGTCCGGCAACTATATCTTGGTTGAGACCGCTGCACCAGACAGCTATATTATTCCGACCGATCTAGCTAACGGTAAAGAAATTTCTGTTAATTACAGTGACGCTGATTCAAATAATAATGTTCAGCTTCCCGAATCTAATACGCAGGGCAACATCACTCTGACCAAGACCGATAGCGATACTCAAGCTGTTTTGCCTGGTGCGACCTTCAGTTTGTATGGTTCTGCGGGCAATCTGATCAAGGCAGGATTGACGACTGACGCTAATGGTCAGATCAAATATTCTGGTTTGGATGCCGGCAGTTACTATTTTGTTGAAACATCTGCCCCGACCGGTTACACTTTTGATTCATCAAAGCACTACACTGTCACTCTGAATTCAGACAATATCAGCGGCACGGTCAACGTGGCTGATGCTGAAAAGACGGGTTCAGTGATCCTTTACAAAGTAGATTCTGATACGAACCAAGCCCTGTCTGGCGCGACCTTTACCCTCTATAAAGCCAATGGTACGGGTGTTGCTTCTAATCTGACGACTGATGCCGCTGGACAGATCAAAGTAGGCGATTTGAAACCTGGCAATTACTATTTCGTCGAAACATCCGCTCCTGCTGGCTATACTTTTGACAGCACGGCCAAGTACACTTTTGCGATCACAATCGGTGATCAGTCACAATCAGTCATTGTCAATGCAGGCAACGCCGAAAAGCGTGGATCTGTTGTGCTGACAAAGACCGATGCTGATGCATTTGATCCAACAGTTGTCGCTGGCGCTGTCTTTGATCTTTATAAAGCAGGTCAGTCAACAGCTTCTGTCACGGGCCTCACGACTGACAACAACGGACAGATCAAAGTTAGCGGTTTGCAGCCCGGCAATTATTACTTTGTCGAGACTAAAGCGCCGACCGGTTATGTCCTGGACGCGGCTCACCATAATTTCACAGTTGCTTTTGATCAAGTGACGGCGATCGGTGTTAGCGTTGCTGATGCCGAAAAGACGGGTTCGGTTCTTCTGACGAAGACGGATTCTGATACGAATAAAGTTTTGGCAAACGCAGCCTTCTCGCTCTACAAAAAAGATGGCACGCTGCTGAAAAGCAATTTGACGACAAATGCGAATGGCCAGATCTCTTATGATGGCCTAAAGCCTGGTGATTACTATTTTGTTGAGACATCTGCACCTGCCGGCTATACTTTCGACAGTACGAAACAGTATGCATTCACGATCGTATTAGGTGACCAAACCACGCCGGTCACGGTCAGTTCACAAAATGCTGAAAAAACACACTCAGTTCTTCTGACTAAGACTGACAGCAGTGATGCTGCTAAGACTTTGTCTGGCGCTACTTTCTCCCTATACAAAAAAGATGGCAGCTTAGTTAAAGACAAGCTCACCACTGATGCCAAAGGCCAGCTTTCTTATGATGGTCTAAAGCCTGGTGATTACTACTTCCTTGAAACATCTGCCCCTGCTGGTTATAACTTTGATAGCACTAAGCAGTATGCCTTTACGATCGATATCAGTGATTCAACTGATCCGGTCGTTGTCTCGGCCCAAAATGCTGAGAAGACTGGTTCGGTCGTCCTGACAAAGACCGATGCTAAGACGAACAAGACTTTGGCTGGCGCTGTCTTTGACCTTTACAAGGCTAATGGCACCAAGATCCAGTCTGGTCTGACGACGAATGCAAAAGGTCAGATCGTGGTCGCTAATTTGAAGCCTGGTGATTACTACTTCGTCGAGACCAAAGCGCCTGCCGGCTACACATTGAATGCTGGCAAACATTATGCCTTTACGATCACGATCGGTGATCAGACGGCTGCCGCTTCAGTCTCAGTTAAAGACACTAAGAAGCCGACTCAGACTGCTTGGACGACGGTTCACAAAGAATTGCCGCACACAGGCGAGCAGGTCTTCTACTTCTCTGCGATCACTGCCACGATGCTTGCTATCTCCGCCGCCGCTGCCGCACTAGCTTTAAAGCGCAAGCGCGAGCAAAAGTAAAATTTCCACGAAAAGCAGTAAATTAAAACGCACCCGATCGAGGGTGCGTTTTTTTGTGGCCTACTGTAAGACTTTTTCAATATGCTGGGCTCGATACTTGGATGGTGTCGTCCCGCATTGGCGATTGAAAGTCAGAATGAAATAACTTTCGTCGGCAAAGGAGAGGTACTCGGAAATGTCTTTGATCTTCAGATTGGTCGAAGTCAGCACTTGTTTGGCCGACTCGATTTTCAATTGGATCGTGTATTGCTTGATCGTCATGTCGAACTTCTTTTTAAAGATCGCATTCAAAGTCTGTTCGGCCAGGCCTAATTCTGCGGCGATATCGTGCAGGCGGATGTTTTCACGCACGTGATTGGTCAGGTAGGCCTTGATGCGTTCGGCTTTGTCGGTAAACAAACTCTTGCGGTAGGCCTTAAATTCCCTAAAGTAAATCCAGGGAATTTCTGCCAGCCAGGCGTCGAAATTCAAAATGTTGCTCTGATTTTCGATCTTTTGGATCGAATTCATCTGAATGCCGATAATTTTCTTGATCGGCAGGCCGTATTTACCGACAGTATCCGACAGCTTGCTGATCAGATCGATCAAGATATCCTTCTGCCCGCGAATGATACCTTGCTGCGTGAGAGAGTCGCCGAAAATATTGCAGCCGCGCATGTCGGTCAGGCTTTCTTGGAATTTCGCTTCGTCCAGCTTTGTGATCGCCTCGATCATTTTGACGGTATAAATATGAAAAGCGATCATATCATCGATCGATTTGACTTGTTCGATCAGTTTGCCGCTATCAGCCATCTGGATGATCGTGATATCCCGATCTGGCGCTTCTTCACCCCGATAGAGGAAATAAGCTAATTTGGCCAATGAGACCGAGTGGTTGATGAAGTCGATATTTGAAAAACCATCGCTGGTATTTTCGATCAGGTCCAGTTTGGGCAGCAGAATTAATCCTTCCGTCGGTGAAAAGGGCACGACCAGCATGTAGCCGACCCGATACTTAATTAAGCTGTATTGATCACTTTTCGCCATCTGGCTGGCTTTGATCATCAGGCCGCGATTGTAAAATCTATCCGTAGCTGAGACATTCTTTAATTGCCGTTGATTGTACTTAAAAATATCGACGGCCGAAGCTTGCTCCAAAAGATCTAGTTTATTCTTGCACATATGCTTTAATTATATTGATTTTTTGAAACAAATTTGCTGCTTAAAAGAGCTTTCCTGAGAAATTGCCCTTCGTGTTCAGCTGGAAGTGCGATATTATTAAATCTGATAGATTATCAGTATCTTATGTAAATGTTAAACATACGTTGACAGGGACTGAATTAATTTTAAGGGGTGTTCATGGATAGTACGATTTCTTATCAACGGCTTTGGGAGCTGTTCAAGAAAAATTTTATTTTATTAGTCGTTTCGGCACTGGCCTTGGCAGCTATTGCATTTTCGATCAGCAAATTTGTCCTGACACCTAAATATCAGTCCACAACAGCTTTATTAGTCAATAGTAATCAAAATGATTCGACAGGTGCTGCTTTAGGCAATCAGCAGGCCGATGTTCAACTCATTTATACATATAAAGATTTAGCAACGCGGCCAGTCATCTTAAACCGTGTTGTCAGTCAGCTCAAACCCAGCTATTCCGACCTGACTAAGGCATCGATCCAAAAAATGGTTTCTATTTCCAGCAGCCAGAACTCACAGATTTTTTCGATCAATGCGATCTCGAAAAATCCCAGCGAAGCCAGAGATGTCGCTAATACAGCTGCTAATATTTTCAAAAATGAAGCAGTCAAGCTCATGGGCAAGTCTGTCTCCAATGTTTCGATCGTTTCTCAAGGTCTGAAAGCAAGCAAGCCTGTCTCACCGAATACCAAGCTGATTACGCTTGCAGGTTTTTTGCTAGGCGCTTTTCTTGCCGTAGCCTATGTTCTGATCAAGGAACTGTCCGATAATACCTATCGCGAAGTGGACTTTGTTGCCGAGCTTGGTTTCAATAATCTTGGTACGGTCAATTACGCCGCTTTTCATAAAGGAAGGAAAAACTAATGCCGTCCAAAAGAAAAATTCAAAAATTATCTGCTGTTGATATACGTTCTTCTCGCTATGGTGTACCGCTGATCACGGTTCGCGATCCGCAGGACGTCGTCTCTGAACAATTCCGAGTGCTGCGTGCCAATATTGATTTCGCAGCCGCTTCGATCGATAAGCTGCAGACAGTTCTTTTTACGAGTTCTGAAATGTCTGATGGCAAATCGACCGTTGCCCAGAATTTAGCTGTTACTTGGGCTCAAGCAGGTAAGCGTGTTCTGCTAGTGGATGCTGATTTCCGCCGTCCGACTCTGCATCGTACATTTTCGATCGCCAATGATCACGGTTTGACGACAGTCTTGGCTATGAATGACCAGCCAGCTCAAGTGATCCACGCCGCTGAAGAGCCTAATCTTTTTGTTATGGCTTCTGGCCCGATGCCGCCTAATCCATCGGAATTGCTCGGGTCGGATAAGATGCTTAAGGTCCTGAACTGGATGAAACACGAATTCGACATGATCGTGATCGATTC
The DNA here is from genome assembly GCF_004102045.2 of Oenococcus sicerae. Taxonomy (GTDB): domain Bacteria; phylum Bacillota; class Bacilli; order Lactobacillales; family Lactobacillaceae; genus Oenococcus; species Oenococcus sicerae. The sequence goes on along the minus strand of NZ_CP029684.2, from coordinate 345,122 downwards.
AACACCGCTTTTATTGGTGCCGGATGCCCAAGCCTTGATTCCAAGGACTGATGGCGTTGTTCTAGTCGCTTTGTTAGGCAAGACGAAGAAAAAAAGTCTCCTTTCGGCTACCCGTATTTTGAAATTAGCCAAAGCACATGTTTTGGGTGTTGTTACAAGGAGCCAGCTTCGTGCAGATAAAGGTTACGGCTATGGCTATGGCTATACCTCGACTAATGTCATGAACACAGAGCAGGTCAAAAAAGAAACACCTGTCAAACCGGTTCTACCAGCTAAAAAGACGCCAGTTGTGACGGCGTCAGCCAGCTCGCAAAGCGCTGCATCTTCACAACCAGCTTGGTCTAATTTCGGCTATACAGCCGCTGCTTCTGACAGCCATGAGGCACCAGCTGCTGAAAAAGAAGACCCTGCTCCTGTCGTTAATAAGAAAGCGACTTTAGTTGATATTCACGCTCACATCTTGCCGGGATTAGATGATGGTTCTAATTCTTTGGATGCATCACTAGAACTAGCGCGAGAAGCCGTTTCTAATGGTATTAAGACGATCGTGGCAACGCCGCATACAATGAGCGCTAAGTATACAAATGAAGCTGCTGACGTCGTGAAAGTTGTTGATGCCTTCCAAGCTGAATTAAAAAAAGCTGCGATTGATCTAACCATTTTACCAGGTCAGGAAGTTCATTTGACAGGCGACTTAGTTAGTGCCTTAGATCAAGGCAAATTATTGACTCTGGCCGACTCAAAAAAATATCTGCTGATTGAATTGCCGGATAGGGACTTGCCCCTTTTCACTCATAATGTGATTTTCCAGTTAAAGTCACGCGGCATTATGACGATCGTTGCTCATCCAGAGCGCAATAGTTATCTCTTGGAGCATCCTGAAGAGTTAAATAAATTAGCAGAACGAGGCGCTTTGTTCCAATTGACCAGCGCCTCGATCAATGGTGCTTTTGGTAAACGCATTGCTGATTTCTCGATCGACCTGCTGCGACGAGGATTTGTGACCACGATTGCCAGTGATGCGCATAACTTCGCTGACAACCGTCGTTATCATTTAGCCGAAGCCTACGAACTGATCGGCCACTTGCTTAATCAGCAATTAGTTACAGCTTTGAAGATGAACGCTGCTCGAATCATTACTGGTGAACCAGTTGATAGTACAACGATTGAAGAATTTTAATTAATTGGGAGAATTAATTATTGATGAAGATGTTGTGTGCGGGAAATGGGAAAGTCAAAAATTTAAACGGTTTTCCAAGAAAATCGATTTTTTATTATGCCATTAAGAGATCCTTTGATGTTATTGGCGGTTTATTTGGCATCCTCATCAGCATCATTCCGATCGGCATTCTCGCAGTCAAGATCAAGCAAGATGGTGGGCCAGTCTTTTTCGCACAGGAACGGATCGGTAAAAATGGTCAGCCTTTTATTATGTACAAGCTTCGCAGTATGGTCCTGAATGCTGACAAGCTTAAAGATAAACTATTGGAACAAAATGAAATGCATGGTGGCATGTTCAAAATGAAAGAGGATCCCCGTGTCACGAAGATCGGCCATTTTATTCGCCGCTATTCTTTAGATGAATTGCCTCAATTTTGGAATGTGGTTAAAGGCGACATGTCTTTGGTCGGCCCGCGTCCCTGTCTTTCTCGTGAGTTAAATAGGTACAATGATTTTGACAAGCAGCGTTTGCTAGTCAAGCCAGGTATTTCCGGCCTTTGGCAGGTTTCCGGTCGTTCGAATCTTGACTTTAAAGATATGATTAAGTTGGACTTGCAGTACATAGAAGAGCGGTCATTTAGAAACGATATTAAAATCTGCTTTAAGACGGTGGCACTGGTCTTATTCAGTAAAGATTCGGGAGCTTACTAAGATAGAAGCAATTCACTCGTTGCGATATTCAGTCGGCGTTTTACCTGTGAAATCCTTAAAAGCTTTTGTGAAATATTGAGGGTCTTCAAAGCCGCAGGCAAAAGCGATAGAACGGATCGTATTTTGATTGTTTTTATCCTGCAAAATCTCTTTGGCTTTATCCATCCTGAGAGAAACAAGAAATTCTTTAGGACTGGCATCCAGCCATTTTTTGAAAGCTCGATAAAGGTATGATCGATCGACTGCTAGCTTTGTTCTAACATCTTCTATCGTGATTGGCGAGTCAAAGTTTTTTTCTATAAATTGCATGCCTTCATGAAAAATTTTTGCATCCGCGGAATAATGACTAGAGACGGTTGAAGGATAGGCCAATCTCATAATTCTGATAACTTCTAGTAATTTTTCTGAATAGTAAAGGTCGTCTGCTTGATTCATCAATGAAGTTTGAATCAAATCTGAGATGATCTTTTTTATTTTCTGGGCACTTTCTCCGGAAACGACTGGATTCATCAGTGATACGCCAATTTGATTCAGATAAGTATCGACTAGCCTGCCTTTGAAACGAATCCAGTTGATTGTCCAAGGCTCCTTTTGGTTTGCTTCCATTTTGACGATTTTGCCTGGCTGAATAAAGAAAAATTCGCCTGGAGAAATATGATACCTAATATTCTTGCTTGTAAATACTCCTTTACCCTCGGATACATAATGGATCATGTAACCTGTACGTGCACCGGGACCATAGCTGTGCGATGGCTCACAGTGCTCAAATCCGCCTGACGATAAATAAAGGTACTCGTTAAAATTTTCATTGATAAATGTGTATTTACGAGCCATATAGATCTATTTTATCAACATTTCAACCCATCAATGCAACATTTATCCATTATCTAAGCGCTTACATAGTTCTATGATGAAAGCATAATTTCAGTGATCACAAATTATAACTGTTATTTCTTGGAGGAATGATATGAAAAGTGATGAAGAGCGGTATGAGTCCATCTCTGATAAGATTCTGCCCGCGATAGGTGGCAAAGAAAATGCGATATTTGCATTCCATTGTGCGACTCGACTCCGTATAAATTTAAGAGATACTTCTAAAGTTGATGAAAAAGCTTTATCCCAAATTGATTTGGTACAGGGCGTTAATATTAACAGGAATCAATTACAAATTGTTTTCGGAGCTGGGCTGGTAGATAAAGTAACAGCTGTTTTCTTGAAGCATACGGGTATTCCAGCAACTTTTGCCAGCAGTCAAGGCCAGGATTCCAAATCCTCGGACACGATAGAAGAAAAAACTACCACAAAAGATAAAGGCTGGTTTTCCAGTTTCGTTGATGATCTGACAGGTGTTTTCACGGAAATATTGCCAGGCATTTTAGCTGCCGGTATTCTAATCGGTTTAAATAATGTCTTGACGCAGAAAATTTTTGGATCCCAATCATTGGTCCAGATGTTTCCTAATATTAGCGGTATAAGTTTGATTATCAGTCTTGGTGCTTCTGGTATTTTCGCGATGTTGCCTTTGATCGTTGTTTATTCGGCGACCAAGCGCTATGGTGGTCGACCGGTTTTAGGCTTGGCGATTGGCGCAGTAATGATGTCTTCGAGCTTGCCGTCGCTATCTGATGTTTCCGCGGGTAATGCGAAAGCGGTTATTGCTAATATTTTTGGAATGCATTTTTCTCTTACAAGTTTTGGCGGACAAATCATTGTAGCTTTGATTATGGGCTGGGTAGTTGCTCGACTGGATAATTTTTTCCAAAAGAAATTACCAGGCGTCATTCAATTTGTTTTAGCTCCTATGCTGACTATTTTAGTTGCTTCATTTGTGCTCTTCTTGCTTGTCGGACCTATAGGTATGGCACTTTCAAGCTGGGTTACTAATGGCTTGGTATGGGTCTCAAAGGCATTCGGCATTTTTGGATACATGTTCTTTGGCGGTGTGCAGCAGCTGATTGTTATTACCGGCCTGCATAATATGTTCGGAGCTGTAGAAGCTCAATTGATTGCTACAACTGGCAAAGATTTCTTAAATCCACTTTTCTCTGGCGCTTTAATGGGCCAAGGCGGTGGCGTTTTGGGATATATGCTATTGAACAGGCACAGTAAGAAAGCTAAAGAAATCTCGATTTCAGCCTTCTTCTCAATCTTGTTTGGCATTTCAGAACCCGCTCTATTCGGAATCAATATTAAAAACCGCTATCCGTTAATCGGCGGCTGCATCGGCGGCGCTATTGCCGGCGGCTACATCTACCTAACTAAATTGACGGCGATTAGTTTCGGAACGACAGCCTTACCAGGGATTGCGATTGCGGATCCTGCCAATAATGGTTATTTGAATTACATTATCACGAACCTGATCGGTGTCGGTATTGGATTTATTGCGACGGTCTTGATTGGCAAATTCTTCCAAAAGAAAAATGCCCCAGCACTCAAGACTGAAAGCAAGTAAGTTATTTCAATTTTAGGATGCGATTATCTAAGAAAGGTTTGACATGATTACAGCAGAAGATAGAAAAAAGCAGTTTCAGAATATGGTCAAAAACATTAAAGATGTCAAACCGGCAATTATTTCAGATGAAGAGGCTATTGCCAACACCAGCCCATTCAGACAAAAATTTCATGTTGAACCCAGATCTGGCGTTTTAAATGATCCGAATGGATTTGTCTATTTCGATGGCCAATATCATCTATGCTACCAATGGACGCCATTAGCTTTTCACAAAGATCCGAAGATTTGGCAACACGGCTGGTATCATCTGGTTTCTAAAGATCTGGTTCATTGGCAGGAGATCGGACCCGCGATTGAGAGCGACACAAAATATGATCAATATGGTACCTATTCTGGCAGTGCACTAAGTGTTAACGACCAATTATTCATCATTTATACCGGCAATACTTGGGTGGACACAGATACTGACCAATGGCATCGCGTTCCTTACCAATTGGGTGCATTTATGGACCATGAGAACCATTTTACAAAGTTTGATCATCCATTACTCACGGATTCGCCAAAGGGGTACACAGGCCATTTTCGGGATCCGAAGATTTGGCAGCACGGTTCCGATTATTATGCAGTATTGGGTGCGCAGCGACAAGACCAGACCGGTACGGTGGTCGTGGTTCACTCAAAGGATCTGCATCATTGGACAACTTTGGGCGAGATGCAGCCGGCAGAAAGGAACTTTGGGCATATGTGGGAATGCCCGGATTATTTTGAGGTTGATGATCAAGGTGTACTGCTCTTTAGCCCACAAGGGATTCCGGCACACGATGGGCTTTATGAAAATATTTATCAGACGGGTTGTTTCGTTGGGGACAAAATGGATTATCACAACTTGATTTTTAACCACGGCCATTTTCAAGAGCTTGATGCTGGTTTTGATTTTTATGCCACTCAAACAATGGCAGCTCCTGATGGCCGACGCATTCTCAGTGCCTGGTTTGGTATCTCTGAAATTGCTTATCCGACTGAAAAGTACCATTACGCAGGCTGCTTGGTTCTGCCGCGTGAATTATCGATCCAAGATGGCCAATTAGTACAAAAACCGATTCGTGAATTAGCAGCCCTTCGTAAAGAGCAGACTAAATTTGATTTCTTCGTCTCAGAGAATCCAGTTCTGCTGGCTGCTAATAGGACTCAAGAAATTGATGCTGAGATCGATATGAGCACATCTAGCCGTTTTGAAATGGATATTCGTGCTAATGCTGATAATGATAAAAACACGAAACTGGTATTTGATAAGAATGAACAATTGGTTTCACTGTCTAGAGCCGATGCTGGGATTCCTTTTGCTGCAAAGTACGGCAGCGAGCGCTATCGGAAACTCATGATTAAAGATAAGATCAGGATGCAGATTTTCGTCGACAACTCTTCTGTTGAAATATTCATTAATGGTGGCATTATCGTGTTCTCAGCGCGTATTTTCCCAGATAACGATCAGGACAATTTATTCGTTACAAGTCGAGGTGGGAAGACAAAGCTGACAGCTTCTATTTGGAAGATTTAGGTCGGAGGTGAAATATGTTTAATTTTTTGAAAAATAAGAATAAGGATAGGGTCACGGATACCGAAGGCAAAATTTTCGTACCCGTTGACGGTGAGGTACAAAGTCTCACGCATGCATCGGATCCAATCTTTGCACAGAAAACAATGGGGGATGGTTTTCTTGTTATGCCGTCTTCTGACAAAATTTTCGCTCCGGTTAGCGGGACGATTACAATGGTCGCAGATACAAAACATGCATTGACCATTCATACTACAGATGGTGCTGATATCTTATTACATTTAGGCATTGATACAGTTGAATTGTTTGGCAAGCCCTTTGATTTAAAAGTGAAAAAAGGCGATGCGATCATCGCTCAATCTCCAATCGGCACGATGGACATTGCCCAAATCAAAGAGGCAGATTTATCACCCGAAGTGCTGATTATTTTTGTTAAATCTGAAGATGTTCATGTTGATTTTCAAGTGCAAAATGGCGAAAAGAAACATGGGGAGCAAATCGGCCAATATACGATTAACTAATTTTTGTTGTGGCACTTAATTTTCACTTATAATGTAAGTGTTGTCATATTTTGACATTATGGCGCCAATTATTTTTACCGTTCTCATTATTTGGGATCGGTTTTTATTAAAATCGGTTTTGATTTTAGAACAATCTGCCTGATGGTGTTATATTCAATATTGATAAAGAGTTTGTAAGTATTTAAATTGGGATGTTTTGTGTTAGTTTCGGGGGCTTATTAATTGGCAGATACAGAGATACAGCATGTTTATATCGTCGGATCAAAGGGAATTCCAGCCAATTATGGTGGTTTTGAGACTTTTGTCGATAAACTGACCGCTGGTCAAAAGAACACAAAAATCAAGTATCATGTTGCTTCTCGCTGGGATAATGGCGAGCTGGCGGCTAAAAATCAGCACTTTGATTACAATGGCGCTGACGTCTTCTCGATTAAAGTCCCACAAATCGGCTCGGCTCAAGCAATTGCTTATGATTATAAAGCTCTGAAAGAAGCTATTCGGATTAGCAGACAAAATAAGGATCAGCATCCTATTTTTTATGTCCTAGCCAATCGTATCGGGCCTTTTGCCAAGCACTTTGCTAAAGAAATTCATGCTCTGGGTGGCAAATTCTATCTGAATCCAGATGGTCACGAATGGGCGAGAGCCAAATGGCCCAAGCCTGTTCGCAAATACTGGAAATATTCAGAAAAGAAAATGGTACAGGCGGCTGATCTTGTGATTGCTGACAACCCTGAGATTGAGAAATACATAAATAAGGAGTATGCGGATTTCCATCCCAATACGACTTATATTGCTTATGGGACCGATGTACAAAAGTCCAAACTTACAAGCAAAGATATTAAAGTTCGTGACTGGTTCGCTGAAAAAAATATCACCGAGAATAATTATTTTCTTGTCGTCGGCCGCTTTGTGCCGGAGAACAATTACGAGACGATGATTCGCGAATTTATTGCCAGCGATACTAAGAAGGACTTTGTCCTGATTACGAATGTCGAAGAGAATAAATTTTACGAGCAGCTAAAAGCCCAGACGCATTTTGATCAGGATCCGCGAGTCAAATTTGTCGGCACCGTCTATGATCAGGAACTGCTGAAATATATTCGAGAATCGGCTTTCGCCTATTTCCATGGTCATGAAGTTGGCGGGACGAATCCCAGCTTACTGGAGGCTTTGTCAATGACGCGATTAAATATGCTGATTGATGTACCCTTTAATCAAGCTGTTGCTCAAGAGGGAGCCATGTATTGGACTAAAGCTCAAGGCAGCTTAGCCGCTCAAATCAACGAGACTGAGACCTATGATGCCAAACGCGTCGCTGCTTACACGAAAGCAGCCCGCAAGCGCGTGGCTGACGAATTTACTTGGGAGTATATTATTGCTAAATATGAGGAACTGTTCACCAGAGAACGTATTAATGAAACAACAGTTTGATTTAAAACAACAATTAAAAAGCAAGGGTATTGGTTTTCTCAAGGACCTTTTATTTTCTCATACCTTTTTCTATACTGCTTTTTCGGTGGCACTCAATGGCTTTAGCAAAACCAGTTTAGAGCTTGTTCAAATGGGTAAGAGAAATAAGATCAAAGGGAGGTATGCTAAAAAGTATGCAAACATTCTCCAGCAGGAATTAACCAGTTCTAGCATTCCATCTTCAAGCACAAAAATCGTATGGACATGCTGGGTTCAAGGAGAGGAACAGGCACCTCAAATCGTGCGCAAAGCACTATCTTCTATCAAACATGCTTTTAAAGATTACGAAGTTGTTGTAATCGATCACGAGAATTTAGGCAAATATGTGAACTTGCCTGTCTATATTTTGAGCAAATGGAAGGATGGGCGAATTCCTAACGCGCATTTTTCGGACATTATTCGAGCGTACTTATTAAGCAGATATGGCGGCATTTGGATAGATGCCACTGTAATGGTTCACCATTTACCGAAAAATTATACATATTTATTAAATCAAGAACTGTTTTTTTATCAAAATTTGAGACCTGGACAATCCGGGAATGCTGTGTGGCTATCTAGCTGGTTGATTATCGCGAAAAAAGGTGAGCCGACGATCTCGAGACTATATGAAATGCTTTTGAGTTATTGGCGAACACATAATCATCTTCAGGATTACTATCTTTTTCATATTTTTTGGCATCTGATATTAGAAAAAAATCCCAGTATTTTGAAGAACATGCCCAAAATTCCAAACAGTTTGCCATTATTATTGATGTATAGGTTGAGAGATGACAATAACTTAGCGGTAATTGATGAAGCGTTCGCTAGTTATCCGATTCAAAAAATTACTTACAAAGATATGAGTTCTAAAGGGACTATCTTTGGTTATTTAGAAGAACACGGTATTACTGATGAGAGTGATGTGGTATGACATTTTCAAAAGATAAGAATATTTTAAAAATTCAAAAAATTGAATTAGAAGCCCTGAAAGAAGTGAAAGAAATTGCTACAGCAAATGATATACACTTTTTTTTAAGAGGTGGGTCAGTGATGGGAGCGGTCAAATATCAAGGCTTTGTTCCCTGGGATGATGATACAGATATAGCTGTGCCTCGTAAAGATTATTCGAGATTAATCACACTGCTTTCTTCAGAATGGTCTGATAAATATTGGATGGCTAGTTATCTTAATGGGGATGAAATTCATTCATATTTTCCAAGAGTTTTATTAAAGCCAACATATCAAGATAAGTTAGGACTGAAATCAAACAATCATTTAGGATTTACGATTATTGACATATTGCCTCTTGATGGTGTTCCAGCTTCATCTTTTGGACGATTCTTTTTTAAATATGAAGTAATGTTTTTTCGCTTGTTGGGTGCTGTCCATACTGCAAATTATAAAGATACAATTTCCCAGCACAAAGGAATGCGAAAAAAAATAATATCCTTACTGAACAAATTGCATGTTGAAAAAATGTATTCCCAGAATTGGACTTATGATGTCTTGGATAAAATCTATTCATCGCGTATGGGAAACCAATCCAAATGGATTGGTACCATAACTGGATCGTCGTTTGACAAAGAGATATTTCCAAGCGAAATCTGGGGCAGGGGTACTTTTCTGCCATTTGAGGATACAACTTTTAGAGTTCCGGCTCGTTGGGATGATTATTTAAAACAAATTTACGGTGAGAACTATGCTTTGGAAGTTCCACGGGTTAAAAAGACACATCAATTGAAATAAAAGAAGGGAGGCGAAATTGAATGTTTGTTTGGGTTATTTTACATTACATGTCCTATAAGTCCACTCTCCAAGAGGTTAATCATATTTTGAACGACATTACAGGCGATAAGAGGATTATAATCGTTGACAATGCCTCCCCAAATGGCTCTGGTCAAAAACTTGATGAATATTTTGCTACTAATCGTCGTGTGAACGTTATTTTGAATCAGTCGAATGTGGGTTTTGCTAGGGGCAATGATATTGGCTATATTGAAGCTTTGAAACTAAAACCTGATTTTATTGTACTTGCGAATAATGATATTGAATTTTCACAAAAAAATTTCATCCAACTTGTTCAAGCATCTTTTGAAAAACAAAGATTTGACGTGATGGGCCCAGATGTCTTTGTGCCGGAGACTGGCATTCACCAAAACCCAAAAAGAAATAAAGCATATTCGAATCAGGAAGTTGTACAAATCCATCAGAGGTCAGTACGATTAATAAATCAACCTACTCTTATATTTAAATTACGAGCAAATTTAAAGAGGATAAAGATCTTGCGCCGTTTCGTGCTACAACATAGACAAGGAAAAGTTGTTCAATCAGATAGCGTTCAGACGAATGTAATCCTGCACGGTTCGTTACTTATATTTTCTAAAGATTTCTTTATTAAGGTAGCCAGCCCTTTCGATGAAGGTACTTTTTTCTATTTTGAAACCGAAATCCTAGACAAACATATAAGAGCTCAAGGTATGGTTTCTAAATACGATCCGACTATTAAAGTATTGCATCATCAAAATACTGCTACTAAGTCGTCTTTTCAAAGTGCTGCTAAACAGCAAAAATTTCAATTAACTAATATGGCTAAGTCTACTCAACGATTTTTGGATTTGTTCGGGCAGGAAAACTGATGAAAATTTCAATCGTAATGCGATTCCACGACAACACTGCTTCGGGTGGCAGAAAAATTGTATACGACTACGCCAATTATTTGGTATCTCGTGGGCATGAAGTGGAAATTATTTTTGAAGCGGATACTTTTTATAAACTTCGAAAGCTTAATATTTTGAAGCACTTGGGCCATTTTTTAGATTTTGTCAGGCGTGCAAAGCAGCAATTGACAATCACTTGGCTTTCCTTGGACAAACGTGTGCTGCTTAAAACATGTTACTCTACTAAACGTAGAATGTTTGATCACCAAGATGTCATACTTGCTTGCGATTACGGGATTGCCTTGGAACTTTTTGAAAAAAAAGTAAATGCCGATCGCTTGGTATATTTGATTCAGCATGATGAAAAAGTATATAGCGAAGAACGTATTGTCCGAGCTGCCTGGCGGCTTCCAATTCAAAAAATTGTTGTTGCAACTTGGTTGTTGAATCTGGTAAAAAAAATTGAATCACATGTTGTATTGGTGAAAAATTATGTGCGGAAAAGTGATTTTTATATTATAAATCCTATTGCAATGCGTGGACACGTGGTTAGTTTGATCAACCATCCTAATAAATATAAAGATACCAGAACCGGCCTGAAGGCCTTGGAAATAGTACATGCGTCGTTTCCAGATCTAAAAGTGATTTTTTTTGGTAATTTTGAACCGCCTGAGAACTTGCCTACCTATATTTACTATATTCAGAAAGCTAATATCAAAACCCTCAGGGAACGGATTTACAATCAATCTTCCATATTTTTGTTTACTAGTATTTTGGAAGGATGGGGATTAGTGGCCACTGAAGCCATGGCGAGTGGGGCTGCTTTAGTTTCGACTAGGAACGGTGGCGTGGATGACTTTGGTATTGAAAATCAAACCGCTTTATTAAATGATGTAGAAGATTATCAAGGACTAGCAGATAGCATTATTAGTTTATTTAATGACAATAGCAAGCGTATTCGGATTGCTACTAATGGTGCAAAGTTGGTTCAGAGTTTGACATTTAAATCAAGTGCTCAAAAGTTCGAAAATGTATTAATTGAAGTTGCTAGAAAGGCACAAAATAATGGCTAAAACATTTTCTCTAATTGTTATATATGATAATCATGAGAACAGTCAAGAGGAAGCGCAGCTATGGCTTTAAGATCCTTGATATTTGGAAATGGAATACTAGAGATATATTTGTCCCCTGATTTAATGAGACAAGAGCGATTTAGAACTGTTAAATTTAATATTGTGTGAGTTGCTATATTCGAACATGCGGCACGAAAAAGTATTATTCTTTGCTAAAGTTAAGTTTTCAAATTTTATGAAAAAAATAAATACATGTGTGCGTTATGTGTGGCAATGGCAAAAGACTAATTAGAAAGGATATAAGAATGGCAACAAAGGGAGGCACAGATGCTGGATAAAAGAGATACAAGGCCAGAGCGTAATACTAAACCCGTTTCATTTGGTTTTAAGGCCATTTTTTTAAATACCTTCTCTGGTGTTCTTGTTGTGGCCCTAAACACCGTATTACAATTTCTAAATCGCACTTTTTTTATCCATTTTTTGGGATCAACCTTTCTTGGATACAATGGTCTTTTCACGAATGTTCTAGGAACTTTGTCTTTAGCAGAGCTTGGTATTGGAACAGCAATCATTTACTCTTTGTATGCCCCACTTCAATCTCGAGATGAGATTTTAATTATTAGGCTTATGCACCTATTCAAAAAAATCTACCAAATTATCGG